>NZ_JBSGVW010000004.1:0-199288 GCF_053608645.1 Streptomyces sp. NPDC055013
CGCCTGGGGCATGCCCCAGGCGCCACCGCGCATATCTTTTTCAGTGTGCCGCCCGGCTGCCAGCGTGCCGGGTAGACGCCAGCAGCTGAGCCACGTCGTCGGACCGCTCCAGCTCCGGGCTGCTGCTCCTCCAGGACCTGTCCGTATGCTGCGGCCTGCTCATGAGCCAGAACCGGCGTGCGGTGGAGGGGAGTTACGCGCCAGACCGCTCGTACGGCCTTGAGGCGAACTGCCAGCAGCGGAGTGCGCTGGCCATACACGGCGGCCATCCTGCCGCGGTGGGCTGAACGCGCGGCGGTCGAGGAGACCGCGGACGGGGCCGTCTGCTTCCAGTACTTCCCGGACGTCGAGGTCCTCCTGGAGGACGGCGACCTCGGCCTGAGCCGCGAACTGGCGCCTGCCCGACACCTACCGCGCCATCGCCAGCGTCGTATCCGACCGCACCGCCACCTGAGAACAGGCCATGACCAGGCCAAAAACGGCTCACCCGCTATCACGCACCAACTCGTAAGGCGGACGGACCGTCACGAGCGGAGTACCAGTTGGCCGCCGGCATACGGAAGGGCCTTCGCGCGCGGCAGGTGCACCAGAACATTCTCGCCGGCCGGGACTCCGTCCTCTCGTGGCGTCTTGGCCCTGACAGACTGCCCGGCGACCTCGACCTCGAGCACGCGCTGTGCACCGTGGTCGCTGACGCCCCGCAGCCGGCCCGGGAAGGTGTTGGGGCCGGGGTCCGTGACGAACTTGACGTATTCGGGCCGCACACCGACCTGGACCTCGGTCGTGCTGTGGGGGATGTCCCAGGCGACGGACAGCGGTCGGCCGGCCAGCGCGAGGGGGCCGTCGCTGCGATCCACGGTCAGGAAGTTCATCGCGGGTGAGCCGATGAAGTAGCCGACGTAGGTGGAGGAGGGCGCTTCGAACAGCTGCTCAGGGGTACCTTGCTGCACGGCTCGGCCGTCCTTCATGACGAGCAGTTCCTGGGCGAAGCTCATTGCCTCGTACTGGTCATGTGTCACATAGATCACCGTGGGCCGGAACTGCTCGGTGATCTCCCGGATCCTGCGCCGCAGTGAGTGCTTCAGCTGCGGGTCGATCACGGTGAGCGGTTCGTCCATCAGGACGGCCGCCACGTCGTCACGGACCAGGCCGCGGCCGAGTGAGATCAGCTGCTTGTCGTCGGCGGTGAGCCCGCGAGCGGGCTGCCCGAGCCGGTCGCTCAGGTCCAGGGCCTCGGCGACCTGCCGGACCTTGGCGTCGATCCTTGTCTTCTCCCAGCGCCTGCACTGCAGCGGGAAGGCGAGGTTGTCGTAGACCGTCATCGACTTGTAGATCACGGGAAACTGGAAGACCTGGGCAATGTTGCGCGCCTTGGTGGGCAGGGCGGTGACGTCGACGCCGTCGAACAGCACCCGCCCCTGCGATGGTCTGACCAGGCCGGACAGGATGTTCAGCAGCGTCGTCTTACCGCATCCCGAAGGCCCGACCAGCGCATAGGTCTTGCCGGACTCGAAGGTCAACTTCAGCGGCTTGAGGGCCCACCGCTCCTCCTCGGCGCCCGGCGTGTACGCGTGCCCCACGTCGACGATGTCCAACTGCGCCATATCAACGGCCTTCCACTGAAGCGAGATCGTATGAAGGTGTCCGCACGAGCGCCCCCTGCTCGTCGAAAGCGAACAGCCGGTCGGGACGGAGCCGGAGTTTGACCAGGTCGCCGAGGGCGACGTCGTGGATGCCCTCGATCTGTACGACGAAGGGGGTCTCGCCGACGGCCACATGGACAAAGGTTTCGGAGCCGGAGATCTCGACGAAGGTGACCTCGCCCTCGACCCCGCCGTCAGCCAGGCTGACGTCGGTGGCGCGCAGGCCGAACTGGTAGGCGCCGTCGGGTAGGTCGGCCAGGTGCGCGGAGACGTGCGTGGCCTGGAAACCGGCCACCGTGACCTGTCCGCCCTCGAGCCGGCCCGCGAAGATGTTCATGGGCGGGTCGTTGATGATGGACGCCACCGTGGTGGTCGCAGGGCGTTCGAAGACCTCCTGCGGGGTGCCGGTCTGCAGGATCCGCCCCTCGTGCATGACCAGGACCACGTCTCCGAGCATCATCGCCTCGGCGGGTTCGGTGGTCGTGTAGATGACGATCGTGTCGCCCTGGTCGGAGAAGAGGGCCTTGAACTCGTCGCGCAGCTGTTCGCGCAACTTGTAGTCCAGGTTCGCCAGTGGCTCGTCGAGCAGGAGGATGCCGGTAGCTCGGGCCAGGGCGCGCGCCATCGCGACGCGCTGCTGCTGGCCGCCGGAGAGCTGGGAGGGCTTGCGCTTCTCGAAGTCCGCGAGGCCCACGCTCGCCAGGCTCTGCCGGACCCGGCGCCCGATCTCGTCCCGTGACAGCCCGGCCCGCTTCAGCGGGAAGGCCACGTTGTCGAACACATTCAGATGCGGGTAGTTGATGAACTGCTGGTAGACCATGGCGGTGTCGCGCCGCCATACCGGTGTCTTCAGGAAGTCGGCTCCCGCCAGGGTCAGCGAGCCGGATTCCACCTTCTGCAGGCCGGCCAGGGCCCGCAGCAGCGTCGTCTTCCCGGCCATCGTCCGGCCGATGACGGTGTGCAGCCGTCCCGGCTGGAAGGTGGCGGTCACGTTCTTGAGGTGGTCGACGCCGTCGACGGTCAGGCACAGATCAGTGGCGTTGAGGTTCAACGGACGGCTCCCGACAGGTTCCCCTTGGACAGTAGGCGCTCCACCCAGAGGGCGAGCAGGATCAGTGGTGCGACGCCGAAGAGCGCGGCTGCGGACAGCGTCCACCACGGTGGAATCGAGGAGTTGAGGGCGACGACCGCCTGGGGCAGGGTCTGGACCTCGGTGAAGGTGAGCCGGAAGGCGAAGAAGAAGTCGTTCCAGCCGAACACGGCGCAGAACATCGCCGCGACGGTCAGCCCGGGCAGGGAGTTCGGCAGGATCGCCCGTACGAAGGTCTGGAACGGGGGGCAGCCGTCCAGCATCGCCATCTCGTCGATCTCCCGGGGGATGCCGTTGAAGAAGTCCACCATCACCCAGACCGCGATGGGCAGCAGGAGCGCGACCGTCACGATGACCAGGCCCGCGATGGTGTCCAGGAGGCCGCCCCACTGCAGGAGGTAGAAGAACGGGATCACCAGGACGACGGGCGGCATGATCCGCTGGGAGACGAAGAAGAAGACGATGTCGCTGTTCTTGATGAAGCCCAGCCTGAACCGGTACCGGGACAGCGCGTAGGCGGCCAGCGACCCCAGCGCCAGGCTGATGGCCGACGCGGCGACGGTGACGATGGCACTGTTGATGAAGGGATCGATCACATCGACGCCGCCGGCTCCGCCGAAGATGTTGCGCCAGCCGGTGAGGGTGGGTTCGTACTGCCCCCAGGGGATGTAAGTCGGACCGCCCTGGACGGCGTTGGCGTCCTTGAAGCTGGTCGTCATCGCCCAGAAGAACGGTCCCGCGACGAAGCAGGCCCACAGGGCGATCACGGTGTACTTGAATACGGGATAAAGGCGCGACCTCATGAGTCCCCCTTCAGCTTGAGGGCCCTGGTGAGCAGGGCGGCGACAACCGTGAGCGTGACGATCATCAGGACGAGGTAGGTCAGGGACATCGCCCCGCTGTAGCCGGTCTGCTGATCGCGGAGTCCCTGGATGTAGAGGTAGTAGCCCGGCGTCTCCGTGGAGGACCCCGGCCCGCCGGACGTCAGGACGTAGACGCTGTCGGAGAGCTTGGACGCCTCGACCAGCCGGATGATGACCGCCGCCACCGAGACCGGTGCCATCAGAGGGAAGGTCACCTTCCAGAAGGTGCGCCAGGTGCCGGCGCCGTCGATCGCGGCCGCCATGAACGGTTCCTTGGGAAGGCTGAGCAGGCCGGCCAGCAGCAACAGGAACATGAAGGGGGTCCACTGCCAGACCTCGACGGTCATCAGCGCGAACAGGGCCGGTCCGGACTCGGTGAGCCAGGGAATTCCCGTCAGGCCCAGCATCCCCAGCAGGTCGTTCACCGGCCCCAGCGACTCATGGAAGATCGTCTGCCAGATGGCGGCCATCACCACGGGCGTGGTCATCATGGGGACGAGGAAGAGCACCCGCCAGAATCTGCGGCCGCGTACCTCGCGCCAGACCAGCAGCGCCATGCCGAACCCGATGAGGTACTGAATCAAAACCGTGCCGCCCGCCAGCAGGAACAGCCGGGTGATGGAGGCCCAGAAGCGGCTGTCGTCCAGCATCGCGGTGTAGTTGGCCCCTCCGATGAAGTCCATCTGAGGGTGGCTGACGTTCCAACCGGAGAAGCTGACGCGGATGGTGAACAGCAGCGGGAAAATGATGATCAGAAAGAGCGTGAGCAGTCCCGGCAACAGGAACATGCTCTTGTGCCGGCGCAGGCCGTCCATGGTTCTCCTTGCGGAAGGGGGCGGGAGTCCCCGGGTGGCCGGCCGGTGCGGTCCGGCCACCCGGGGCGCCCTGCGTTCGGATCAGGACTCGTCTTCGAGCACGACTACGTTGCGATAGGCGCTCTGGACCTTCTCCTTGCCGATCTGGTCGGTGATCTTGGCCCACTCCCTGGCCACGCCGTCCAGCGCGCGCTGCGGGGACGCCTGACCCGCGAGCGCCGCCGCGACGCCGTTGGCCAGCGCGGACATGTACTGGTTGACGCCGGGGACACGCAGGTCGAAGACGCGGTTGGGGTTCTCCTCCATGCCGGCGAGCGTCTTCACGTACGCCTTGGCGACGTCCTTGTCCCAGCCCTGCTCCTCCCAGAACTCCGGGTCGAGGTGGGAGATGCGGTAGGGGTTGACGCCGAAACGTCCGATGGTCAGGTCGAGCGCGGTGTTGGCCTCGTTGCTGAAAAAGCACAGGTAGTCGAAGGCCATCTCCTGGTGGCTGGATGCCTTGGCCACCGCGGAGGTCCATCCCCAGGTGAAGTAGGCCGCCTGGTTCGCCTTCTTGTCCCACGACTTCGTGGTGCGGTTGTAGACCTCCGTCGAGCCCGGCAGCGGCGCCGCCTCAACCGTGTTGCGGATCTTGCTGTCCGGCTGCTGGGCCTGGATGAAGGCGTCGTCCCAGGAGTAGGACATCAGCGTCTGGCCGCCTCCGAAGGAGAAGATCTCGTCTCCCAGGCCGAAGTTGGCGCCGCCGGGTGCCCAGGTGGACTTGGCCTTGGCCATGTCCTCCAGGGCGCGGACGAAGCCGGGCGTGTTGATCAACGGCTTCATGGTCTCCAGGTCGAAGAAGACACCCCCCTCGACGTCCGGGTTCTTCACGTACGGTGCCGCCCGGCTGATGAACGCGGAGAACGTCAGGTCATCGCGCTTGGTGACCTCGGCGCTGCCGTAGTTCTTCTTGCCGTCGCCGTCGAAGTCCTTGCCGCTGAACACCTCGGCTATTTCCTGGTATTCGGCCCATGTCGTGGGGACCTTCAGGTCCTTGCCCGTGGCCTGCTTGTACTCGGCCTGCCGCTCGGGGTCCTTCAGCACATCGCTGCGGACCTTGAGGTAGTGCCGGTCACCGTCCACCGGGTACTGGACGACCTTTCCGTCCCACGTCGCCACGTCCATGTAGGCCGCGGTGACGTCCTGCATGCCGGTGGTGTTGAGGTACTTCTCCGGCACCGGTTCCAGGTACGGGGCCATGTCGCCGATCCACAGGGACGGGTAGAACATGACGTCGTACGCCGGCTGGCCCGCCTGGAGGGGCGTGAGGATCTTCTGGTGCAGTTCGCCGAAGGGGACGTTGACCACCTCGACCTTCCCGCCGGTGATCTCCTCGAACTGCTTGGCGTGCAGCTGGGTCGGCTCACCGATGACGGGGACGGCGTGACTGATGATCTTCAGCGTCTGTCCCGAGTAGTCCTTGCGGCTGATCGACTCGTAGCTGCAGGAGCCGGGGACGTCCTTGACCTTCGTCGCCGGGTAGTCCTTGCCGTACTTCTTGTAGCTGATCTCCGAGCCGGGCTTGAAGAGCGCGGTCTTCTCCTTGGGCTGGTGCTGCGCCTCGTTCTGGGCAGTGCACGCGGTGGCGGTCAGGGCCGCTACGGCCGTCACTGCGACCAGGCTTGTGTACGGTCTGCTGCGCATGGGGCTTCTCCTGCAGTGTCAGGGGATCAAGATCGCTCGGCCGCGTACGGCGCCGGCGTGCAGGTCGTCGAGGGCCTGCCGGAATGAGGCGAGGGGGTAGCGCTGGGTGTGCAGGGTGACCTTGCCGCGGGCCGCCAGGACCATCAGCTCGGAGAGGTCGTTGTAGGACCCCACGAGATTGCCGATGAAGTTGATCTCCGTGGAGATGACGTCGATCGTCGGCACGTGGAGCTGGCCGCCGTAGCCGATGACGTAGTAGTTGCCGTTACGGCGAAGACAGGCCACGCCCGTCTCGACGGCGCCACCCTCACCGACGAAGTCCAGGACGGCCTCCGCCCCGTGCCCCGAGGTGAGGTCCCGTACCCGGTCGGCTTCGCTGCCGTCCGCGAGGACCGTGTGGTCGGCGCCGAGTTCCTTGGCCAGCGCGAGAGCGTCGGGACTGCGGTCGATGACGATCATCTCGACCGGCGACAGGGCCCGCAGCACCTGGATGCCGATGTGTCCGAGTCCGCCGGCGCCGATGACCACGGCCTTGTCACCGGGCCACAGTGCCCGGGCCGCCTTCGCGGCGGCGTGGTACGCCGTGAGCCCGGCGTCGGCCAGTGCTGCCACCGAGGCCGGCTCCAGAGACGGGGCGAGGGGCACGACCGAGCGGGCGCTGGTCTTCAGATACTCGGCGTAGCCCCCGTCGGCATCGATCCCGGGGAAGGCCGAGTTCAGGCAGTGCACGTCGTCGCCGGCCCGGCAGGCACGGCACAGACCGCAGGTCACCAGCGGGTGCAGGATGACCGGGTCACCCACCTCGACGTTGCTGACGGCCTCTCCGACCTCCGCGACCCAGCCGGCGTTCTCGTGACCGATCGTGTACGGAAGGGCGACCCCGCTCTTCTCCTTCCACTGTCCTTCGAGGATGTGCAGATCGGTCCGGCAGACTCCGGCGCCCCCGATCTTCACGATCACATCCAGCGGGCCGGTGACCTGCGGGTCCGGCACATCCACGAGCATGGGCGGCTCGTCGTATTCGATGACCTGCACGGCTTTCACGGCGGCTCCCTGCGAGTCGGCGGGTGGGTGGTGCGCCGATTACACAGGCCGCCGTTCGCAGGTCGATGTCTCAGAATTCGTCCGCGGATGTCTCAATGTGATACACGCCGTAGGCGCGACGCCGCCGGGCTGTTCCAATCACTGCACCGAGGAATGTGACGCGCGCCGCACGGGAGTGTTAAATGCCCCGACATCAACCCGGAAACTCGCTGAGAGTAGCCAGAGAGCTGTATCTGGAGGCCACCAACGATTCGCATGCCCGGCCGCTGGTGGTCGCCTCATGGCAACGCTCGATCGAGTACAAGGTGAAGTCCGGCAGCCTTGACGCTCCCTACCTGGACAACCCCAACCTGGACAGCCCCCTGGCCAGGGCGGCGCTGCCCATCCTGGACACGCTGCACGAGCAGCTCGCCGACGACCCTGTCTCCACGATGATCACAGACCGGAACGGCGTAGTGCTGTCCCGGAAGGTGTCTCACGACGGTCTGACCACGCACCTCAACCGCGTGCGCCTGGCCCCGGGTCATGTGTTCGCCGAGCGATACGTGGGCACGAACGGCATCGGGACCGCGCTGGCCAGCGGCCGCCCGGTCGTGATCGCCGGAAGGCAGCACTACGTCGAAGAGCTGCGGGAGTTCCACTGCGCGGCCGTACCGATCCTGCATCCCACCCGGGGCACGCTGCTGGGAGCGTTCAATCTCACCACCATCCGGCAGGGCTCCGACGGCATGCTGATGGCCTTCGCCCGCTCGGTCGCGGCGCAGATCGAGGCCGAGATCGCGGCGATCACCTCGCGGCGCGAACGGGCTCTCTTCCAGGACTACATGGAGGCGTGCTCCTCGGCCCGCCCGGGGCCCGTGCTGGCACTCAACCGTGATGTCGTCATGATGAACGAGCAGCTCAGTGCCGCAGTGACCGGGCCCGATCAGCATGCGCTGCTCGACCACGCCCGTGAGATCGCCGACCATGCGCGGCTTGAGGGGACCCGCAGCATCGCCCTGCCCTCGGGACGGGTCGCCGAACTCAGGGTCAGTCGCTGCCGACGCGAGGACAGCAATGCGGGCGCCGTCTTCCGAGTCCGGCTGATCGGCCGGGCCCAGACCACACCTGCGGTTTCCGCCGCGCCCGTCCGCTCCAACCTGGGACTCGTGGGCTCGTCCCCGCACTGGCTGCGCACGGTGGCCGCAAGCGAAGCGGCGTTCGTCGCCGGGACACGGCTTCATCTCCTGGGCGAAGCCGGCGTCGGCAAGAAGACACTGGTCGAGGCCTTGCACCGAGCCCACGGCGCCGGACGCCGGCTGGAAGTGCGGGAAACGCCGCTGTCGGACTCACTTGCCGTCACCGAGCGCTGGCTTCACGACATCGGAGAGCTGCTCGTCGTGTCGTCCACCGTTCTGCTTCTCTGTGATGTGCACCTGCTGGGCGATCAGCTGCGGCAGCAGCTGGCGCATTTGCTGGTGCGGAAGGACGGCAGCGCGACAGCGCAGCTGGTCACAACCAGCCAGCCGTCGATGGTCAGCACCGCCGACGAACTCGACAGGGTCTGCGGCACCTCGGTGGAGGTGCCGGCGCTGCGCCATCGCTATGGAGACACCGAGCACCTGGCACGCTTCTTCCTTCGCAAGTACCGGCCGAGCGGGGAGAGCACATTCGCCCCGGATGCGCTGACCATGCTGCAGCGCTGCCCCTGGCCCGAGAACGTCCGGCAGCTGGACTCGGTGATCCGAGGACTGGCACGGCGGGCTTCCGGCCGGATCCTCCAAGCGGAGGACCTGCCGCCGGAATGCCGGGTGTCGTCCAACAAGGTCCTGACCACCATCGAGGCGCTGGAACGCGACGCCATTCTGCGTGGGCTGATGGACCGCAACTCCAATGTCCAGCGAACCGCGAAGGACCTCGGGATCAGCCGCGCCACGATGTACCGCAAGATGCGCCGCTACGGGATCGTCCCCTCCAATCTGACGTGACCGGCCAATCCCGCACAGCTGCCACAGCGTGCGACGCCGGGTCCTGTGGCGGCGACTGGCAGGGCGGATCCATCGTGGGACGAACTGAACCACCTAACCGCTGTCGGCAGCCGACATGTGGTCCACGCCAATTACTCGTACAGCGGGGTACGGCCTGCAGCCACATCCTTGGAGTCGACGCAGGCGGGTGACGGACGCGTCGACACCGTGCAGCCGCGTCCTCGACTCCGGTACCGAAAGCCCATCGGGCGTCACCACCCGGTTCGCGGCCAGGGACATGTACATGCGTTCGTCCGTGACGTCACCCATGCCCTTGGACTCCCTTACAGATCGCCGGGTGGACATGATGGAGGCCCATTGCTGTCCTTCACGCTGCCGCTCCTTCCGGGGACCGGGCGGACCGCTTGCGGGGCATGTGCCACGGCCGCTTCGCGCACCCAAGCACCATCCGCGTGTGCCCGGCGTCGGGCGATGCGCTGTGCGTTGCAGATGCCGTCGCCCTCGATCACTCGCTGGAGCTCCGAGAAGTCCGCCGAAGTCGTAGCGGCCAGGCTCGGCATTTCACCGCAGCCGGGCGGCGTGCAACTGCTCCATAGACGCGTCTCGCCAGTCACGCCTGCCTCGCGCGAACCACAGGAAGTCGAAGTACGTGCGCAGATCCCGGGCATGGGCGGCCTGGGTGTTCCACGTTGACGAAGCCAGCCACACCGAGAAGTACCGGTTCGACGCCACGTCGTACACGCCCACCGGGCTGATCAGGAATGGCTGCCGCTCAGGCACCCCAGATCATCCAACCCCTGAGCGAGACCGGCGAACAAATCACTGAACTCCCGCATGAACGGCGTCACTTCGCGTGGCCCTGCCAATTCCCGGCGCGTGAAGTGCACCCGCCACCCCGTGATCGACATCGCACCGGACCCTATCCCGCGGACAGTTCAACAGCCGATAACCCAAGTGGGACGGTTCTCCAGACACTTGAAGTTGTCTCATCCGAGTGACATCGCGGCATCTCCCAGCACACCTCCGACCGGCACCGAAAGACTGCACGTTGCCAGAGTGGTGACGCTTGCCTGTGGGGTTACGTGCAGCTGTTCTTCACCGACCAGCGGAAGGTCTGGAAGGTCGGCCAGGTCGCTGGATTGAGTCAGGCAGAGCTGTCAGCTCTGTTCGCCCGACGTCTAGGTTCTGTCCGGCGGATCATGAGGCCATAGGGTCTGACCGTGATTAACCTCCAGGTCCGAGGCGAGAACGGCACGATCGAGGCCCGAGCGAAGCATGGTGTGTTCTGGGGTCCTGAGCTGGCTGGTCTTGATCAGTCAGTGTTTCCAATGCTGGGACACCTGTTGCCGTACGCGGACACCGTTTTCAACCACCGGCAGGTGTCGGCCCTGTTGGAGGAGGTACCGCGGCTGCCTGTAGGCGTGCTGACTGATGAGTTCGCGCGCGAGTTGATCGAGCTGGGTCAGGTAGTTCTCGACGGACAGGGCCTGTACCTGTGGTTCCTCGGGGACTGAGACTGCAGGCTGGCTCAGCCCCGGAGCCAGAGCCGGACAGCCGCGGTGGTGACGGTGCCGTGGAAGACGTAGGCCCTCTTGTCGTAGCGGGTGGCGACGGCCCGGGAGCTCTTGAGCCGGTTGATCGTCCGCTCGACCTCGTTGCGGCGTTTGTAGATCTCGCTGTCGAAGCCGGTGGGCCGGCCGCCTCCACTGCCGCGGCGTTTGCGGTTGGCGCGTTGGCCCTTCGGTTCGGGGATGGTGTGTTTGATCTGGCGTCTTCGCAGGTAGTGGCGGTTGCGGCGTGAGCTGTATGCCTTGTCACCGCCCAAGTGGTCCGGCCGGGTGCGGGGGCGACCGCCCTGAGGTCGGGGAACGCGGATCCGTTCGAGGACCTCGATCATCTGCGGCGCGTCGCCCCACGGACCGGGCGTGACCAGGAAGGCCATCGGCCGGCAGCCACCTTCACCTGCGAGGTGAATCTTGCAGGTCAGGCCGCCCCGAGACCGTCCGAGTCCTTCGTCGGGGCGGTGGAGCCGAGGCGTCGTCCTTTTTTCGGGACACATGGCTTCTTCTTGCGAGCGCCGGCCGCGTGCTGATGGGCTCGGCATGACGTCGAGTCGACGCTGACCATGCTCCAGTCGACCCGGCCCGCGAGGTCGGCGTCGGCCTGGACGGCACACAGGATCCGGTCCCACGTGCCGTCCGCCGACCAGCGCCGGTGCCGTTCATAGACGGTCTTCCAGCTGCCGAAACGCTCGGGAAGGTTCCGCCACGGTATGCCTGTCCGGACCCGGAACAAGATCCCGTTGATGACTCTGCGGTGACCGTTCCACCGTCCCCCACGCAGCCCCGACGCCGGCAAGTGCGGCACCAGCCGGACCCATTCGGCATTCGTCAGATCACCCCGCCCCATGCCAGACACAACGAGTCAGCAATCGGACAGTCACATGATCCGCCGGACAGAACCTAGTAGTGCTTCGTTAGGTTCTGGCTCTGGTCCTGTTTGTGGTGAGTCGGCGGCCGCAGGTGGTGCAGGTGCCGGTCCAGCACCTCAGCAGGTCCTGGAGGGCGTCGAGGACCTGGTAGAGGGTCAGGCCGGCGTGTGGGCTTTTGGGTCGAGCCGCCGGAGGGTGAGGAAGGCCTGTGCGGCGGTGACGAGGGTGACGTGGTGGTGCCAGCCGCGCCAGGTGCGCCCCTCGAAGTGGTCCAGGCCGAGGCCGTGTTTGAGCTCGCGGTGGTCGTGCTCGATCCGCCAGCGCATCTTCGCCCACCGGACGAGGTCCTCGACCGGTGTGGTGGCGGGAAGGTTCGATATCCAGTAGTTGGTCGGAGCGTCCTGGCCGGCAGGCCATTCCACCAGCACGGTGTATGTGGGCAGAACACCGTCCCACTGGTAGTGGCCGCCGCCTGCCTCCTGGGCCGCGGCCAGGGCCTGCTTGCCCGCCGGACGCACGGTGAGCACGGCGAACCGTGAGGTCATCCGCCCTTTGCTGCCCGGCCGCCAGGTCACCTCGGCGAGCCGGTCCGTAGTGATCTGGGCTGCATGCTGGGACAAGGCTCGTGGCGGGGTTCGATAACGCGGCAGCGTCGGTGGCCCCAGGCCGCCGTAGTCAGGCCGGTGCGGCTCAGCCTCCTCCGGGTGGGCGATTTCCTTCCCGGTCAGCGCCACCACATAGGCAAGACCCAGTTCCTCCAGCGCGAGGCGGAACGGGGTACTGACGCCGTAGCCGGCATCAGCGACCACAACGGGGGCCTGCAGCCCCCACTCGGCGAGCGCGTCGAGCAGACCAAGCGCCAGACGCCATTTCGCCTGATGGCCCGTGCCCTGCGGGACTCCGGCCCTGCGGCAGCGGTTCGCCTCGTCAGTCCACTCCCGGGGCAGATACAACTGCCAATTGAGCGGACACGATGCCGTGTCGGTGGCGGCATGGACGCTGACTGCGACCTGGCAGTTCGCCCGCTTGCCCAAGGCCCCGCAGTACTGGCGGGCAACCCCGACGGAGGCAGTGCCGCACTTGGGAAACGACACGTCGTCGATCACCCACACCTCAGGGCGCACCGCCTCGCACAACCGCTCGGCGATCCGCCTCCGCACCGGCAGCGGATCCCACGGCGACTGGTTCACGAACTGCTGCAGAGCCCGCATGTTCCCGTCCGGCAGCCGCTCGGCCATCGGTTGGACCGACTTGCGCCGGCCGTCCAGCATCAGCCCTCGCAGATAACACTCGCCCCACCGCCGCTGATCCCGCCGCGGCACCGACCCGAAGACATCGGCAACGAACTCCGATAACTCACCCCGGAGCCGTTCCACTTCCCCCAGCTTCACACCCCGAAGATGCCCACCACCAGCCGAGATCACCCGAAGTAACGAAGCACTACTAGTGCCTTCGGGTACGCCGATCCTGCTGGATGACGCGATGCGCCCGGTCGAGCCGGTGTCGTCGTGGTTCCGGTCGCTGGCGCTGGAACGCAAGGACGCGAAGACGATGCGGTCGTACGCGTACTCCGTGCTGATGCTGCTGCACTTCCTGCTGGCCCGTGAGACGGATCTGCAGTCGGCCACGGAAACAGACCTTCGGGAGTTTCGTCTGTGGCGGCAGGACGAGGCGGAGGAGGTCGTCGGTGACGCCGCATGGGACCGGGACTGGGCCGCCATCGAGTCTCTTTACCGGTATCTGATCCGATTCGGTGTAATCGCCCGGCAGCCCTGGCGGGCGACATCGCAAGGTTCCAACCTCGCCAGCAGAATCCGCCCTGACCTGCGCGTTCGGCACATGGAGCTTGACCAGTACCTCTACCTGAGGGACGTCGGATTCGGGGGACTGGCTCCGGACGCCGGACTGGATGTCTCGTTCCGAGGCTGGCGGCCCCACCGGAATCGGGCCGCCTGCGAACTGGCGCTGATGACGGGGATGCGGATCCAGGAGTGGTCCACCTTGCTCCTGCCCGAGCTCGGTCTGGTGGATGGCCAGCGGCCGGAGTTCGCGGATGTCGAGCTGAAGGCTTGCGCCAAGTTCGGACGGCCGCGTTCGGTCTATGTCGCGCCGGACCCGATGGAACTGCTCGATGCCTACCTGTTGCTCGAACGTCCGGAGATCGTGGCGAAGGCCCAGCGCTCACTTCGGCGGCGGCCCCGAGAGCTGTTCGTGATCCAGCGGCTGGAGGCCGACGGCACGAGGGTCCGCGGGGTGCTCGACGGCCTGACGATCACGCGGACGATCAAGAACATGAAGCCGGATCTGCGACGTCTGGCGGTGCTGGAGACCGGTGACGGCCTGGACCCGCTGGCGCTGTTCATCGGTCAGGGCGGCAAAATGGTCACCTTCTCGGCTTGGGACAAGACCCGCTGGAGGGCCTGGGACCGGATAAAGGCGTGGGCCGGCAACCAGCACGCGCCGGCGCTGCCCAGGCGGTGCTGGGTCTATCACGACCTTCGGCACACCTTCGCCTTGCGGCTCTTGATCTTCCTGACGCGCGAAGCCCTGAACGACGCCGAGGACCAGGGGCTGCCGATGTCTACGCTGCTGGACCACATGACCGGCAATCCGCTGCTCGTGGTCCAGCGCCGCCTTGGCCACGCACACCCGTCGACCACCTACCGCTACATCCGCTACCTGAAGGACCCGATGCGGGAGGTCGATGACGCCTTCCGCGAGTGGACGGCCGCCGGCGGCGCCTCCTACATCACGATCGCCCGCAGCCTGATGGACTTGGAGGACGTCGGCCATGCCCCGACGCGGCCACTACACCCGTGATTTCCCCGCTCCTGTTCCTCGCCCTGCGGCCCCGGCCCGAGTCGGCGTTCGCGAGGTGTCGACGATCGACGGTCAGGGCCGCCCTCGGACGGTGACGTTCGATCCGGCACGCTTCACCTGCGCGAAGCTGGCCAGGGAACTCGCCGACGAGTGGGTGGAGTTGGTGGAAGACGCCCGTTACGGGCCGACCTCGGCGACGCACTACCGGCAGACGATCGAGGCGTTCTGCGCGCACGTCGATGCCACCGTCCCCCGGCCGCACCTGGCGAGTCTAGCGGGCACCGACCCGGACCTGCATCACGCGGTGACGGAATGGGTCCGTCTGCTGCCCTCCCGGCACAGGCCCGGCTCGCGAAGTCCGGCCTGGCATGCAGGTCGGCTGAGAACGCTGATCGGGCGGCGATCGCTCCACGCCGAGCGTGTGGTCGCTGGGCACTTGCACGGCTGGCTCGAAGGCGCCCTCGGATTGAGATCGTCCAGGCCGCATGGGCCGCGCGCTTGGACGTCGAGAGGCGCCTCGCCCGCGGCTGGGACCTTGTGGCCCGCGGCCGCGATCCACGAAAGGATGGCTGGACCGAGGAGACCAACCTCCTTTGGGTGATCGCCCATAATGCCCTGAACTGCACGGAGATCAGCAAGGCTCTTCCGTCCTGGCGGGACATGCCGGTGAGCCTGCGGCAGCTGGCACCGGCCGGCACCCGCCCGGTCGCCGCGAAGGCCGCCGTCGTCAGGGGCCTGGTGAGGCAGTTGTTCCTGCACAACTCCGATCTGCAGGCTTACCGGATCTTGCTGATGGCAGCCACTGGCCGGGCCCCGGAGGAAGTGGCCGCGCTCACCGAGCACGACATCGAGTTCGGCTCCTCCAGCGTGACCATCGACTTCAGCAAGGGCCGGGCCCGCGCCCGAATGCGCCAGGCATTCAGCACACCGGAGCCAGAGAGCCCGGCTCTGCTGCACCCCTCGGCCTCGACTCGATGCCGGGGAGATCTGCCGTCGGCTGCTGGAACTGAACAGGCCGCTGGCCGAGCGGTTCGGCATCTCCCCTGTCCCGCTGTTCCTGCGGGCCGCGATGTTCTGGCCGCAAGTCACACCCGCCAGGCTCGACCGGACGTCGGCCTTCGCCGGCTGGCTGCGAGAGAGAGGGTTGTCGGTCGACGGCCAGCCGGACATCCGGCGCCTGCGCAAGTCCAGCAAGGTCGAGAAGGCCATCACCTTCAAGGGCCGCGTCAGTGACATCGCCGGCAGCGTGATCACCGCAGCGCAGACGCGCTGGCTCGACCAAGCAGTGGCCGGTCCCGTCGTGCTGGGCGAGGAAGCCGAGCAGTCGCTGGGACAGCCGGGTTCTACCGCCGCCCTGGGGCTGTCGGAGGAAGAGGTCGAACAGCTTCGCACCGGGCAGCTCGACATGGGCGTCTCCAGCTGCAGGGACCCCTTCGCCTCTCCCTACGGACGCGCCGGCCAGCTCTGCCCGGTCGCCCCACCCGCTGCCTCGAATGCCGCAACGCGTTCGTGCTGCCCTCGAAGCTCCCCCAGCTTCTACTCTTCTCCGACCATCTCGAACGCCTGCGGCTGCGGCTGCCGCCTCAGCTCTTCCACACGCTCTGGGGACAGAGCCGCGTCAACGTCACCGAAGCGATCAAGGCCCGCACCGACGCAGAGATCGCTCAGGCCCGCCGCCAGATCGCCGACGGCACGGCGGCCTTGCCTCTCCCGCTCTCGGCATACGTGGAGTTGGACGCGTGACCAGCCGCCTGCCGCTCGCCCTGCCCGTCTCGGTCTTCCGGGACGACGAGCCTGTCATCCAGTCCCACCCGGTCCTGGAAGGCGCCTGTCCGCCGCTGTTCGGCAACACCGGCTGCTGGGACCTGAACGGCATCGTCCGCAGGGCCCCGAACCTGGCTGCCGCCGGCTTCCGCGTGCTCTTCCGCGAGCTGGACCCGCAGTGGAATCTCCTGGCCCGGGAGATGGCCATGATCTGGTTCAATCCGCGCCACCCAGCCGTACTCGCCTGCGGGCTGCATCTTCCGCCCGACCCGGTGGCACCGCACACGGTCTCCCAGCGCATCGGACACCTGCGAGCCCTGCACGCCTACGGCGTCTCCTGGCAGCTTCCCCCATGGGTCGGCGACTGGAGCGACGACGACTTCAAGACCTACATCGAGCACCGTTGCAAGCAGGGCGAAGCGGCCAGCGCCACCGGACACGTCCACGTGATCAGGACCCTGCACCGTTTCCGGGGAACACTGGCCAGCAGCGGGCTAGCACGTGATCCCTGGCCCGGCACAAGCACGAACGCCGTCGTCGACCACCCCACCGTCCCCGAACTGAAGACCCCTGTGATCCGGCCGGAGACATGGTTCCCGCTCGTCCGCGCTGCATGGGCGTACATCAACGACTTCGGCCCCGACATCCTGCGCGCACTCGATTACTGGCACCGTCTTCAGGCCGAAGCCCGCCCGCTGTCCACGGCCGAGGCCGACACCCGCTTCACCGCGTGGGTCGCCGATCCCGACAACAAGGTCCCAGTGCACCAGCTCACGGGGAGAACAACCGTGAACTGGCAGCTGCTGACCTTTCTGATCGGGTTCGAGTCCCGCAAGATGGCCTTCTTCACCAAGCAGAACCGCGTCGGCCTGGCCCACCGGGCCACCGCCGAACGGCTCGTTGCCGAGGGCCGCATCCGCCCCAGCCTGATCGACGGACTGCGCGAGGTGACCAGGCTGGACGACAGCCGCGGCCCCTGGCACGACAGTCTCCAGCCCCGCGAACTCGCGGTCGAGTGCCTGGCCCTGCGCAATGCCTGCTATGTCTTCGTCGCCGCGCTGTCCATGATGCGTGACTGCGAGATCCGCGAGATCACCAAGGATGCTCTCACCGAGTACTTCGGCGCCCCGGCAGTGAAGTCGGTCAAACGCAAGCTCGATCCCGACCTGCCCACGGCCCACTGGTGGATCATCACACCGGTCGCCCAGGCCATCGAAACCGCCATGCACCTGTCGACGAGCGACACCCTCGCCTTCGCGGCGGTCACCCCGCGCTTCCACGGCAGCGGCTTCACCAGCCAGACCGCCATCACGTGCTTCATCAAGCACGTCAACCATCACCGGCGAAGCACCGGCCTCGCCGAGATCCCTCCCAGCAAGGTCACTCCGCACATGTTCCGCCGGACCATGGCCATGCTCACCCGCGACTATCCCGGCTCGGAAATCGCCGTCGGGATGCAGCTCAAGCACGCGGCCACCCGAGCCCTGGCCAACCGCTGGACCCAGGGCTACATGGATCACGACCCCTCCTGGGCCCGTCTCCTCACCACCGCCATCGCCGAACGTCGGGCCCAACGGCTGAGGGACCGTTTCGACGCCGACAGCCGCGGCGAGGCTATCGGCTTCGGGCCCGGTGCTGACCAGATGCGTTCGGCCTTCGCTGCCGTCCGGGAGAAGGCCGAAGCCCTCCGAGCGAGTGGGAAGGCCCAGCGAGGGGATATTCGCGTCGAACACGGCCTGCTCAAGCGCACGCACCTATCGATCCGGTTCGGAAAGCTCAACCACTGCACCATGGACGAGAACAACCCCGTCGGCGCGAAGTGCCTGGAAGATGCCATCGTGCCCCCGGGACACCGAGGGCCACTCATCGACCGCTGCCAGCCCGCACGCTGCAGCAACAGCATCATCGCCCCCGAACACCTACCGATCTGGAAGGCCGAGCACGATTCGCTGAGCCGGCTCCGTGACCAGCCACGGCTGCCCCCGAACCGCCGAGCTGCCATCGACGAACAGATCCGTGACGTCGAACTCGCGCTCAGGAAGGCAGACGGCGCATGATCGAGGCCCCTCAGCTCAAGGTCTCTGCGCGGGCCGAGAAGGCACTGCGGGAAGCTATGGAGCGACTTTTCACCGGCCGGCCGGCCCGTACCGACGGCAAGCTGACAAAGAACAACCTCTGGCGGGAGGCCGGCGTCAGCCGAGCCACTATGAACCGCGCCATCGACGTGCTTGCTGATTGGGACGACCACATCGGCCAGAGCCCGGCAAGTCTTCACGACCAACGGCAAACGCAGGAGATCGCTGACCTTCGCCGCCAACTCAAGAACAACCGGCAAGAGCGTCAGCAACTTCAGGACCAGGTCGACGCAGCCGCTACCGTCATCGCCGTCTTGCTCGCGGAGAACACAGCCCTGCGCGAGCAGGCCACCAAACAATCGGCCGTCATCATCCCCCTCGACCGCACTCACTTCATTTCTGAGTGAAGACGCCTTGGCCCTACAGGTCGTACGCGCTTGTTTGTCAGCCATCAGCGACACCTCAACGCGCGAACTCGGGGGTCTTCTCCGTCGGCAACGTGCGCATTCTCCGAAGCGGTGACAGGAAGTTGGGAAGGAAACTCAGCGTCATACCCGCTGCACCAATCCACAAAGTGCCTGCCGCTCCGAACACAGAGCCCGAGGCTCCACCCAAAAGCCCACCGAGAGGAATGCCGCCCCAGGAAACAAACCGAGCTGTTGCGCTCATCCGGCCCAGAAGCCGATCCGGCGTCAGGGCCTGCTGGAAGCTTGACTGAGCCACCACGCGGACGACTCCACCCAGTGACAGAGCCGCGAGTCCGATCGCAGCCACATACACGCTCCAACCCGCTCGCGCCAACGGCATGAGCGCGGTCAACGGACAGGTAACCAGCGACGCCAGCCAGATGACCGGACCTTGCCCGACCCGCTTGGAGACCCTGGTTGCCAACAGTGCGCCCAGCAAGGCACCACAACCCATCCCTGAGAAAATGAGGCCGATACCAAAGGACTGGAGACCAATCTCCCGCTCCAAAAAGACCAGCAACATCGTCTGGTACATGACCAGGAAGAGGTTGAATACCGAATCCCCCAGCATGATCGCACGGAGGGTAGGGTACTTGACGACGAACTTCAGCCCATCCCTGATCTCTTGAGCCAATTGAGGATGTTCACTCGACTCAGGCTTCTCTTCGCGTTTCCGGATGGTAATCGCGAGCAGCCCCGACATAGCCATCCCGGCCGAACTCACCAAAAGCGTTGCAGGAGCTCCAACCAGGCCGACCAGCGGCCCCGCCACCGTCGGCCCGCTGATACTGGTCACCGAGCGTATGGCCGACAGTTTTGAGTTTCTTTCCACGAGATTGCCGCGTCCCACCAAGTGCGGGAGATAGCTGACGTATGCAACATCGAAGAAAACAGTCAACACTCCATGAACCAAGGCGACTGCATAGAGCCACCAGATGGTGAGAAAGCCCGCCCACCATGCCACCGGAACCGTCAAGAGGAACAGCGCGCGCGAGAGATCAGTGCTGATCATCACCGATCGCTTCCGCATGCGGTCCACCCACGCGCCTGCCGGCAACCCGACCAGGAGCGATCCTGCCGAAGTCATCGCGGTCAGTAAGCCCACATGGAACTCGTCGGCATGCAATGCCGCGATGGCAACCAGAGGCAAGGTCAGAAAGATGATGCGGTCGCCTAACTGACCGAGCGCAGTGGCAGCAAGAAATCGCCCGAAGTCCCGATTACGTAAGAGGCCGAGCCGGGAGGATTTTGCCATGGAATACCCTACTGTCGAATTTTCGATGTCTCTCTAATGGCTTCAACGACTACGGACAATCGACTCCGAACTCGTAGACCACTTCCCGGCGCATGTCCGGAATGACCATGTCGGCCGTTTCCACCGGACGTCCGTCCGTGTCGAAGATGGTCCGCTCGATCTGCAGCACGAGGTCTCCCACGCTGATCCCCAGGAGGTTCGCCTGCACCTGGGTGGCACGGGCCGGGCGCGGCACCTCGACCACAGTCGAGATGACCATGCCAATGGAACGCATGCGCTCGACCACCCCCTTACCTGCCAGGGGCCCCATCTCGGGCAGCACAATCGGCGTTCCATCCGTGATAGCCATCGGCTCCCAGGATTCGGAAAGCTGGACAGGTTGCCCGTCGGCGAGGAACTCGTAATGTGTACAGACGCAGAGGGCCCCGGGGCTGATGGCGAGCCGCTCGGCGATTGGCTCGGAGGCGGGGACGCGGACCTGGCTGTGTGAATCCCAGGCGTCGGCCCTGCCCCGCTCCCTCCTGTCCTGCCAGTGGGGAGAGCCCTCCCGGCGTTCGCGGTGCCGCGAGCGGACCAGCCGGAGGCGCTCTCGCGGTGTGCGGACGTAGGTGCCCGAGCCGGCGCGGCCTTCAAGGAGACCCTCAATGATCAAGCGGTCCATGGCCCTCTGTATGACGTTGCGTCCGACCCCGTACTCCACGGCAAGCCGTGCCCGGGACGGCAGGCGCTCCCCGATCTCCCACTCTCCGGCGAGAATCCGCGCGCGCAGCACATCGGCTACTGCGAGGTACGGCGCCTCTCGGGGCATGGATGATCCTCCGGTTGTCCTGCTCTGCGGCAGCTGGTCATTCCCAGGGGGCGTTGGCAAGTTACTGCACCAGGAAAAAGCTGCTGGAGTAGAAATACGCTCCGAGCTCATGCGCCTACGGAGGTAGTCGGCAAGCAGACCACCTCGACCTGCTGATCGGCTGTCGGCCGCCAAGGCGTGGATCCGGCGTGCTGGTGCCGGGGAAGCGGTCCGGCAGGACGACCAGCTTCTGCTGGCTCAGCGGATGCACGGGGCTGGAGGAAACCGAGAACTCCTGGCAGTCGTGCGTGGGTGGACGGTGATGTAACAAACCGTTACGGGGCGTCGTACCTGCTCGTGGCGCTCTGCACGGGGCGGATAACCGCCTTACCGGAATCGAGGTCAACAGAGCTGGGGGGTGCACCGGAGTCGGCGTCGTCCCGGAGGGCAAGTTGGCGTTCCCGCTCCTGTTGCACGTGTCGCTGTGAAGGATGGAAGAGCTCGGCCCACGCCTCAGCAGTGGATGCTCCGCCGCCGCCATGCCTGCGCCGCCGCCAGCCGACCCACGTAAAGAGGAACAACCACAGGAAGATGACGACACTGCCAGTCGCAAGGAGCAAAGGTTCTCGCCTTCCGGGCGCCGATGGTTCGTGCTGACAGTCTGCTGACCAGCGGGGCACGATCGCCAGTGCAGGCCGAGCCAATGACTTGGCGGTAAGAGAGGCAGATCAGCCGCCGGTGTCTCATGAGACACCTCGCAGTCTGGAGAAGGACGGATTCCGGGCCCTGTTCTCCATGGACGCTGGACGTCTGGTGCTGCGCTCCAGGCGCGGCACGGACATGGTGCGGGCGTTCCCGGAGATCGTGGCGGGGAGCGGGCAGCTGCCGGATGCGACGGCATTGGACGGGGTCAGGTGACGTGTGGGGGCGTCTCAGCCCCAGGGTGTCTCAGGCGGCGCAGCTCCCGCAGACGATACGTGACGGGCGTCGCGGCAACGTGCCGCAGCGGCCGCTCAGAGGTGGCCGTCCAGGAACTCCCGTACCTCGGCGATGGTCATGGGCCCCGTGCCGTGGGCCACCGCCTCTCCCTCCTTCAGCAGGACGTAGGACGGCGCTCCGGTGATCCCGTATCGCTCGGTTGCGGCCGGACAACGCGTGATGTCGACGCGGACGGCCGTGACGCGGCCCGTGTAGTCGTCGGCGATGCCACCCACGACAAGGTCCATCACTCGGCAGGGCTCGATGGCCTTGGGCCATGTCCCGGTGAAGTATGCGAGGACCGGAACTCCGCTCATCCCGACGATGAAATTGAACTCCGCGTCCTCACGGGGTCGGTGAACCCGCTTCGCCATGGAAACTCCTGACCTCACGTTCCGTCATTCCATCCCCATCATCCCCCGCATGGTGTGCCAGGCCGGCCCGGTCGGTCGTCCGGTTGACCTCTCGGAAGGGAGGCACGGGGCCGTCGCAGAACCACGGTGGTCCCCGGCGCAAGCGGCCCGGCCCCCTGGTGACCCGGCCTAGCCGCGCCCCGCCGGTCACCCAGCTGCAGCCCGCCGCGCACCCGTGGGTCAGCTCGTGCC
This sequence comes from Streptomyces sp. NPDC055013, assembly GCF_053608645.1. Lineage (NCBI taxonomy): Bacteria > Bacillati > Actinomycetota > Actinomycetes > Kitasatosporales > Streptomycetaceae > Streptomyces > Streptomyces sp. NPDC055013. The sequence continues at coordinate 22,288 of NZ_JBSGVW010000004.1, forward strand.
AGGCCAGAGCCCTCCACGAAGACATAAAAGCTGTCTCCATGGATAGCTGCCCAGATCACCGACCAGATGCTCGATGAGCGCGGCGACGAGCCGGCCGGTGCATCGTCCACCGAATCCAGACGAGCCGTATCCTCCACCGCTCTTCTCAGAGGCAGCGCCCCCGACGGGCTTCCCGAAGCCTTGTCTGGTCTTCACATCAACCCCCGGTCTCAGCCGGCTAATACCGCTCTCCCCCGCGCCGCACGAGCCAGCTGATGGCACCGAGAACGAGGCACGATTCCTCGACCGCTCGCGGACGCGGTCCTGGACGGTCGAAGTACGCGTCAGCCGGCCCGAAGACCGACCGCCAGCGTCAGTTCAAGGACCCGGTGAGGCGAGGCGAGATCCGGAAACAGCTCACGCAGCTGCGACATCCGGTACCGGACTGTCTGGGGATGGACGAACAACGCCGCCGCCACCTCGTCCCGCCTGCCCTGGTGCAGCAGCCACGCCCGCAACGTCTCCTCCAGCCTCCGTGCAGTCGCGACAGGCAAGGTCCGCAACGGTGCCAGAGCCCGGGCACGCAGGTCTGCGAACGCGTCCGCGTCGGCGCTCAGCACCAGCTCGGGCAGGTGGTCCTCGGTGTCGCAAATATCAGAGGAGAGGGAGCGCGCGCGTACGGCTCGTGCGTACGAGGCGGACGCACGAGTCCATGGCCGGGCCGGGCCGACCACGGCGGTGCGGTCGGTCAGCTGCCTCAATAGATGTGATCGGTCGGCATCGGGGACGAGCAGCACACCGGTGGCGTCCGGCAGATCGTCGAGGACGAGGGTGCTCGGGTCGAGCGCGCGGTAGGCAGGCCGGGCCTGGGCGGCGGGCAACAGGACCGCGGTCAGCGAGACCGGAGGCTGCCACCCGGCCCGTTGAACAGAGGCCAGCAGCACGTCCGGGCTCGCGCCGGCGAGGAGGTCGCGGGCCAGGTGTTCCAGGTGGAGCTCGTGGGCCCTGCCCCGGGCGGCCAGTTCGTCGGCGTGGCCCGCGGCGCTCGCGGCGGAGAGCTCGTCGATGTAGGCGAAGGTCAGCTCGGCGAACTTGGCGACCTCGGCGGCGGGCAGACCTGCGGGTACGGCACCCGCCGCCAGGCATCGCCAGGCCACACGGGCGCCGACACGGTAGGCGCTGAGCAGGGCGTCCATCGAACGGCCGTCGCGCACCTCACCGCGGCCCAGCTCGTAGGCTGCGTCGCCGCCGTCGCCGCCTGCGGCGTTCCCGCTCGCGAGGTCCAGGTAGTGCCCCAGGGCGGTGCGGACGGCTCGGCGGATGGTGGCCCCCATGCGGCCCGAAAGAGCGTTGGCGTAGGAAGGGACCTCGTCGATGATCGCCTGGACGATCTCGTCGGCGGTGCTCTTCAGCGCGGCCCGAAGTACGGTGACCGTCGTCTCATCCAGGGCCAGTTCGCTGGCCCTCCGGGTTACATGGCTCACGTTTTGTTCCCTGCGAACAATTCAGCCGACCAGATTCACGTCTAAAGGACAGGACTTTACACCCTGCGGCGCATCAAGCTGAAGGCATGACGAGTACAGCCCTCCGCAGCAGGGCGTGGAAACTGCTGGAGATGGTCACGACGCCGCTGCTGCCCTCGGACTACCTCGACCTGGTCAGCCCGCTGCGTGCGGGCGCTGACCTGCGGGGGCGCATCGAGGCCGTGCACCGAGAGACGGGTGACGCCGCGACCATCGTGATCAGGCCGGGACGGGGCTGGCGCGGCCACACAGCCGGTCAGTACATGCGGATCGGGGTCGACGTCGACGGGGTGCGCCTGTGGCGTGCCTACTCCCTCACCTCGCCGACAAACCGCCAGGACGGCCGCGTCACGATCACCGTGAAGGCGATCCCTGACGGCAAGGTCAGCAACCACCTGGTCCGCAGGGCCAAGCCGGGCACGCTGATCCAGCTCGACCAGGCGACCGGTGACTTCGTGCTGCCGCAGGCCAAGCCCGCCAAGGTGCTCTACCTGACGGCCGGCAGCGGCATCACGCCCGTGATGGGCATGCTGCGCGACACCGAGTTCGACGACGTCGTCATGGTCCACTGCGCGCCACAGCCGCAAGACGTGATCTTCCGCAACGAACTGCACGACCTGGTCGCGGACAAGAAGCTGCAGCTCACCGAGGTGCACACCGATACGGACGGCATGCTCGACATCGCCCGTCTCGACGAACTCGTGCCCGACTGGGCCGAGCGCGAGACCTGGGCTTGCGGGCCCGCGGGCCTGCTCGACGCCGCCGAAGAGCACTGGACCGAGCACGGCCTACAAGAGCGCCTGCACACCGAACGCTTCCGCCCCAGCATCGTCGTCGCCGGCGACGGCGGCCAGGTCACGTTCAGCGCCACCGGCAAGACCGCCGACGCGGACGGCGCCACGCCGTTGCTGGACGTCGGCGAGGAGGCCGGCGTGCTCATGCCCTCCGGGTGCCGCATGGGCATCTGCTTCGGCTGCGTCACGCCGCTCAAGGCGGGCGCCGTCCGCGACCTGCGCACCGGCGAGATCACCGAGGCCGAGCCGGGCGTCCTCATCCAGACCTGCGTGTCCGCCGCGGCGGGCCCCTGCGACATCGAACGGTAGGAGCGCCTTGACCGCCATCGACCCCACCGCCCACCTGACCGCGGAGCAGATCGAGGAGCTCGGCCGCGAGCTGGACGCGATCCGCGACGAGGTGATCGCCGACCGCGGCGAGAAGGACGCCGCCTACATCCGCAAGGTCATTTCGGCGCAGCGCAAGCTCGAGCTGGTCAGCAGGGGTGTGCTGCTGTTCTCGTTCTTCCCGCCCGCGTGGCTGATCGGCACCGCCGGGCTGTCCGTGGCGAAGATCATGGACAACATGGAGATCGGCCACAACATCCTGCACGGCCAGTGGGACTGGATGCGAGACCCGAAGATCCACTCCACCACCTGGGACTGGGATCACGTCTCGCCGACCGACCAGTGGAAGCACTCGCACAACGAGCTGCACCACACGTACACCAACGTGATCGGCAAGGACAACGACCTCGGTTACGGCATCATGCGCGTCGACGAGGACCAGAAGTGGCACCCGTTCCACCTCGGCCAGCCGCTGTGGAACTTCATCAACGCCTGCTTCTTCGAGTACGGCATCGCAGCGTACGACCTGGAACTCGGCAAGAACCTGCACAAGCGCCGTCGCAACAACCCCGAGTTCCGCGCGCGGGCCAAGGACGTGGGCCGCAAGATCCGCAAGCAGGTCCTCAAGGACTACGTGATCCACCCGCTGCTGTCGGGCCCGTCGTTCCTCACCACGCTCGCCGCCACATTCACCGCCAACCTGGTCCGCAACCTCTGGACCCACTCGGTGATCATGTGCGGGCACTTCCCCGAGGGCGTGCAGGTCTTCGAGCGCCGATCGATCAAGGGCGAGACGCGCGGCCAGTGGTACCTGCGCCAGATGATGGGCTCGGCGAACATCAGCGGCAGCAAGGCCATGCACTTCATGACCGGCAACCTGTCGCACCAGATCGAGCACCACCTGTTCCCGGACCTGCCGAGCAACCGGTATGCCGAGGTCGCGGTGAAGGTGCGCGCGCTGTTCGAAAAGTACGAGCTGGAGTACGTCACCGGGCCGCTGCCCAAGCAGGTGTTCTCCGCGTGGCGCAAGGTCTTCCGGCTCTCGCTGCCGAACAAGAAGCCCAAGGTCAAGACACCGGACCGCGAGCAGGAGCTCGTCGCGGCCTGACTCCCGGTACTGGTTCAGATCTTTCGGCGGTACCGGCGGCACCGCCTGGTTCGGTGACATCCGTTACGGACGGTGGGCGTCCGCGACATCAGACCGTACGACACGGGATCCGGGCTGGTCGGTGTCCGGCTGCGCTGCCTGGACGTGCGCCAGGCGCTCAGCGCACGGCCTCCGGCGAGGTGTTGTAGTGCGCTGACCTGCCGTGGTCGGGCCGCTAGTCGGGTGCGTACGCGCACCCGACTGATCGTAGGCGCCACAACCGGCTCCCCGCCGTCTGCTGCTAGAAACGCTTCGATTCCGACGGGCGCCCGCAGTACACCAGCCGCAGCACCACCCTCACCCAGGCGGCCGGCGCCGCCCTCGCCGGTCTGCTCTCCCCGGCCGCCGGCGGGCGCCCCTGGACCGGCTGGACGTTCTCCGCCGTGTGGGGATCGAAGGACACCTTGAACGTCACCCTGGTACAGCACGGCTGGTCGTGGAAGTCGACGTCGCCCGGGATAGCTCCGGTCGGTGGCGCCACCCCGCACGCTGGCACCGCACCCGCCCAGACCGCTCCCCCGACGAAGTAGCCCTCTTCGACGCCTGACCAGCCCACACTCGCATGCACGGCGCCCGTCGCATTCACAAGCTGGATGTAGGGTCTCGCGGCTGGTGTCGGAGACCTCCCTCGTGACCTGCAGTTTCTTCCGCAATCTCACGGCGTGTCGGACAGCGGAGTCTCAGCTTTGTGTCATTTCCTCGGCGTTCTGTCTTGATCGGAGCAGACCGTCGGGCTTGTGACCTGAGCTGTCGCGCGCCTTCCGAGTGGTCAGTGCGGGCACGCGCCGACGCCGTCGGACAGGGCCTGCCGCGCTCGATCGCGCCGTGCGGCCGATGAGCCTTCCTGAGCTCCCTCCGGATGGGTGGATCAGCGCAGTCCGGCGAAGAGATCGTTCTCGGGTACGGCAGCGCCGGTGGCGTCCTGGACACGTACGAAGGTCTCCATCCCCATCAGCTCGCCGAACCTCTCCTTGCCCATCTTGAGGAAGACGATGTTCTCGCCCTGGCTGGCGTGCGCGGCCAGCGCGTCGAACTTCTGCCCGCTGAACGCGGTGGTGTCCACCCACGTGGTGATCTCATCGTCGGGGAGGCCGATCTCGGCCATCGCCGCGGCCTCGGCAGGATCTGGCTCCGGCATGTCCGGATGAAACTCGCGCATGATCTCCCCGAACCGCTGCATCCCCGAGCGGGGCATCGTGGTCCAGTACACCTTCGGTGTCAGAGCGGTCATCTCCAGCGCCGCCATCGTGATGCGGTGGGCCTGGATGTGATCGGGGTGACCGTAGAAGCCGTTCTCGTCGTAGGTGACAACCACATCTGGTCGGTAGTGCCGCATGAGTTCCGCGAGTCGGGCCGCGCCTTCCTCCACGGGGGTCTGCCAGAAGGATCCGGGGGCGTCGTTGCTCGGCCAGCCCATCATCCCGGAGTCGGCATAGTCCAGCATCTCCAGATCGCTGACCTTCAGGACGTCACGGCTCGCTTCGAGTTCTTGACGGCGCATCAGAGCGACGGCCGCCGGATCATGCCCGAGATCGCCCGGCTTGACGCCGCCCGGTCCGTCACCGCAACCGCCGTCGGTACATGTCACGAGAACCGTCCGTATGCCTTCCGCCGCGTACCGCGCGAGGACCCCTCCGGTTCCGGTGGCCTCGTCGTCGGGGTGGGCATGTACCGCCATGAGCGTCAAGGGTCGGTCAGTCATGAAACAGTCCTCCTGCAGAGATTCGTCTTGGTCCGCCTGCGCGGCGGGCGTACCGCTCCTGGGGCCCGGATCCTGGTGGGGCGGACGACCTTCTGGTCTCCGTGTTCCCCGCCCGTGCGGCGCCGGTCCCTCGGTCGATGCAACCGTGCCGGCCGGACCGGCTGTTCCCGGCGCGGCCGATTGGCCTTCCAGGCGTGGGTGTTTCAACGCAAACGAGGTACAGGCGCGACCTGCCTTGTCCTGTCGCACCGCGTCTGGCGTGTGGTGGGTTGCTGACCTGCGCAGTTGGCAGGTTGTTTGAGAGCGCCAGTGGCCAGCGCTCCCACACGACCTGGACCTCGTGGAAGTCTCGTTCGTGATAGATGGAGAAGCCCCGAACCCGCCCTCGCCGCCTCGGATCTGCACGTGGTGATGTGCTGTGCGATGTGCACCGTTACCTGTACGCGGTACTGAGCTGCACTGTTAATTGGGGAGTCGAACCCCCGCGTTTGCTCTTCACGCGCCAGGAGTGGGCTGGAAAACCGCCAGCCCTCGGTGTGTGCACGCCTCCGAAGCGGCTACCTGCTCCACATGATCCCAGCTTGCTGGACGACTCAGTCCAGCAAATCGACCTCCCAGTTCGTACGCTGGATCCGCACATCGACCTCACGGATCTCCCGGGCGAGGGCATCCGCCTGACCGCGCAGTTCCGCGACCGGAAGCGCGGAAAGCATCATCAGCTCGGAACGGAGTTGCCGGCCGTATCCCCGCTCGCCCTTACCCGCCGCCGCGTCCGCCGCTGCGGTGACCACAGAGTGACGCAACCGCAGGACATCCCGGAGTGCGAGAGCATCGGCGAGCGTGCCACACGGGTGTACTTTGATCCGCCACAGCCCTGACCAGCCACTGGAGTGAGCGCGGACAGCCACTCAAACGCCACGAAAGGCAATCCAACAGCACGAACGCGAACTTCTGGGAATCCGACAGTTCAGCGCGACGGGACATGCATGGCTACGGCCGGCTGAGCAGCGGGTTTGCACGTGTCTCGGCAAGTACGGTGGCCCATCAGTCTCAGGCTCGCGTCATTTCCTCTGGTTGTTCGCTGAGAGCTCGTAACACGACCTTGTTTGCACGGCGGTCTAGGCAATCCATCCGTTGGTGGGGAGTCAACGCGGAGGGCTCGGACGTCGCCCGTAGTAGGGCCTGACGGTGCCGGCAAGCTTGCGCTGGATTGACCGCAGCGTCCTGATCGTGGCTTCGTCGGTGAACCCGGTGGTCGTTGACCATTCGACGCCCGAGCCAGCAAGATCGCTGACAAAGACGATCTCTGTTGCCAGGAGAGTTCGTGCCCAGTCAACTGCCCTGAGTGGAGCACCGAGTGCAAGATTCAGCACACGGCACTGGTCGAGCAGATCTGGAGCGTCTACGAACCCCATGCCGATGGCGAGGGGATCACTGCACCGAGCTGGCCCGCCCCATTCAAGAAGGGAACGCCGAAGCAGTTCGACCTCGTAGTCGGTCAAGAGTTCGCTCGCTCGCACCATATGTTCCGGCAACAGCTCCGCCCTCCCGTCTGAGCCGAAGAATCACCACGCTACCTGTTCTTGAGGCGTCTCCAGCAGATGAGGCCGCAGGCAAGCGAGACAGGCGGACCTCGGTGCCGCCGCCCAGGTAGAGGATGGTGTCACCGTCGACCTTGGCCCAGCGGATCAGCAGTTCGCCCGATGCGTCGTAGAGGTAGCCGGAACCGCCGGACGCCCCTTCGACGGCGGCTGGTGTCGGCCCGAAGGGTTGTGCGGGCAGAGGAGGCAATTCCGTAACCGTCTGACGCACTCTTGATCACGCCACCTCCCCTGCGACCCGCCTGATCTTTGAGGCCAGACAGGATGAGTCCACCATCCACTTGCAGCCCGGGGGTGTTTCTTCCTCGGGCTCGGTACTCAGAGGATTCACCTGTGTTTGATCGCCGGACCGCGCTCCTGATTTCGGTGCTCTTGGGAGTGTTGCTCTCCGCGTGCTCCTCAAGTCAGCCCGCATCACCGAAGAGCGGCCCGCAGGCAGTGCGCGATCGGCTGGCCGCAGCCGGCGACGCCCCGTATTCGGCTGCACTCAGAGCCATCACGCAGTCGGGGCCCAGACAACTCCAGCTCATGGAGGGGCGAGTCAACCTCAACGGGCCATTCACAGGGCGCACAACAGACACAACCGAGACGTATACCGAAGACGTCGTGATCACCCGGCAGAAGGTGTACCGGCGCGCCAGCGGAACTACCGGGGTATGGCAGGAGTTTCCTGCGTCGGCAGCCAAGGGTGGTATACCCGCGGACCGGCTCCCGCAGTACGTGCGGCTCATGCTCGGTCACAGCGCCTCCGTGCGCCAGGAGAGCGAGGCCCTGCGCGTATCGGCCCGCCTCACCCCGAAGGACATCGAAAAGGTGGACAAGACCGTCGGACGCAACCTGCGCCCCGCGACAGCAATCGACGCCGAGGCATGGATCAACGACGACGGCCGAGTCGTGCGCGTACGCCAGAAGATCCACTTCGCGTCCGACCCCGACATTGAGGCGACGCTCACGCTCACCAACTTCAAGAGCGCTATGGCAGTAAACGCACCCGTTACGTCCTAAGTATCAGCCAGGCCACTAGCGGGCCCACCGGCCACGCAGCTCTTGATTGGCAGGGCAAGGCAGAGCACCTGCCTGGCAAAACGGGTTACTACGGGGCTGTGACCGCGCTTCCGTGATGGCTACGGAGCCGTACGCGGGCTCTGAACAGGGTGAAGGAGGCTCGGCCCTACACCTGACGCTTGATCGTCTTGACTCTGTTCACGTGGCCCGCAACGGTGCCGGAGCTGAAGGACCGGGTGAGACCAGCGGTGACGGCCGGGAGGTCCTGGCGGACGGAGTTGGCGAAGACACCGATGGCCTCGGGGCAGCTCAACTCAGCTTTCTCGCCCGGGGCGGGTCCGGGGGCGCCTCAGCCGACGCATGCGGTGAGGGCCCGGTAGGTCAGGGCCTCGCTCACCGCGCACAGCGACGTAGGAGGTGGCGGTTGAGTGCGGCGGCAGGTCATCCCACGCGGGTCTGTCGTGGTGGCCCGACACGGGGGCGGGCAGTGGGCAAGCCTGAGCGGCGCGGAGCTGGGCGGCGACAATCGAGCCGACGGTGGTGCGGACCGGGCTCGGCAAAAGGCGGTCGCTGATCACGTGCTGAAGCTGTTCGTGCGTCCAGTCGGCGCACAGCACGCGCCGCGTGGGCCCGGCGCATGGGCGCGGCGTCAGATGGGCAAGGCCCCCTTATAGCGGGAGTTCGGTACGTCGGGGTGGGTGGTTGCGAGCCAGCCGTGGCCGTGCGTACCGGATGCCGGCATGTGGCCGGGCTCGACCGAGAGGATGTCGGCTGCCGTCAGGGCGTAAGGAACACCTTCGGCGTACTCCTCCGCCTCGTCCTCGTCCACGTCTTCCCTGTACTCCACCTCGAAGGGCATTGGTTCTCCCCTAAACCGCGGGAGGTCGTAGCTGCCGAAGCTTCGCACCCGGTGACCATCGCGGGCGACGTACCAGTTCTCGGCGGAGTTGTAGGGGTCGATGACGTAGAAGTGAGCCTCACCGCATCGCTCGCTGAGTTTGTCGGCCAGTGTGAAGCCGTCGAGCTGATCGATGAACGAATTGCCCCACAGCATGCGCCAGTTCTGGATCGGCACTTCAGAGAGCCAGGTCTCGAACGCCGGCGTGATGAACACCCGGTAGGCGGTCCGTGCCTTTCCCTGGGAACCCTGGAACTCGAGGGAGTCAGTGGCTTGGGTGGCGGCAGCCACGCCCATGATCGTGGTGGCCGGCCGAAGATCGTGCAGGCCGAGGGCGGCTACGGCGTCGTCGACTCGCTCCGCCGGGAAGGCGAGCCAGCGACCCGCCTCCGACGGGACCCTTACCGGTAGTTCGTTCTTGAGTTTGACTCGCACGAGCCGCTCAATGGCCTTCCGGTCACCCTCGTCCAGGTACTCGGCGCCACCTAGGTCGACCAGTACCTTCAGAGCATTGCTGCGCAGACGCCCGGGACCGTGGCGCCGGATCTCCCGCAAACGTGGCGATGCCTCATCGCCCAGCCTCTTCAGGATGGACTCGGCACTCCATTTCAGCCGGGATGAACCGCCCACTCCCACATAGGGCAGCAGACTGTCGACCGCCCGCATGCCGAAGGCGACCAGACCGTCCTCCGCGGCCCGCCACACGCTCCGATCATCGTCCGCGAGGTCCCGTACAAGCGCGTCGATGGTATCCGGCATGAGGTACAGCCTAGTTGTGGTGCGTAGACAGCTGGTAAGGGCGTTGGCGGACCGTCACCCCATGCGAGTGTTCAGCTGCGACAGTCGTCACGCAGCCTGCACCACGTTCCTCGGAAGGCGCTGATGTGCTGGCCGGCCGAATTCGGCGCCGATGGCGTCCTCCTGCTGAGTCGTAGATGCCCAGCGTTTGGATACCGAACTCGTTCTTGACGGCCTTCATGAGCTTGTCTCCGGTCTTGCCCTCAAGCTTCTTGAGCGCCTTTTCGAGACCTTCCCGGGAAGAGCGGGGGCAGCAGGTGGTCGCCCGGCCAAAGGTCCAGTTCAGCGACGAGTCCGCGAGGTAAGTGTCGACCGCCGCCAGGACGACGGCACGTCCCTTCGGGCCGTAGGGGAGGGTCTGGCCGGCTGCGGTGTCGAGCGTGCCCACGTCGTTGTCCGGGCCGATGCAGACGAGTACGCGGGCGATCCCGGGCAGGCTAAGGCCGGCAGGCGTCAGAAGGACGCTCGCCAACCGGATCGCCTCCTCGTGCCAGACATCCATGCACAAGCACGTGCCGTCCTCGTGCGGATACGCCTCATCCGGACCGTTCTCCGTCTGGAACTCCTAAAAAAGCCTTCATGGGCCCTTCGGCGCGTCCTGCTCAGCCTGCCGGGATCCACTCCAGCAACAGGTATCCGCGCGGTGACGGACCATGTCGGCGAACGCCCAAGCGAGTCCGCAGGCCCGGGTGATGTCCGGGCAGGCGAGCCGGACTTGATGAAGTCGCTCGCCCTGGCTTTCGGTGAGCGTCTCCCGGAGCCGCACGATCCCCGAGGTGATCTTGCGGGGACTCGGAATGTCGACCCAGACCGGTTCGGCGGTGCCCGCGCGGAGGGCGGCGAGGTGTTCACGGATAACTTCGCGGCTGCCTCGGTAGCCGCGGGCCTGGATCTCTCCAGGAACGGGCGCCTGCCGCTGACTTGGCCCTGGCTTCGGCGAAGCGGGCCTTGAGATATGCTTTCAACAGCTCCAGGACGCCGTTGGGGCGGCACTCGCGGGCGGAGTTCACAAGTTCGTCGAGGTCGGTGTCGCGGAAGCCGCGCACAGTCGGTGGTTGTGCTGATGCGGACCGAGCTTGTCTGCACACAGGGGTGGGCTCCTCCTGGCAGGAGGAGCCCACTTCGGGGAATGTGTGAACGGTTACTCCGTGCGCAGGCCTTCCGGGCGCATCATCCGCAGCAGCGGCGGCAGGCTGAGCAGCGTGACCACGCCGACCACGGCCGCGCCCACGCCGGTCATGGTCAGGACGCTCGCCCAGTCCATGGCCACCGGGGTACGGGTCATCTTCAGCAATACCGAGCCGAGGGTGATGCCCACTGTTGTGGCCAGTGCGAGGCCGAGTCCGACGGGGAAGGCCGTCTGCCACAGTACCGACAGGCTCAGTGTGCGGCGCCGGGTGCCGAAGGCGACCAGTGCGGAGAGCAGCTTCCTGCGTTCGCGCAGCTGTTCCAGCTGGGAGACCAGGAGACTGGCGCCGATCAGTGCCAGCACGAAGAAGGAGCCGACGAACAGGCCGGTGCGGATGGAGGTGTATTTGGCGTCCTCCTGGGTGGCCGACCAGCCGTAGGTGCTTGCCAGCGGGTCGATCCGGGCGACGGCGTTGCGTATGTACTCGCGTGAGTCCGGTACCGAGGGGTCCAAGCGCAGGTAGAGCCCGTCGGAGAACAGCGCGGGCTCGGCTTTGGCGGGCAGGGCGGCAGGGGTGACCAGCAGGCTGTTGGTGTCCTGCACCGCGTCCTTGCGTGCCTCCACCACCCGCACGTTCGCCGGGACGGTCCAGGGCGCCTCGATGCCGCGTTCGGCGGAGTCGCCGTAGGAGGGGTTGATGTAGAGCTGCCGGCCGGGCTTGACCGTGGCGATTTCGGCGGCGTTGCTGGAAGAGGTGAAGTTGCTCCTGGTGCGTGTGACGAATACGTCGCCGTCCTTGCAGGAGGGAAGGGTGGCGAGTTCGCGCAGGGCGGTGCAGTTGCCCACGGTCAGGCCGTTGCTGTTCTCCGGGTCGCGGCGCGCGTCTCCGTACTCCGAAGTGGCCAGGGCCACTGCGGCCCGTACCCCTTTGGTGCCGGTGAATTCGCGTTCGATGCCGGACAGCGGTTTGCGGTTGCTGAATTCGACCTCCATCTGGACCCGGCTGGGGTCCTTGCCGGTGGCCTTGGTGTATTGGCTCTGGGTTCCTGTGAACAGCATCTGCAGGGCGATGGCTCCGGCTACGGCGACGGCGATGCCGTTGACCATGCGTGCGGCGGTTCCGCTGCTCAGCTGCAGCCGTCGTACCGCGAGCTGCCAGGAGAGCGTGCCGTTGCCGAGGCGGGCGACGGCCGCCTCCACGACCCAGGGGAGCAGCGCGGTGATGCCGATCAGCAGCAGCAGTACGCCGCCGATGACGAGGTATTGGTTGAAGTCGCCGTTCTTGCGGCCCTTGCCGATCAGCGGGTAGAGCATCGCGAGGCCGGCCAGTGGCGGTATGAGCCGCCACCACAGCCGGCGGCGGCGCTGCTTGGCCGCGCGTACGACGCCGAGTGGTTCCACTACCACGCCGCGCATGGCGAGCAGGGTGACGAGTACGGCGGCGACCGGGATCGCGAGCGCGACCAGTGCGGCGAGTGCGGGGGTGGGGTCGAGGTAGCTGGGCCAGACGCTCACGCCCAGCAGTTCGGTGGAGCCCAGTGTCTGACGGCCCAAGAGGAAGAAGGCGGTGCCCATGACCAGGCCGAGGAGGGATCCGGCGAGTGCTTCGCCTGCTGCGAGCCGCCGGGTCATGTGGCGGTCGGAGCCGACCAGGCGCAGCGCGGCCAGCCGGCGATCGCGGCGTTCGCCGCCGAAGCGGACGGCGGCAGCGATGAACACGGCGACCGGTGTCAGCAGGGCCACGAACACGACCAGGATCATGAGCAGGAGGACCGGGTCGGTTTTCTCGGGTGTCTCGTCCGGCTTGCCGTATTCGGTCAGCCGCTGCACCGGGGAGGAGTCGGTGAGTTTCAGTCCTGAGGCGCCGGCGTAGTAGGCCAGTTCGTGGGAGCCGATGAGTCCGCTCTCGCCGATCGTGCCGGTGATCTTGTAGGGCAGCCGCTCCCGCAGCAGTTCGGCGTCGTCCGAGGCGAGCAGGTCCTCCAGTGCGGGTGAGACGACCATCTCGCCTTTGCCCGGGAAGCTGTCGACCCCGGGGGGCAGCGGTGCCTGCTTGCCCTCGGGCTCGAGAAGCCGACCGCGGATGTCGTCGTCGTGCCAGGCGGTGTCGGTGGCGGCGATCAGGAAGGTGTTGTCCGCCTTCGGCGGGGTCTTCTCGGAGTAGGTGTTGTCGTAGCGGGCGTCCTCCACCTTGGTGCGGGCGGCGAACACGTTGGGCAGGGCGGTGCACAGCAGGAGCAGTGCCACGCCGAGGCCGACGCCGACGGCGGTGAGTGTCATCCGGACCCAGCCCTCGCGTCCGCCGGTGACGGCGAAGCGGGCCCCCATGGCCAGGTCTCTGGCCCACTGGCGAGGACTCATACGGCGCGCTCCATGTCGCGGGACTTGCCGTCACGGACGACGATCTCGCGGTCGGAGTAAGCGGCCACGCGTGTCTCGTGGGTGACCAGGACGACGGCGGCGTTGGTCGAGCGGGCCGCTTCGGTCAGCAGTTCCATCACGCGTTCGCCGTTGAAGGAGTCGAGCGCGCCGGTGGGTTCGTCGGCGAACAGCAGGCGCGGTCCGGTGACCAGCGCGCGGGCCACGGCAACGCGCTGGCCCTGGCCGCCGGAGACCTCGCCGGGACGCTTGGCCTTGAGGTCGTCGACCTCCAGGCGCTCCATCCAGCCGAGCGCGGTCCGCTCGGCGTCCTTACGAGAGGAACCGTTCAGCCGCAGCGGCAGGGCGACGTTCTCCACACAGGTCAGCTCGGGCACCAGCTGACCGAACTGGAACACGAACCCGAACTCGGAGCGGCGCAGCGCGCTGCGTTGGGCATCGCTCATCTTCGTCACTTCACGCCCGTTGTAGGTGATTGATCCGGAGTCGGGCGGCACGATCCCCGCGAGGCAGTGCAGCAGCGTGGACTTGCCGGACCCGGAGGGGCCCATGATCGCGACAATCTCGCCGGGGTGTATGGAGAACTCGGCACCGTCCAGCGCGTGGGTCGGGCCGTACGCCTTGCGCAGGTCGTGCGCGGTGAGCAGGGAACCGGGGGGAGAAGTCGTCATCGGGTCACAGCCTCACGGAGTTTGTCGAGTCGGGTAGCGGTCAGCTCCAGCCAGCGCAGGTCGGCTTCCAGGTGGAACAGCGCGTGGTCGCAGATCAGTTGATCGGCCAGGTCACCCTTGCGCTTGCGGTCGGTCAGGATCCGCATGCTGCGCAGATGCTCGGAGCGCTGGGTGTCGAGGATCCCGGCGGCGTCGCGCCGGGTGAGCATGGCGAGAACGACCTTGGTGTAGAGGGTCGACTGGAGGTACGGCTCCGGCTTCGCCGGGGTCGCCAGCCACCGCTGCACGTCAGTGATGCCTGCGTCGGTGATCGCGTACCGCTTACGCTCGGGACCGCCGCCCGCCTCAATACCGTCGACCTCGACGAGACCGTTCTTCAACAGCCGGGACATCGTCGAATAGACCTGGCCGTAGTGCAGCGGCCGGTCGTGACCGAACTTCTCGTCGAAGGCCCGCTTGAGGTCGTAGCCGTGGCGCGGGCCAGCCTCCAGGAGCCCCAAAAGGGTGTGACCTATGGACATGACCCGCACTCTACACGGTGTGTATACGTGACGTGTATACACCTAGTGTGTAGATCGTGCGGGGGTACGAGCACCCGACGGGTTTCCACCCGCATCCGCGCAGGCTGACGGAGGACGACTTGGTGCAGATCTGCGCAGGCACGGCTACCACCCCGGCGGCTGCGGGCCTGATGCTTCCACCCCGTGGTCGGGCCGCCCGACCACTACACCCTCAGCCGCCAACCCTGCCCACGACTGCCGGAAGACACCTCCCCCACAGCCGAAGACCCTTGGCAGATTTGATTCCACAGAATGCGGGTCTGGCATGCCCTGTGGGTGGAACGCATCGACCACAAGACTGCAGCCATCAAGCGGCGGCAGACCGAAGCAGAACGCGCCGACGCGCCCGCCCCCAGCCTCCGGACTGGATCGTCGAACCCGGCATCGGAGCCGACCGCACCCCGTCCAGGTCCACGCCGGCGACTGCCACTTGGCAGGTAAATTGACGCGCGGTCAGCCACGACGAAGCTCGCCGACTCCTTCGCCGCAGGGCTGCCCGGATGCAGCCGCTGCGCGCCCGATGTCCGGCTGCGCATGGACGACTTAGAAGGCTCAGCGCCGGCTGCCTGGCGGCGCCGACCGGGCGCGACACCGGTGGCTCGCCAGGCAGCGGGGTTCGAACCTTCGTGTCATCGGGCGGCTGTCCCGCGATCGAGGTGACTGGTGTTCGTGACCTCTTTGTCCACCCCAACACTGTCCGCTACTGTCTGCGCCACGTTGACAAGCTGACGGGTCGGCTCCTCACCGATCCGCGGGCGACTGCGGACATAGGTGCGGCGCTCCTGGCCGTTCGAAATCCCGGGGGCAGTCTGCAGAGAACGGGTCAGACGGACACTCTCCGAAGAGATTCGCAGCGCCGCGGAAAGGCCTCGGCACTGCTCGCTCTCGAACTTGGCGGCGGGCCGCTCCAGTCCGTCCGCATGCCGTTCGTCAGGCAAAACAGCACCCTGGTCACAACGAACCTTCCTCCTGCATGGGCCATCGGGCCGTACCCCGGCGGGGAGGGAGGCTCATGGGCCTGTCTCCCCCGTGAGCCGCTGCTGCCGGTGCCGCACTCCCCGCAGCAGCCGCCCCGAGGCTCATCCCCGTCGCGAGATCCTCGATGCCCTGCGCTACGTCGTTGACACCGGCTGCAAATAACGGTGTTCGGCTTCCTCACCCGCTGGTCCGAGGCCGGGGTTCAACCTCATCCGCGACCAACTGCGGCGCCGGGTCCGTACGTTCATGGGCAGGTCCCCGCACGCCGTCGCCGTGGTAATCGACTCGCAGTCCGTCAAGGCCGCCGCCACCGTCCTCCGCGCCCGCCGGCGCCGGCCTGACGGCCGACCCAGACCGGCGTACGGGGCGACGTCACGCAGGGACGCCGAGCGGCGGGTGCTCGAGCACGCGGGGCTTGTACTCGACCAGCTGGATACGGCCGTCGAAAGTGCGGTGCTCGATCATCTCGAGGGCAACGTCCGGATAGCCGTCGTAGATGCGTTCTTCGCCCGTGGCCCCGGTGATCACCGGGAACATCACGACCCGGAAGCGGTCGACGAGTCCGGCTCGTAGCAGCGACCGGCACAGGCTGAGGCTGCCGATCGTACTGAGGAGCCCCGAGCCACTCGACTTCATGGCGCGGACCGCCTCGACGGCGTCGTCACGGACGAGCGTGGAGTTGGCCCACGTCAGTGGCTCCTCGAGTGAGGAGGAGAACACCACCTTGGACGCTTGCGTGAGCTCGTCGACGGACGCCTCTTCTTCGGGCCTGAACTCGTCTTGGCCATCCGGGACCTCGCCTGCGGCGAAGCCCGACATCAGACGGTAGGTGTTCGCTCCCATCAGATAGGTGACCTCGGGCTGCTCGCCGAGCCATGCGAGGTACTCCGGGCCCTCGAGGCCCCAGAACCCGGGCCATCCCTCTCCCGACGCGTAGCCATCGAGGGAGGTGATGAAGTCGACGAGAAGCTCCGACATGGCGGTGTCCTTTCCTAGGTGTCATGAGCTTGGACCGGCCGGGAGCCACAAACTCATCGGCCGCGCCGTGGAGTAACGAGAAAACCCATGACGCTACTGCCGATCAGGTCGGCGGAGCGGCACTGCTTCGGAGGGCCCGGAGGGCCGGTTCAAAGATGGGTTCTTACGGCCCCTTCCGCGAGGCCGTCGGTTACTCCCTCAAGGGCGACCGAACTACCAGCAGTACCCCGTCTGACCGGCGGCGTCCGCCGCGCGGGCGTGCTCTGCCGATCAGGCCGTGACGAGTCCGAGCTCGGCGCAGCCCTGACGCAGTGCGTCCAGCCCGAAGGCTGCGGTGGGACCGACGACGCCTGGCGTGACGTCGGAGCCCCCAGACGCCCTCGCGGCGCGGGCCGACCCGGACCTTTGCCGCACCCGCACCCGCAGGCACGCGTCCGCAGAATCCCGCCACCCCAGTGTTGACGGTGCTCACATTGCCCTTCTATTGTCATGTGTGCACCGCTTACATGAGAGTGAGGAATCCACGCCATGGCTTCAACACCGCAGGACACCCTCAAGGTCGACCTGGGCGGCCACGCAGTCACGGTCCCCAAGGGCGGCCTGTACGACCGGTACCGGATGAACCCCGACCTTGACGCAATCTCCCGTGACCCCCGCGTCAGCGGCGTGGACTTCTTCCGGCAGCTGCCCAAGATCAAGGTCGACTCTCCGATCGGCCCCACGCTCACCCCGAACTTCTACTACACGATTTCGACCGCCCGGCTCACGATGCTCGCGCCCTCGCGCGCGATCCGCACCAGGCTGCCCGGAGAGCTCGCGCCGCTGGAGATCGCTCCGGGTCTCGGGCTGATCTCCGTCATGTTCTTCCGCTACGACGTGTGCGACATCGACTTCTACACCGAGGCCGCCGTCGGCATAGCCGTGAAGCCCGCACGGCACGGGAAGCTCGGATTCTTCGACCTCGTCACAGGCCTCAAGAACGAGCACCTCGACTCCTACGTCCTGTCCCTGCCGGTGAGCACGGAAATCGCCCAGGTACGCGGCCACGACGGGTACGGCTTCCCCAAGTGGGTCACCGAGCTCGACGTGGACATCAACCACAGCCGGACAACCGCCTGCGTGGCCAACGACACCGGCGGAGTCGACCTTTCGCTCCTGGCGACCACACCGAAGCAGACCGCCCACCCCAGCGGCGAGCGCGTCAGCTCGCTCACCTCGTACACGACGATCAACGGCGCGTGGCACTCCACCCTGAGCCAGACCAATGCGCTCAGCTCCGGTACGACCCGCGCGACCCGCGGCATCGCCCTCGATGTCGGGGAAGGCCGTATGGCCGACGACCTGCGCTCCCTCAAGCCGATCAGGACCATTCAGTTCGACGTCATGACCGAAGGCCAGCTCGCCCTGCACATGCCGGTCCCCACCTCGGTCCAGAGCCGGAACAAGTAGCGAGGAGCCCCCGTCATGGCCACCGACCACGCCACCCGCCCCACCTCGGCCCGCAGCGCGAGCCTGCCCGCGTCCATCACCCCCACCATGCTCCAGCGTCTGGCCGCTCAGGTCTCGGCCGCGCCGAACGCCGCGCGGGTCACCACCAACGCCCCCTACACCGGTGTCCCGCTCGCCGACCTGCCTGTCTCGACGCCCGCGGACGTCGAGGAGGCGTTCGCCCGCGCCCGCACCGCACAGAAGGTCTGGGCGGCCACGCCGCTCGACGAGCGCAAGAGGATCCTGCTGCGCTACCACGACCTCGTCCTGGCCCGCCAGGACGAAGCCCTCGACCTCATGCAGGCCGAGAACGGCAAAACCCGCCGCGACGCGCACCTCGAAGTGGTCGACATCGCGATCACCTCCCGCTACTACGCACGCAACGCCGCCAAGTACCTCAACCCCAAGCGGCGCCGCGGCGCCATCCTCGTCCTCACCCACACCACCGAACTGCGCCACCCCAAGGGTGTCGTCGCCGTCATCTCCCCATGGAACTACCCGTTGAGTATGGCCGCCAGCGATGCCATAGCGGCGTTGATGGCCGGAAACGCCGTGGTGCAAAAGCCCGACACCCAGACCGCTCTGACCGCACTGTGGTCGCTCAACCTGATGTACGAGGCCGGGCTGCCGACCGACGTGTGGCAGATGGTGATCGGCAGGGGCAGCTCCATCGGCGGCGCGCTGATGGACAACGCCAACTACATGATGTTCACCGGCTCCACCGCCACCGGACGGCACATCGCGAGTGACGCCGGCCGCCGCCTTATCGGCGCCTCCCTCGAACTCGGCGGCAAGAACGCCATGATCGTCCTCGACGACGCCGACATCGAGAAGGCCGCCGACGGCGCCGTAGCCGCCTGCTTCCCCTCCGCCGGACAGCTGTGCGTCTCCATAGAGCGCCTGTACGTGGCCGAGTCCATCCGCGACAAGTTCGTCGCCACGTTCGTCGAGCGCACCAAGAAGCTCAAGATCGGTGCCGCATACGACTACAGCATCGACGTCGGCAGCCTCACCACCCCGTCCCAGCTGAAAACGGTCACCGAACACGTCGGCGACGCCGTCACCAAGGGCGCCACCGTCCTCGCCGGCGGCAAGGCACGTCCAGACCTGGGGCCGCTGTTCTACGAACCGACCATCCTCACCGACGTCACCCCGGAGATGACGCTGCACGACCACGAGACCTTCGGCCCCGTCGTGTCCATCTACCCCTACCGTGACGTCAACGAGGCGGTCGCGCTGGCCAATTCCACGCCCTACGGCCTCAACGCCAGTGTCTGGACCGAGAACGGGGCCCGGGGCCGCGCCGTCGCTGCCCGCGTGCACGCCGGCACCGTCAACGTCAACGAGGCCTTCGCCGCCGCGTGGGGAAGCATCGACGCACCGATGGGCGGCATGGGTGACTCCGGACTCGGCCGCCGTCACGGCGCCGACGGCATCCTCAAGTACACCGAGCCCCAGACCGTCGCCCACCAGCGCATCCAAGGGTTCACCCCTCCGAAGCGCATCTCCCCCGAGACCTGGGCGGGTCTCCTGACCGGCGCCCTGAAGGTCATGAAAGCAGCCGGCATGCGCTGAACAGCGACTGCCGTAGGACCGTGGCCCCGATCGAGCCGCGCCCGCCGACGCCCCCCGCGAAAGAGGGCGGCCCGTCCGCACGACGAGCTCGCCCTCTTCGCCTTGCACACCGTCGTACCGCTCCGGCAGCGTGGCGGGAAGGCCGCGGGCGCGGGCCAAAACCGCCGTGACGGAAGGACAGTGTCGGGCAGGCGCCTGGAGGCTCTTGCGGCGTCAGCGAGGTGGCGTAGTCGGCGAGGTCGCTTTCGGCTCCGGCGAGCCGGCGACGGAGCTCGGTTCGGACAGCTCGATCACCGGCCTGTCGCTCTGCTCGGCATTGACGTTGAACCAGACGGTGCCGCCGAGTTGCACTGCGACCGGCGACGCTGGGGGCGCGCCCGAAGCCGAGCATGCTGACGTCGCCGATGAGTTCGTGGTCGTTACGCCAGTCCTCGAGCCCGCCGCAGCAGCCGGGGACGAAACACGTGTCGAATGAGCCGGGCGAATCACCGTCCGGCTCGACGTCGTTGCCGACAGCCATGCGCACCACGGCTGCCCCCATCTCAGCGTGCAAGAGCGTGCCGCTCTGAGGCAGAAGCCGTACGTCCACTCTCACGGTTGATCCGCCCCGCGCCACCCGTCAGTGATCACGTGGTCGGCCGGCAGTGTGCGGGGGCCGCGTGCGGATGTGCCCGGTGTACCAGCTGAGCTGCGTACACCGGGCACATCCGAGGACATCGCCACCAGGGCGGGTTCAACGGCCCGCGGTGCTGAACGCCTTGGACAGCCAGATGCGGTAACCGCGCAGGGCCTTTCGCTGCTTGCGCTGCTCGCAGATCAGGGCGATCGCCGGGTGGGTGCCGGGCTTGGACGTGCGGCCACGGGCGAGGCGGCGCATCTGATGGCGGACCTTTGCCATGCCGGCAGCGGAGGCAAGGGCCTTGTCCGACCAGGTCACCGGCTCCATCTGGCGGTCGGCCTCCCGATACTGCTTCCAGCGGTCGGGGAGGTCGGGGGTGACCGCAAGGGCGGTGCCCATGCCGACGACCGCCACCCCACTGTCGAGGACCCTCTCTGCAGTCACGCGCTGGGTGATGCCGCCGGTGAGCATCAGCGGGAGGGGGCTGGTCTTCACCAGGTCCTTCGCGAGGTCCAGGAAGTAGGCTTCGCGGGCCCGGGTGCGGTCATCGGCGGAGCGGCCGGTCATCGCAGGGCTCTCGTAGCTGCCGCCGGACAGTTCGACCAGGTCGACGCCGAGCGGTTCGAGCATCCCGATCACTTGGCGCGCGTCGTCGGCGTCGAAGCCGCCGCGCTGGAAGTCGGCTGAGTTGAGCTTCACCGCGACCGCGAAGGACGGCGAGACGGCTGTGCGGACCGCGCGGACGACGTCCAGGAGCATCCGGGCCCGGTTCTGCAGTGATCCGCCCCACTGATCGGTGCGCTTGTTGACCAACGGGGAGAGGAATTGCGACAGAAGGTAGCCGTGCGCGGCGTGGATCTCCACGCCGTCGAAGCCGGCCTCTTCTGCGCGGTGTGCCGTGATGGCGAACCGGGCCACGGTGTCCTCGATCTGCTGCGCGGTCATGGCCGTCGGGCGGCCGAAGCGGCTGCTGTGCCTGCCGAGGGAAACGCCGATGTCGGTGGGGCCCCACACGACGCCGGGCATGTCGGACGCAACCTGGCGTCCGGGGTGGTTGATCTGCATCCAGATCGCCCCGCCGCCGGACTTGCCGGCCTTCGCCCACTCGGTGAACGGTTTCAGGGGTGCGTGCTCGTCGAGTACGACTCCGGCAGGGCCGGTCAGTGCCTCGGCATGCACCATCACGTTCCCGGTGATGAGCAGGCCGGTGCCGCCGCGGGCCCAGCGCCGGTAGAGCGTGAAGAGCCGCTCGTCGGGGAGCTGGCCGTTGCCGGCCATGTTCTCCTCCATGGCGGCCTTTGCGATCCGGTTGCTGAGCACCTGCCCGGAGCTCAGGAGCAGTGGCGAGAACAGCTCGGTGGTCATCCCGGTTTCCTCTTCCATGTCGATCACCTACGATGTATGCACCACTCACATTAGGGCACCAATGTGAGCACTGCACACATGAGGAAGTGTGACTTATGTCGCAGAGCGGCACGTATCACCACGGCGACCTGCGCGCGGCCTGCCTGCGGGCCGCGCGGGAGCTGCTGGAGGAGGACGGCAGCGCGGGGCTCTCGCTACGCGCGGTCGCCCGCCGGGCCGGCGTGTCACCGACCGCCCCCTACCGTCACTACGCGGACCGCGACTCACTCGTCTCCGCGGTCGCCGCCGAGGGATACCGCGAGCTCGCCGAGCACCTGGCAGCGGTCCACCCCGCGCCGTCGACCCCTGATGATCTGGCCGCGGTCGCGGTCGTCTACGTGCACTTCGCGCTCGAGCACCCGGCTCTGTTCCGGGCGATGTTCGCCGAGCCCTGCGACCCGACCAGCGCGGAACGCGTCGCCGCGACTGCCGTGATCACCGCGTACGTGCAGGGCATCGTCCGCGACGCCTTCCCGGGTGTCGACAACTCGGAAGCGCTGTCGACCACAGTGTGGGCCCTCGTCCACGGCCTGGCGTTCCTGCACCTCGACGGCAAACTGGACAGCTCCACACCCGAGGTGGTCGCAGACCAGGTCCGCGCCTCCGTGTACGCGCTCTTCAGCGCGGCCCCCGCTCTGTCCCAAGCGGCAGCACCGGCCGAGTAGATGACTGCCTGGTTCAGCGGTAGGTGAGCATGCGGCGGCGACCGGCCTTCCGCAACCTCTGGATGGCCGTCCTTCGTCTCCGGCCGGAGATGAAGGACCCGCTCTCCCCCGCCTCGCACACGGCGACGAGAAGGTCCTCCTTACCGCGGAAGGGGTTAGAGGCCGGGAAGGGTGAAGAGGTGCTCCGACAACGTCCTTCAGTTGTGGCAACGCGTTCACGCGTTCATCTGTCGATCGATGAGCCATCGCGCTTGGGCCACGTTGCCGCTGCCCACGGTCAGACTTGCCCGGGCGGCTGTGTAGAAGCGGTCCCGGCCTTCGTCTGCGCGTCGTACGGCAGCCCCCCAGTCGAAGTCGCCGTCGGCGGCCTCACGAGCTGCTCGCTCCAACTGCAGGACGGCCCAGCGCCACTCGCGCGCGGCCGCCACGGTGTCGGCATCGCCTAGTAGAAGGACCCCTTCCCAAGCCTTCGTTCGCTGGGCATCGGCCTCGGCCATCAACTCAAGCCCCGTGGTCCGGTCGATCGGATGCGCTCGTGATGAGGGCCTGGACGGCGCTGTGATGCGATGCGCGAGCAAGTGAACCTCTTTGAGTGCGCGACCATACTCGGAATAGGCATCAAGCCTTCGCTCGTCCCACCGCACGGACAGAGCGCGTGACCACTGCGCCCTGTCGTTGAGGCGTGTGGTGAGGAGCGTCCCAAAGACGCCGACGATGACACCTATGAGTGCAGGCAGTTGGCTCAGGAAGGAAGTCACCTTCGCAGCCTGCCCGCCACCGTCTCCGGACAACAGACACGCCCACAGCCGACTACGGCACCCCGCCACAGGAGTACGGCCAAGCCACACATGAATGAACCGCTAGGTGCAGCCTGCGCACAGGCCCACAAACGGGTACTGCCTGGGGTTCTCTCACACGTGCAGCGAGGCGCTACTCAATCGTCTTCCGTGCTATCACTAGACGACAACTATGCGGTCGCTGCACATTAAGGCACCGTCCCAAAACCACACACGTTAAGTATCGCCCGCGCCGCGGACCACACGGTTCGCAGGCCCTGGGGGCCTAGGAAAGGTGTGATAACCGTGGCCGAAACCACTTCCGGAACAACCGAGTTGAGCACTCAGTACGCTACGCAAGTGGCTGGCGACCTTGAGCGGAATCTCAAGGAGCAGGATCTAATCAGCGGAGAAATCGAGGCACTCCAGGCCCAGTTGACCGCCCTGCAGCACGATCACACTGTTCTGGTAAGCATCCAGCAAGCCATCGGCCTTCCGGCGACGCCCCCGGCGCCAGCGACGGTGCCTGCCCCTCGCAAGAAGGGACCGGGCTCGGCCAAGCAGGCCAAACAGACCGGCACTGCCACCCCCAAGCGGGCCAGCCGGAAGGGCGCCGCCAAGGCAGAACCGGCCACATCGTCCGCCGCGCCGACCCTCGTCGAGCTCCTGCGCGAACACCTCGCGGGGCAGAGCGAACCCCGCTCCGCTGCCGAAATCGCCGCGTCGCTGGGACAGCAGCACCCAGGCCGCACCATCAAGACAACTGTCGTCCGTACGACGCTGGAAGGGCTTGTGGCCAAGAGTCAGGCCCGGCGCAGCAAGCAGGGCAAGTCCGTCTTCTACACCGCCGCGCCAACTGCACCGGGAGAGGAAACCCCGCAGCAGTCCGACTGAACGCCCCGAAAGCTCTTGTCCGGCGCCCTGTAGCCGTCGTCCCCCTGGCGTCAGGCGCTCTCCGGCGGTTGGCTCGCCCGGTTCATCTCCTCTTCGAGGTCGCGCAGGGCGGACTCGCAGTGCCGATATTCACCGCCGATCGGGACGAGCAGACGGGTCTGCAGGAGGAAAGCCTGCAACTCCTGCCGCGGCACGGTGAGCAACGCGCTGCCCCGTGGGGAGCGCAGCCGCAGGAACGTGACCTGATAGGGCGCGTGGGTGTGCGGTTGCGGGCTCCAGACAGCCACATCGCCTGCGCCGACGCGCTGGTCCAGGCCGTCGGCAAGGAGCTCACGGGCCAGGCGCCAGACGACAGTGCTGGAGCGGTCGTAGAACAGTGCGTGGACAGCGTAGGGGTCATCGGCGCGGTAAATCAGCTGTACATGCAGGCTGTGGTCCATGTGTTCTTCGCCGGCGTACAGGCCCATCAGCACCACCGCCTGCAGATCCTGGCGGGCTGTCGGGACGTCCCAGTCCTGCGGGCTGGGCTGCATTGCCGGGGATGGCAGTTGCCGCAGCGCTCCCACGGGAAGCCCGATGCTGCCAGGCGCCCAGCCGAGCACCCCCGGCGGAATGACCTCGGGGGGATACAACCAGTACCAGGCCAGTCCGGCTCGTGCTGCGTCCACGGGCATAGGCCGATTCGCCCGATGCATGGTGGACGGCGGCGCGTCCCACAGCCACGGTACGGTGAACTCAGGAAAGTGCTCGCTTCCTGTCGACAGGAAGGGTGGTTCCCCGGGCCGTGGGGTGGCGTAGCCGCGGAAGATGCAGCGTGTGTGCAGCGCGCCGACAGCGCAGGACGAAGCGGGCTGCCATGGCAGAACCCACACCTCACTCGCTGGCGGCACGGGCAGTGGGCGCAGTCGGAAGGCAAGTGTGGGGTCTTCCCTCATCTGTGCGAACACCCTCAGGCTCTTGGGGACAGCGAGATCCGAGCCCGCCCTTGCCGAACTCCTGCGTATCTGGAGGTGGCAGGCCGCGCGTGTCCAGGCGGCCCCTGCTGTCGGATGCCATGCGCAGTCGGCCATCGGATGGAACAGCACCACGTGGATTGCGGCCGGTTCACCGTGTGCGCAGTGCATGGTGCGGGCAAGGCCGAGGGCGTCCTCGACGACCTGTGGCGTCACAAGGCCTGGGATCGCCTCGTCCCGCAGGTATGGCCCACCGGTCCCGTTCCGTCCTGTCAGCGGCGGCCCGAGCATGATGACCAGTTGCCCTGCGTGCCGGCCTCGATAGCCGTCGGCCGCTGCAGGATGCTGTGGCACGGAGCTGGACGGATCCAGGCATGCACGGGCGGCAGGTCCGCCCAGGACGGGTGTGTACCGCCAGGCATAGGGCTGCGCAAACAGCTCCCTGGTCCGGGTTCGGGCGACATGCAGATGCCAGTCCCAGTCCTGATACGGGGCCAGCCTCGCATGAGGTTCAGGCACGTCCTCGACAGTGACGTACTGGCAGTAGCGCCGGAGTTGACCCATCTCGTTGTTGCGCCAGCGGGCAGTCCACCAAGGACGAGGTGCGGCGCCACGCGCGAGCTGGAAGAGGTCCTCCACCTCTCGCGGGTCGGTCACTTCGTAGAGCGCGAGCAGCCGCCGGAGGTCTTTCCGGGACACGCTGACCAATCCGGTCTCGATCCGAATCAGTTTGGAAAGCGACCACTCGAGGGTTTCGGCTACCTGAGTCTGCGTCAGCGCGGATGCACCCCGCGCCTGGCGCAATTTCCCCCTCAGCATGCTGCGCATGTGGGCGGGATCGGTATCGCGTTGCCGGGCTGAGGCGGCCTGCACAGGAGGGTGCGAGATGGCCGGTTCAGCCGTCGCTCCAGGCGTGTCCACGAACACGACTTGCTGAACACCGGAGTCCGACTTTCCGGATCCCCGACCGAGCAGCGTGTTGAGCAGGAGGGATTTCCCAGCCCTGAATTCTCCGACGACACAGATGGTGATCGACGCGCTGGCGAGGCGTGCTGCTTCAGCCAGCTCGAGCACGGAGTCGGCAACTGAGTCCGCTCCCGATTCTGACGCAGTGTCCCGGGTGCTGTCGTGGGGGCTGTGCACGGTGATGGTGCTGGCGGTGGTGCCGAAGTCGATCGCACTGGCGAGCGCGCTCTCCGGCTCATGTTCCCTTCGGGAGCGCGTAGTTGCAGCCGTTTGCTGCGCACGTTCGACAGCAGTGTGCAAGCGCTGGCGTTCCAGGGCGGAGAGCGTATCGCGCAGGGCGGTCACCTGCGGTGCGCCAAGGCTGGAGGCCGCGAGCAGAGCATCGAAGTCGATTTCGTCCATGGCAGCGTCCTCGGGGTACGAAGTGGGGGCTGACTGGAGGATGGTCATGATGTTCCTCCTTCCATGGGACCGTTTTGGAGCTTGTGCCGCAGACGGCGTAGTCGGCCTTCGACGGCGCGTGGCGAGAGGCCGACGCGCTCCCCGGCCTCTGCCTGGGTGAAGCCCAGAGCGCACAGGTACAAGCAGCGGCGGGTTCGAGGATCGTGGATCGGCAGGCGCTCGATCTCGTCCCACAGGGCGGCCTGGAGGGCAGGGTCGCTGTCCTGCTGAGCGGGAATCTGGTCCAGGAGGGTCTGGGGGTCCTCATCGTGGCCGACCGCTATGACCACCCTGCGCCAGTGTTCTCGTTGGTGGAACCAGTTCAGATACGCGGCGGGAAATGCCAGGACGCACGCTCCCACGAAGTAGGTGGTGAGGCTTGCGCCGCCGCGGGGATGCCATCGTTTCCGTTCGAGGGCATAGGTGCGGAAAATCTTCAGGCCACCGGCGATCGCCTCAGCGGCGACGTCGAGCCTATCCGCGCGACCCCAGCTTTTGTCGATCTTGTGCGTGGGAATGGGGCGTGCTGCCCGGGCGGCTTTGTCGAAGACCTCTCCGCTGGCGGTCCACCCCTTGAAGATGGCCAGGGCGTACTGGGTCAGCTGCGTGACGAACCTTTCGTTTCGGCCCCCGCAGTCCGTCACGGCGGATCGCTTCCAGCAACAGAGCGTCAGCCAGGCGGCGTTGCGCGCGGGCGCCGGCATCCTCCGCGGCATCCTCCGCTGACCCTGGCCTGCCCAGGGAATGCTCCAGAGCCGGTAGGTCGGCCTCGTCCGGATCGGTCAGGTCGGTCACCGCAGGCTGGGAATCCTGATCACTGGGCGAGGCGCTGCGCGCTGTCGTGTCGGACACAGTGGCTCCCTTGCTCCGTGGCGGGACCGGCGGGCTGGGGGCGCGCCTCGGTAACAGGGGTTCTAGTCGCGGTCCGGGAAGCCGGCCCACGCGGGCGGTGTCCCCACTTCCCGTAACGATCTGTGATTCACATCACACGTGGGGTGGTAGGGCGGCGGCGCCTACACCTCCAGATAACAGGCATCCGCCACGGGCAACCCGCCCCCGCCTCCTCGGAGTTGACCTTGTCTCAGCCCAACGGGCCGCTCCTTGGCCAACGCGCCGCAATCATCCTGACCCTAGGCGTCCTGACCGCAGTCGCAGCCGGCGTCCTGGCCATGCTGGCCAGCGGCTCACCAGCTGGAGCCGTCATGACAGGAGGAGCCGCTTTCGCCGGAGCCGTTCTCTTCTTCAACTCGATCATCAGCTGAACGGGCCCTGCCCCGCCGCCGCACGGCCGGCCACTGCCCAGCCCTCACAACTGCTGACACGAGCCGCGCAACCGCACGCGTACCGGGCCGTAGTACACCAGCACTCTCCAGGGCCGCACAGCGCATGCAGCCAACGCACCGTTACGCGCACGCACCGGCGCTACCAATGACGTAGGCGCATCGCGCACTCCCGCCCCGTCTGTCCGTCCTCCCCCTCCGAAGGAAGCCATCTCCGGAATGCGCGCCGACCATCGGGCCGGACACCCAGGTGCCGGTGGCTGGGTCCTTCACCGCGCGGGTTGGTGGGCGCAGGGCGGTCATCAGCTCCAGGCCGGTGACGGCGGCTACGAACGCTCCCGCCGTTGGTCCGCCGACGGTCCCTGGGACCGCCCGAAATCGGGCGGTGGCCAGCAGGTTCGACAAGTCCGCCGTCCGGTTCGAGGCGACCGTCCACATACCTGCAATCAACGAGTGGCTGTGACCTGGCGGTGCTGTCCGCGGTCGCATGCCCTCCCGACGGCGGCGATCGGCAGCGCGTCCGGACGAGGGAAGAGCGGACCGTGGCGGCAACCACTACTGCGTCGAGAGCGAGAACGGCCACCGTATCGACGACCCGTCCGAGGACGCCCTGCTCGACCTGATCAGCGAACTCAACGATGCGGACAACACTTTCACGCCATCCAGCCCGACGAGGACGCCCCCCTGGTTCGCGTCCGTGCACGTCCTGGACGAAGGCGGCTACGAGGTCGCTGGCCGCGACACCACCCGACGTGCCACGAGGCCGATACCGATGCCGATACCAGCTTCGGTCGGATCGCCCACGACCTCATCGTCTGGTTGGCCGCCCGCGACTTCCCCGGACGGCTACAGCAGTGGATGTGGAACAGCGGCATGTGCCCGCAGTCCGAGACGCCCCGCCGGTACACCGCAAGCCGTTCAGATGCCCATCTGCAAGTGCCGCCGAAGCTGACAGGAAAGTAGGTCCGGTTTTGTCCTATGTACGCGGTCTGGAGTCGATGCCCCGTCAGTGGGACACTCCTCACTCAATGTGGTCCTTCGGACACGGTCGTGTGTCTCGACCCAGCAAGTGAAGTGTGGCATGGCATGGAACTGGCTGGTCTGGAGGTAACGAACGTGCAGGGAACGTCCGGCGGGCGGGTTTGTCCGGCACCGCAGCTGTTCTTCGTAGGGGGCGTGCACGGGCGGACCGGGACCAGTGTGGTCAAGCGTCTGCTGTGCAGCCATCCTCAGGTGAGCGCCGTCAGCGGAGGCGAGACGCGGATGCTGGAGGCGATCAGCGAGGTCTGGCCGATACTCGATGCGGACGTCGGCTATACACCTGGCGCAGCCAGTGCAGCTTTGGCGGGCTTTTCGAGTCATGTGCGGGAGACGCTTGGTGACACCCCTGAGGTGCAGGCAGCGCTTGAGTGCCTCTTCGCCGGTCTCGGTGCCCGTACGGTGCGGCTCGTGGGCCGACCGCGGCTGCCGTTGCCGCCTCCGATGTCCTCGAGGGAACTCGCCCCGCCGTTCGCCGCGTTCCTGACCGCCGTTTTCCGAGCCGCCGCGCTGGATCCCTCACGTCCGTTCCTGTGCGAGAAGACCCCGAGCAACGCGCAGTACATTCGTCGGCTGCGTCTACTGATGCCCGAGTGCCGGGTGGTGGTCATGGCACGTCACCCGGTGCATGTCGCTCTGTCGCACACACGCAGAGACTGGGGGCCACCGGATCCGGTCGAGGCCGCCGCCTACACGGCAGCCTATTTTCGCTCCTGGCGGGACGTCGCCCTGGATGACGAACGTGTTGCGATGATCCGGCACGAGCGTCTGGTCGCCGAGCCGCGGCAGGTACTGGACGAGGTGCGTGCCTTCCTTCACCTGCCCCCCGACAGCGACTGGCTGGACCGGGCCAGTGCCGAGATTCAGCCGTCTCATGACCGCACGGCTTCGCTGTCCGACAAGGGGCTGGCAGGGATGCACGCCGAACTCGCCGAGGAGATCGAGTACTACGGCTACCGCGCTCCAACGGAGGTCTGGTGAAAGATGATGAGCTCCGCGGGAGTGAGCGTGTACCGCTGGTCCGTCCTCGTGTCCCCGCCTCGGGCGAGTTGGCCTCGGCCCTGGACAGCATATGGAGGAGCGGGCGTCTGACCAACGACGGTCCCGTGCTGCGCCGGTTCGAGGCCGCGCTCCACAAGGAACTGGGATGGGACAACGTGGTCGCGACCGCCAACGGAACCATGGCCCTGCAGTTGGCGTGTCGGGCGCTGCGGCTCGACGGGGAAGTGATCACGTCGGCGTTCACGTTTCCCGCGACGATTCAGGCGCTGCGTTGGAATGGGCTGGTTCCGGTCCTGGCCGATGTAGAGCCTGACTGGCTGACGCTGGATCCCGCCTCGGTGGCTGCACTGGTCACGCCGCGCACCTGCGCGATTGTGGCTGTTCATGCTTTCGGTCACCCGGCTGATGTCACCGGGCTGCAAACGCTCGCCAGCCGCCACGGTCTTGCGCTCGTCTATGACGCCGCGCCGGCGGTGGGGGTACGTGTTGACGGGGTGCCCATCACGGCGTTCGGTGACGCGAGCGCCGTCAGCTTCCACGCCACCAAGGTGATGCACACGGTCGAGGGGGGTGCGGTGTGCACGCCCCACGACGATGCCGCCGAGGCTGTGCGACGCCTGCGCAATTTCGGTCTCGGGGAGTGGGGCGGCGCGGAAGAGTACGGCACGAACGCCAAGATGAACGAGCTTCAAGCCGCCGTAGGGCTGTCATTGCTCAGAACGCTCGACGCGGAAGTCACCGGCCGTGCGCAAGCGTCCGCGGTGTACCGGGACCTGCTGAGCGACCTGCCCTCGATCCGGTTCCTGTGGCCGTCGGACACGGTGAGCAGCAATTACGCGTACGCCGTCGCACGGCTGCGTACCGGGGCAGCTCCGCTGGCCGACAAGGTGCACGCCTTCCTGAACCGGCATGGCATCGACAGCAGGCGGTACTTCAGCCATCGCTACCGCGGCCGAGGAGCCCGGTGCCCCCACCCAACTCCTGTCGCGGACGCCGCCGCCGAGGACGTACTGTGTCTGCCCCTGTGGGGAGACATTCCCCGCCCTACTCTGATGCGTGTCGCCGGGCATGTGGCCGAGGCGGCCTCATGAGCGGCCCGGCGAGGCTGTGGGTGCGCAACCCACCCTGCGACCAACTCCTCGCGGGTCTCGACTCCGGAGGCGGGGTCGCCTTCGCCAAGAGAACACACGGCATCTGGGACCACCTGGCTCTGCTGACCACGGGTGGGTGGAGCGCGGACGGATATCGCCGATGCGACCAGATGATCTTCAAGCGGACTGCCGAGCCGACGCTTGAGGTCGTGGCTCAACGCCAGGCGTATCTGGAGTATCTGGAGGAGATCCTGGACGACGTGGTGCGCCCTCCGGACGATCCACGGTGGATACAGACGATCAGCCTGGACCTGGACTACCTGACCGGCAAACTCCGCAAGCCGGCGTTCAGCCTGCGCGCCGGTGTCGACCCTCGTCTGCTCAGCTATTGGCAGTGGGACTACTCCTACGGCGACCTGATCCGCCGGTTCGAGCTCGGCGACCGTCCCTTCCAGTTCGCTCAGACGCTGACGCATGGTCTTGTCTCCCTCAGCCTGCTGGAACTTCCGCAGATCGCTCGCCGGTATCACGTCGTCGTGGTGGCGCCCGAGAAGATGCGGGATCTTGCCGACCGCTGGCACCTTGATCCGGAACACTTCACGTTCCAGCCCTCACCGCCCTGGCCCGACCGGCGTCCCAATGGTTCGCTGTTCAGCGATCCCGTCCTGCCGGCTCTGCGCACTCATGTCACTCGCCACCGACTGCTCGAACAGTTGAAGTCGATCACCACGACTCGGCCTCGGTTGTATCTGTTCGAACTGGGCACCTGCGCCCAGTGGCTCATCGCGCGGCTGTTCCGGGCACGGCCCGGTGACTCCTATCTGGACATGGGGCGATGCCTGGAAGCCTGGTACCCCGACACCCCCTGGCCCCTCAAGGCACCCGTGGCGGCGGTTTATCGACGAGCGGCACAGGCGTACTACGGGCGCGCCCGATACCTTGCCCTGAGGGCGCGGTCGTGACCCCGCCGCGCAGGATCGTTCTGACGAGCGCCGCCAGCGGGGTGGGAAAGGCGGTTCAGCAGGCGGCGATGGCAAGCTCACATGCCTACCGCGTGACCGGGCTGAGCTCACTGCCCTCCCGCATGCTCAACGGCACGCCCACCCTCACGTGCCCGCCGACGCGCAGCCGGCCTCTGTTCCAGGACACAGTCCTCGCACTGGCGGAGGAGGCCGGGCCCTGTCTGGTGGTTCCCGGCCGCGATGAGGACGCGGCGGCATTGTGCGAGCTGTACGAACGGCTCACCCTGCTGGGCTGCTCCCTCGCCTCGGGCCCGGCCCCGGCCGTGCTGCAGGCCTACGACAAGGCCTCGACACCTTTGCTCCTCGCCGGCTCTGCGCTGTCGATGGCGCGGACGGCAGCCACCGCTCAAGACGCGTTGGAACTGGCCGGGCAGGTGGGATACCCGCTGCTGATCAAGCCCCGCCACGGCAACGCCTCACACGGTGTGCGGTTCGCACACACCGAGGACGAGTTGCGCGCACACTTCACGTCCGGCCAGGACATCGCCCAGGAGTTCGTTCCGCTCGAACCCGAAGATCGCCGCTCCTGGGACAGGGCCAAGGACCGGCATGCCCAGGACGGCGAATACTCCGTTCAACTCCTGATCGGTCCCCTGGGCCACTACCTGGGGTGCTTCACCACCCGTAACAACCTGCAGCAGGGCGTACCCCGTCTCGTGGAGGTCGTCGATGCGGGAGCACTCGGCGTCGCCGATCAGGCATACAAGGCCCTGACCCGACACGGCGCCTGGGGGGCCTGGAACCTGCAGGGCCGCCGTACGCCGAACGGAGGCGTCCGCTTCTTCGAGGTCAACGCAAGACCGACCGGGCTGACGGGCCTGCGCGCGCGGTTGGGATTCAACGAGCTCGACCAGCTCTACGAGGCCTGTGTGTTACGCCGACCACCCCAACCGGCGCAACCTCCCGAGCCAGGGCTCGTCATCGACATGCACGTCCCGGAATACCGGACCCGGGCCGTGCCCCTAGAGGATGAGCAGGCAACCTCATGAGCGTGGCGGTGACCGGGTGCCGCGGGTACCTCGGCAGTGCCGTGGTACGCCAACTACACGTATCCGGGAGGCAGTACCAAGCCAGTCTGGGAAGGCTGGAAAGGCTAGCGCCGGAATCCATCGACTGCCGGGCTGTCATCCACTGTGCAGGGGCCCTGCGCTCGCGCCCCTCGCAGGACATATGGAACGCCAATTTCACAGCCCTGGCACCGCTCCTCCGCGCCATCGGCCACGACACGGTCCTGGTGCTCGCCTCCTCACGCGCCGTCACCGCCCGACGAGGCGAGCTGGACGACTACGGTCGCAGCAAGCGCGCCGCCGAGCAGGCAGCGGCGATGCATCGGGGACCGGTCCGTATCGTCCGCCTGACGGTCCTGGCAGGTCCGTCTCCAGCTGGCCTGGGCGACTCGTTCGTGACCCGGATGACAGATACCGCCTTGCGTACCGGAGCCATTGCCATCCCGTCACGTGAACGCACCGTCGACTTCCTCGACGTTCGCGAAGCCTCGGCGGTCATGGCGGCGGTCACCGACGTATCCCTGGCTTGGCCGGGCCAGGGACCTGTCGACGCCACATCCGGCCCACTGAACCTGGCTGCCCTCGCCCACGCCACAGCCGAAGCAGTGCAGGAGGCGACCGGCCGCCGCATTCGCCTCGCGCGAGCCGACCTCCCCTCCAGTCGACACCCTCCTGCCGCGGACCCGGCGCGGTGGACGGAACTCCGCGCCCGGACCGGTGTGACACCCCGCCCGTTGCTTTCCACCATCCGCGACACGGTCAACGCACGCGTGACCGCGTGGGAGAAGAGCACTGACAGTGACTGAACCGGACAAAGTTGTCTTCGTGGCCGCCGGACCAGGCCGGTCAGGAGCCGACTCCACCCTTAAGACCCTGACCGCTCACCCGTCCGTCACCACGGCACCCGTCTGGAACGTCCCGACGGTGGCCGCAGTGAATCGACTGCTGGCACATGCCCCGAACGACGAGCAGATGTGGCTCCCGCGGCGCGCTGCGCAGGCCCTGACAGAGGTGGTCAGCAGACTCCGCGCCGGATCAGCGAACGATGGTAAGGCCGCCGACGCGCTTCTCACTTGGACGCAGGCTCGGCCCATCATGATTCCCGTGTACGGGCGGCTGTGGATGCCAACCCCGCTGCCCCACGCTCGGTGGCAGTCCCTCATCAGGAAGACGATGCTGCTGACAGCCTCCGGAGGCTCCCACCTGGCCGTCAAAATCGGTCCCCACTGTTCCCCTCTCATCACCAGCATGATCGGCCCGCAGGACTGTCTTCTGTACGCCGTGCGGCATCCGGTGGAAACGGTCCTCCAGCTCACCGCATCTCAGGTCGACGGGATGCGGCCTGAAGAAGCGGTGCACTTCGTCGACATCACCCTTCGCCACGCGCGCCGTGTGCTCGCCTCCCTGAACGCGCCCGCCCTCATCGTCCGCCTGGAAGAACTCGTTTCGTCCCCTGCGCACGTTCTTGCCCAGGTGGAACAAACCGCGCGGCTTCCGCTCATCGAGTGGCCATCGCAGGTGCTGAAAGAACTTCCTGCCGACATTCGGTGCACACCGGATCTGGAGCACCCAGTGGTACAACGTCACGGTGGTGGGCTTCCGGCACTCGCCGCCGATTGGGGGTATGAGTGAAGACACTTCCGCAACTGGCGCCACATGAGTACCGCAAACCGGACCGCTGGCTGTCGCTCCTGCGCCAGTTCGGCGTGGTCGCCGCGTCGGCCTGGATATGCAACGAGAGACTCGACCGGCTGCTCGCAGAACATCGCCATGCTTTCCTGCCGGCAGACGAGCGCAGTGTGCCACCGCGCCCCGGCGGGAAGGCAGTTGCCGAAGTCGCCTACCGCCCAGGCATCCCGTCCCGCGCGTTGCGGCTCACCGCGGCCGCCGCCCATGCCTTCCCCGAGACACAGGCTTTCCTCAAGGACACCACACTGGCAACGGTGGCAGCCTCGTACCTCGGCGAAGCCGCCTCCATCAACCAATTCGCCTACCTGACGCTCGATGTGGCCCATACAACTCCCGTGACCGAGTTGCACTACGACCGCAAGCATGCTCTGAAGGCTTACGTGTGCCTGACTCCGGCCCAGATGGACTGGGGGGCACCGGCCTTCGTACCAGCCACCCACCACCGCAGCAGATCGATCCGGGAAGCTCATCTGGCAGCGGGAATGCCTCAGGAGCGACTCCCGATCACACATGGGCATCAGGGGTACATCCCTGTCAGCCTGCAGGGGCCGCCTGGCACGTTGGTCCTCTTCGACACCGATTGTCTGCACCAGGGAGGCACCGTGGCCACGGGCCGCGCCCGCCGCGTCCTCAGGGGACACTCGCACCCAGCACCCCAGCTCGCGTCCTGACGAGGGAAGAGCCAGCTGAGGATGGCTGCGCAGAGAGCCATCGCCCCATCCCCTGCTGAAGTCATCTGCCCAGACGACCGGCCTCACTGGGTGATCTGCTGGTCACCGAGTAACTGGACTTTGGCTTGGCGGCGCACTGGCGCGGCAGGTTGTGATCAACGGCTGCGGCTCCCTCTGGCCGGGCAGAGCCAGACGTAGCCCAGCGCGGGCCGTACGACCAGCAGTCTGCGCTGTTCGCCAGCGGGGAACCAAGGTGTCTCAGCAGTCGCGACCTAGTGGTGCAAGCAATGCATGTCCGCTGGGCGGCGACGCTCGCCCTATCCCAGCGGTTGCCGGCCGGACCGGCGGGCAGCGTCCTGGCGGAAGCACCCACCGGGCGGTCGCGGACCGGAACGAGAATCCCGTCCACGATCCACAAACGCTCGGCAGCATCGACCGAAACCCGGGCTGGCTCCAGTGCCAGCATCGGGTCCAGGCGCCGGATCACCCGGCACACGGTCGCAGGCGAGACACCGAACAGCGGGGCGAGCTGCCGCATAGTGAGGTTCGTGCGGTAGTACACCACCACCAGCAGCACCGGCTCAGCCAGCGGAAGCCGCCACGGACGGCCCCACCCGCACCCCTCACCACCACGCTCCCGGACCACCCGTAGCAGCCGTCCGAACTGATCCACACGCAGGCCCGTGAACGTCTCCACCCACACCCGCTCGGCCCTCAACACCCCGACCATGCAACGGAGATGCCCAGTTCACAGCGTTCTGCAGCACCCTTTAGTCGATCGGCACCTCGACGGCCCACCTGGTCCCGCTGAACGGGGGCTGGTTGTTGGGCGCGAGACCCACGGTTCCATCGTGGGTGCGACCGTCAAGGAACCTGTTGCCCTCTAGATTGCCCAGGCACTTGATGGTGGTGATGTTGTCGCTGCTCTTGGTGGCCTTCCACCTGGTGCCCGTGAACGGCTCGCTGGTGTCCGGCGCGAGACCCACGGTTCCATCGTGGGTGCGACCGTCGAGGAACCTGTTGCCCTCTATATCTCCCAGGCATCGGAAGACGAACTCGTCTTGTGTTCCCTGGATCTTCCGCATGTCCCACCGGGTGCCGCTGAAGGGGGCCGCGGTGTTGGGCGCAAGGCCCACGGTTCCATCATGCGTATGTCCGTCGAGGAAACGGTTGCCCGGAAGCTCCCCTCGACATCTGAGAAAGACAGTAGTCATAGCAGCCTTCCATTTCGTTCAAACTTCAGCAGGCGAGGTGATCCTCGGCATGTCCCCCCATGCCCTACCTACCGCTCTTCCCTCCCCCAATCCAGCCTGCGCCTGTTGGCAACGGGGCGCCACTCGCCATCGAAGTACGCAAGCGGGCACGCTAGTCCACGCTCGCGGCCAACCGGATTCATTCTGATGCGACGATGCGGCTTCCCAGTTCACTAACCCGCCACCCACCCCGAGCTTCCATCCCGTCCGCCGTCGACCCACACACCGTGGAGCGAGCGTGGTTGGTCCATGGCGTCCAGGTGGAGCGCACCACTGGACGAGCGACCTGGACGCCATGCGCCGCGTCTGCTCGGCTCTGCCTGGGTCGATGGTGGACGCGATGGGAGGTCCCCGCGCACGCCACTATCGGCCCGCAGTCGCCCGACGGCTCCGACCGTGCGCATCCGTCCGAGAACGTCCACCGGCAGGGCGGCCAGGAGGTAAGCCATGCGCGGGGCGACGTAGCCTACGTCGAAGACGATCAGGATGTCGCGGTCGCCGAAGGCCGCGGCACATCAGCGTTTGGACGGACGCCGCAGCTCGGCCCGCGCTCTGATGCCGAGAGCTGACGTATGCCAGGCCCGCCAGGGACGCGATCTTCCATGACGGCCCAGTCGCTGGAGATCCTGTCGGCCGTGCGACCCGCTCCTCCCCCGGTCAGCACCCACACGTCGACACAGGAGAGACGGTCACGAAGGGGAAGCATTGGACGCCAGTGGGGTGAAGACGGAGGCAACTGCCGTGGAAAGACCGGCAGGAACGGTCATGCTGTGGGTGCCGCCCTCGCTCTCGTAGCCAGTCCGTCACGAGCGAGTGCGGCCGCCCCCGAGGTGCGCGCCGAAACACTTCCGGGGCCTTGCAATACCCCTGACATGACCGAACCGGCGGCATCGTCCGCCGTAACGGACCGCGCCACCGATGCCCTAGACGGCAACTGCACGCCACCGGCCCCCGACACCAGCGGACACCCCCTGGCGCGCACTCGGGGAACCGACGAATCGGGGCTCGCGGGGTGGCGCTATGCACAGAGCAGGCTCTCACTGACCAATAGGCCCCGGCCAATTGGCGCGAGCTTCATGGCGGTCAGCCCACGGTAGGTGCGGTCTTGGTCAACACTAGGCCTATCGCCGCGGGGACCGATGGCTCGACCCGGTAGTACACGCATGTGCCGCGCAGCTCGGAGGTGAGCAGGCCGGCCTCCTTGCGCGTCTCAGCGGTGTTCGGGGTTGACCGCGTCGGCACGGCAGCCGGCGTCCCATTCGGAGCGTTGGTTGCCATGTGCGGGGACGCCACCCGAGCGCTTGAGCAGGGCTGCCAGGTGCATCAGGTTCCAGGTCATGAAGGCGGTGTTGCGGTTGGTGAAGTCGTTCTGCGGGCCGCCCGAGTCCGGGTCGAGGTACGACGGTCCAGGGCCTGCCGCGCCGATCCAGCCGGCGTCCGCCTGGGGCGGAATCGTGTAGCCGAGGTGCTGGAGGCTGTAGAGGACGTTCATCGCGCAGTGCTTCACGCCGTCCTCGTTGCCGGTGATCAGACAGCCTCCGACACGGCCGTAGTAGGAGTACTGGCCCTGGGAGTTGAGCAGTGAGGAGCAGGCGTAGAGCCGCTCGATGATCTTCTTGGTGACGGAGCTGTTGTCGCCGAGCCAGATCGGTCCGGCCAGGACCAGGATGTCGGTGGCCATCACCTGCTGGTACAGCGCGGGCCACTCGTCGGCCGGGAAGCCGTGCTCGGTCATGTCCGGATATACGCCGGGTGCAATGTCGTGATCAACAGCCCGGATCTCGGATGTGGTGACCCCGCGCTCCATCATGATCTCCGCGCTCTTGTCGATCAGTCCCTGGGTGTGGCTGAGCTGCGGGGATGGTTTGAGTGTGCAGTTGATGAACAGGGCGGTCAGGTCGTCGAAGCGGTAGGAGTCGTTTGCGGACGGGGAATGCGGCGTTGCCATGACGGTCTCCCTGGGCGGCGATGAGGGGCGCGTACGGCAGCGTCTCGCGGAGGTGCCGTTTTGTCCCCTTCCGACGCGCCTTCGGCGTCTTACGGAGTGATGACATGCCGGTCCGGTCACGCGGCCCGGTGCCGTCGCGGATCCAGCGTGGCCGTATGCGTGTACTGGTCACCGGCGGTGCAGGGTTCATCCGGTCTCATGTCGTTGAGGCGCTCGCGGCCCACAGGCGCGAGCCGCTCGTACAACACCGGCAGTGGTCAGCCGCACACCGTAGGAGAGATGGCACGCGCGCCGGCCTCCACGTGCGGGGGACCCGAGCCGGTCATCACCGGCGAGTACCGGCTGGGAGACGCCCGGCACATCACCGCGGATTCGCACGGCTGCGGGCCAGGTTCGGCTGGCAACCGCAGGTCGGGTTGGAGAAGGGTATGCGGGAGTTCGCCGACGAGTGACCTCACCCGTGGGCCGTAAAACGGGTCACCTCGAAACGGCAGCCGCCTGGGATGCTGCGTACGATGGTCCGCTCTTCGTGGGCCTCCACGATGCCCCTCGCGCTGGCAAGGCCGCGCCCCCGCCCGCAAGGGGCGTGCGTGCTGTGCCAGCCGGTGTCGAAGACCCGCGGGAGAGCCTTTTCGGGGATGGCGCCGCAGCCGTCCGTCACGGACGCGACATCGCCGTCGGGCGAGTTCGCCAGCGACCGCGATCGTAGCGTCGGCGGCGGTGCGGCGCATGGCGTTGACAAGGCAGTTACCGAGCAAGCGACTCATCTCCGTGGCGATCAACCTCGACCGGGAAAGGGTCCACGTCGTCGCCGACCAGCCGTATGCGCTGCTCGCCGGATAGCGAGTTCAGACCCGCGAGGTGTCGCCGATCAGGTCGTACGGCGAGATCCTGGGCGGGGTTCAGGGGAAGGGTGTGGATGCGGGGGAGTTCGAAGAGGTCGCCGACCATGTTGCTGAGGCGTTCGGCTCCGGTGCGTATCTGGCTCAGGTGGCGGTTCGGGGTCGGCGGCGACCCCGTCCTCCAGCGCCTCGGACATGGCACGCAGGCCAGCCAGCGGGCTGCGCAGGTCATGGGAGATCCCGGCGACCAATCCGCGTCCGGATGCCTCCGATGTGCGTGCACGGTCGCGGGATTCGGCGAGCTTGCCACTCATGAACCCCAACTCCCGGATGACTGAATCCAGTTCGGCGGTGGCCGCCCGTCGGGTGCGGCGAAGTGACTACCGTCAGCCGAACGAACGGGTATCGACAGCGAGTTCGCGGCTGCGGGCGACGACCCAGCGGCCCAACAGCAGCGCGGTCGCGAGAGGGACCACGGCTGCCATCGCCACTACGGTCGTCACCACGGTGACGTCGTGCGGCGACAGGAACATCGCCCAGGCTACGGCGAGCGTGCCCGCGAACAGGGCGACAACTCCGACTGCCGCGACCTCGGTGACCGAGCGGTGGCGCAGCAGGCGCAACGCACCGGCTCCAGCCAGGCCGGTGACGGCGGCGCCAGCGAAGGCATGCACGGCGATCAGGAAGGTGTCGCGCACGGTCACTCCTCCTCCCCACAGCCGGATTCGCATCGGTAGCCCACGCCCTCCACCTTCTGGATCAGCTGCGGCCGGGCCGTGTCGTCCTCGACCTTGCCACGCAGGCGGCGGACGTGAACGGTGACTGTGGACAGGTCGCCGACCCCCCAGCCCCACACCTCGCGCATCAGGTCCTCGCGGCCGTACACCCGTCCTTGATTGCGTAGGAAGAAGGCGAGGAGGTCGAAATCCCGGCCAGCGAGGGCGAGTTCGGGGCCGTCCTTGGTGGCCCGGCGTGCGGCCGGTGTCGACGGTCAGGTCGGCCGTGCTCACCGCCCCCCCGTACCCAGGCCGGGGCGCGCGGCGCAGCACCGACTCGACCCTGGGGATCAGTTCGCGCGGGCTGAAGGGCTTGGTGACATAGTTCGTCGGCTCCGACCTCCAGGCCGAGGGTGCGGTCCTCCTCGTCGCGCGCGGTGAGCATGATGACCCGGCACGGCCCGTGGTCACGCATCCTCCGGCACACCTCCAGGCCGTCCATGCCGGGCGGCATCTGGTCCAGATCGGCTAGAGCGTGTCTCCTTGATGAGTGGGTCAGTTGATCGGATGTGTCTGTTCGGTTAATGATCACTGATGCGATGTGGGTCCGGATCGAGCCGTTGATGCCGGCCGATCCGGTCCGTGGACGACGGTGGGCGGATCATCGCCGGACCCTGGAAGCCATCGCGTGGAAGTACCGCACCTGCTCGCCCTGGCGCGACCTGCCAGAGGAACTCGGGCCATTTCAGACCGCGCACAAACGCCTGATCAGGTGGGCCATGGACGGCACATGGGAACGGATCCTCGCGGCCGTCCTTGCCGTGCCGGACGCTGGCGACGACGTGGGCTGGACAGTCTCGGTGGACTCCACCGTCTGCCGGGCTCACCAGCATTCGGCCGGAGCCAGGAAAAGGAGGTGCCTGGCCGGACCGAGCGAGGATCACGCGCTCGGACGCTCCCGCGGCGGGTTGAGCACGAAGGTCCACTTGGCCAGTGACAGCCGGGCACGGCCTCTGTCCATTCACCTCACTGCGGGCCAGGCCGGTGACGCGCCGGCCTTCGAGGCAGTCATGGCCGGAATCCGCATCCCGCGAAGCGGACTCGGCAGACCAAGAACCCGCCCTACGGTCGTCCTTGCGGATCGCGCTTACTCTTCCCGCTCAATCCGTCGGCACCTCCGTCGACGCGGCATCCGTGCCGTTATCCCGCAGCCCGCCGACCAGATCGGCCACCGTCTGCGGCGAGGCCGCGCCGGAGGCCGCCCGCCCGGCTTCTACACTGAGACATACAAAGAGCGCAATGCCGTCGAGCGGTGCATCGCTCGGATCAAGCAGTGGCGGGGCCTTGCAATGCGGACGGACAAGCTTGCTGTCGCCTACCAGGCCGCACTGCACCTGGCCGCCATCCTCATCTGGACCCGCAGGTGACAGGACACCGACGTAGCCGGTCTATTGGAGGTCTGTGCTCGGTTGGCGACGCCAGTCCCATCCGGGGTAACGGTCCACCAGCGTGAGGAACTCGCTCGCCTGCAGGATCTCGTCGTGGTTGGTGTCGACAAGACCGTCCACGCCAGGCAGGACGTCGCAGAGGAAGGCCCGGGCCGCGTCCATGGACTGGCACGACACATAGACCGCGTACGGTTCGCCGATCCGGGTCCTCACCTGCTCGAGCTCCTCCGGCTCGTAGTCCGCCAGGATCCCGCCGGAGAGGTCGATGTAGTACGAGTACCCGTGCTGGTGCAGCCTTTGGTCGCCAGTCACGGGATCCGGCACGAGCTCAAGGGAACGGATTCGCCCTTCAAGCGACGGGCGTTGCTCCGCGGGAACAAGAACGATCACTGATGGCCAGGACACGCGTCTACCTCCCCCGCGACCGTAGTCGAGCAGTCCCCTCGGGTCGCCAGATTTTCCGTTCGGCGGGGAGGGATCTTCGTCAAGGAGACAGGCTCTAGGTCCGGCCAGTGCACTGCGGCCCGGATCAGGGCGGCCAGACCGTCGTCGGTCCGCGGAGCCGGCTCCCCCATATGCCCCAGAAGCCTCTGCAGCGCCCCCGCGCGGGTGAATGTGCGTGGCTTCCGGCTGGTGCCGTCAGCCCCACAGTGCGTGGGCCTGCTGGAGGAGAGCGTCGGTCGTCTCCACGGCGCGACGATCCCTGCGCTACGAGGCAAGACCAGTGCAGGCCGAGGCTGGTCAATCGGATGGGCCCCTGGCCAGTCGGCGTTCGAGCTCGTGTCGAATATCTGCTGGTAGGTAGCCGCTGGTCATCCAGTCGATGATCAATTCGGCGACGTGGCGAAGCTTGACGTTGGTACTGAGCGATGTCTGTTGCAGTACCTCCAGGCGTCGGCGGGCATGATCCGGCCGACCGCGGCGATCGCACCGATGGCCTCCTCGATCACGGTGCGCGAAGCGTTGGCCTGGTCCAGCCAGCAGCTTGCCGATCCTGTGGGCCGGCCGGTGCCACGTGGCCGTTCACCCGTCGTGATGTTCCAGGACTGGGCATGGCGCCTACCCCGAACGGTAGATCTGCCACTGAGCTCCTCCTCCAAGCCCGGAGGCTGCTCGTCACCTGACGCTCCCACGGCCAGAGCTTCTGCCGCCACAGCATGTAACACGGGTGGCCGCCGACCCAAGCACGACTGGATGTCTCGAACTGCGGCGCCCCGGCCACAGGCGGCCGGATTGTTGAACCCTGCAGCATGCCCATGCAGTCCGGAGCGGGCATCGGATCAGCGTTGTCCGGCATGCTCACATCCGGTTCTCGTCTGCGGGGTTCTCCGCGGGGACGGCGGCCCGGCGCCATGGACATCCTGGGTCGCCCGGTGTGGTGAGATGCCGCAGACTCCTGTGTAAGGGTCTGCGCATCGGCGTGGACCGCGGAGAGGGTGACCGGTGTGCCTGAGGTCCCGCTCTGGCTATGGGGAGCGTTCGCCGCGACGGTGGTGGTGTCGCTGGCGGTGGACTTGCTGGCCCACCGCACCGCGCACGTCATCGGCTTCAAGGAGGCTGCTGCCTGGAGCGGCCTGTGGGTGGGTCTCGCCCTGATTTTCGCCGGCGTCGTCTTCCTCGTCCTCGGCACGACGGCCGGCACCGAGTACACCACCGCGTGGCTGCTGGAGAAGAGCCTGTCGGTGGACAACCTCTTCGTCTTCGCGGTGATCTTCGCCTACTTCAAGGTGCCCCGCGCCTACCAGCACCGGGTGCTGTTCTTCGGCGTGATGGGCGCCCTGATCTTCCGCGGGATCTTCCTCTCCCTCGGCGTCGCCGTCGTCAGCCGCTTCACCGCGGTCCTGTTCGCCTTCGCCGCGATCCTCTTCTACAGCACCTACAAACTCCTCAAGGGCGACGAGGAGACCTTCGACCCCGGCAAGAGCTTCGCCATACGCCTGCTCCGCAAGTTCGTCCCCGTCCGGGACGAGTACGCGGGCATGAAGTTCTTCGTCAAGGAGGCCGGCAAACGCGTGGCCACCCCGCTCCTCGCGGTGGTGGCCGCGATCGAGGCAGCCGACCTGATCTTTGCCGTCGACAGCGTCCCGGCCGTCCTGGCCGT
Source organism: Streptomyces sp. NPDC055013 (assembly GCF_053608645.1). Classification (NCBI taxonomy): domain Bacteria; kingdom Bacillati; phylum Actinomycetota; class Actinomycetes; order Kitasatosporales; family Streptomycetaceae; genus Streptomyces; species Streptomyces sp. NPDC055013. The sequence goes on from NZ_JBSGVW010000004.1 coordinate 65,646, forward strand.
GAGCGACGACGCCTTCATCGTCTACACCAGCAACGCATTCGCGATTCTGGGCCTGCGTGCCCTGTACTTCATGCTGGCGGGACTGCTGGACCGCTTCCACTACCTGAACCGCGGCCTCGCGATCATCCTGGCCTTCATCGGCGTCAAGCTCATCTTGCAGGCGTCGCACAAGATGATCAGCCCTGACATCCCAGAAGTCCCATCGCCGGTCAGCCTCGCGGTCATCGTCGTCGTACTGGCCGCGTCCGTTGTGCTCAGCCTGCTGCGCCCTGTTCCTATCAGTCCCGCGGATGCCGCTCAGGGGGAGAGCACAGGCCCAGGGCCGGACCCGGCCGCCAACCCTCCGGGGCACGTCAACGATCCGCACTCAGGGAGGGGCCAGGGAGGCGACCCGCCCAACGGGCCGCGATGACCTCACCAGACACTCAACCAATCTGGGTAGATTTTCCCTATTTTTGCACAAACAGCCTATTGTTAAAGAATGAGCAAAGCCGAGCAGGAGGCCGGCCAGCAAGGGACGCTTGCGTGCCCGGTCTGCAAGCACTCTCGAAGCATGATCATCAAAAAGCGGCACAAGACCCTCGGGATCTATGTGCCCGTGTGGGCCCCTGGGCCCTGCCGCAACCCCGACTGCTCGAAATACCATGAGGAGCCGGAGCTCAAGAGCCTCCCAAAGCGCTGACATCCTGCCCAAGACCCGGTGGGCACGATGCTGATGAACCGGTGCACGGCGGCGACGAGGAGCCGGCGGACAGCGGCAGACCACGACACCCGCTCGCAGAGTGCGGACTGTGCGTGGCGCAGCCACCACTGCCGCGACCGACGGTCACGGTTCGGAGTCCGCATCGTCGGCAGGGAAGAAGAGACCCTCGATCGGTTCGCCGAACACGGCGGCGATCTTGAATGCGAGCGGCAGGCTCGGGTCGTAGCGGCCCGTTTCGATGGCGTAGACCGTTTGCCGGGACACGTCGAGGCGGTCAGCGAGGTCGGCCTGACTCCAACGGCGCACCGCCCGCAGTTCCCTGAGCCGGTTCTTCATCGGGTTCGCGGCGTCTTGAACAGCAGGGCCGCGATCCAGGTCAGGATGCTTGCCACGAAGCTGATCTGGACCAGCTGGCGCAGGTCGCCCACCCCGGCCGCCTGGAGAAGCCCGACGGTGTAGATCGCCATGATCAGCACGCCGAACCCGATCGCCAGGGCCTCGAGCTGGCAACGACGCTGGTACTCGTCGGCGCGGCGCAAGCTTCTGATCACGGCCCGGACGATCCAGAGCCCAGGGGCGAGGTTCAGCAGCGACCAGAACAGTTCCCATGAGTCCGCCGAACCGAAGAGGCCGAATTCTGAGATCAAGCTGAGCAACCCGAGCGCGATGACCGCCGGCAACCAGTCGAGGAACCACGCGCGGGCTCGGACCCTGTCGCTTCGACTCTGGCGGTTGTCTGATGATTTCTCCATGCGGCAAACGTAAAGGGAACTTGTCTCCATGTAAAGAGTCCTTGTCAAATGGACAAGGATGATTGACGGTCCGTTCCGTCGCCAGTCCGGCGACGGCGTCACGGGAGACGTCCCAGTTCAGCCACATGTAGGTGGTCAAGCCGTCGTCGCGGTCGTACGGTCGGCCCGTACGGAGCTGGGCGGGATGACGGTGAAGCGGCCGTAGGAGGCTATCTCGGTATCCGCGAGCCACGTGTGAGGAGCCACCTGCCTCTGTACGGCTGGCCGCAACACGTCGAATTGGGAGCAGTAGCTCGAACGCGCTCCCCCTGCCGCGAGTTGGCGGGCGCATGCGCGGGCGACCGCGGTGAGGTTGCGGGCTGCTGCGAAAGGCTTGAACGCCCGGCGTGTGATGGTGGCTGCGGTGGTGCGGGTGGCGAGGCGAGCGTAGAGGCCGGGCGCGTCCCCGGTGGTGAGCCACTGTGCACCGCACTTTGTTGAGAGTAAGGGCGGGCGATCGCCCCAGGGGATGGCCTGCTCGCTGCGTCAGCACGCATACGTAGCAGTCGGGCCCGCGCAGCCTCACATCCGGGATCGCAGCACGTCGACCTCACAGCCCGGCGCGAAGGGGTTGAAGCCGTGGTCGAGCAGCCAGCGAACTGCCAGCAGGCTTCGCAACGACCACCACGCGTGGATCACGTCGAGGCCGATGTCGTTGCCATAGCCGGCGATGACATCGTCGAGGTGCTCCTCGTGTCCGAGCGTAAAGGTGGCGAGGTCATACAGGGCATCACCCTGGCCCGCCTCGGACCAGTCGATGATGCCGGTCACCTCGTCGCCGTCGACGAAGACGTGCGCGATCTGCAGGTCGCCGTGTGTGAATGCCGGAGTCCACGGCCGAAGCGCGGCCTCGGCGACCTGGCGGTTGCGGGTGACCAGGTCCGCGGGCAGGACACCGTTCGTCACCAGCAACTCACACTCGTCGTCGAGTTCCGCCGCCAGCGCGGCGATGCCCCTGCCGGCCCGGCCCGGCAGGGGCGGTAGAGGCGCTTCGTGCAGCTTCCGAATGGCCGCGCCCGCCGCTGCCCATGCCGCCGTCGACCCGGTCGACGGCCCGCCGAGGCGCCCAAGCGTCGTCCCCGGGAGTGCGGCGATCGCGAGCACGGGCGGCTTGCGCCACAGGACCTCCGGGGTCGGGACCGGCGCGAGGGACATCGCCTCGACCTCGACGTCGATGCGCGCCTGATCGGCGTCCACCTTCAAGAACACGTCACCGACGCGCAGAGTCGCGCGCTCGGAATGGGCGACGACGACTTTGACCTCATCCATGGGCGACCAGTATCCCTGAGGGCATTTCCCAGTCGCCGATACGCGGACACGTCTCCAAGACCTCAGCCGGCGCGAAGTACGGCAAGAAGGCACTCGTAGTCCCGCACGTTTCTGCGGGCTTTCATGATCCAAATTGTCTGCCGATCGACCACCCACCGCTTCGGTAACACCACGAAGCTCTTCTGACCCTTGGGCCGAGCGGAGGTGTGGAGGGGTGAGACCAACGAAGTCGCTGGCCCAGTCGACCAGGCCACCGTAGGCGAAGTCCGCCCAGGCCAGAATCACCTCCGGGTGGGCCAGTTCATTTTCTTGCCCTCGTCGTAGCCACGCGAGTCGCTGCCGACCGCCTCGGCTGCCTTGACGCTCTGCGCGTCCAGGATCGCCGTCACGTCCGGGGATCCTTCCCTCCCCGCTCCCGGACCTGCTGGCGGAGCTGGTCGCGCACGTGAGCGACTACTCCGGTCCCTACCCAGTGGCGGAAGTAGTCACAGTCAGTGCGCCAGTGCACCCCGAAGTCGTTAGGCACCGACCTCCTGATGTGGAATCGAGCGGGGCTAGTAGTGCGGCCGATTGCAGAGGAAGCAGCCGTCCCAGAGCGGGAGCGCGCTGAGGACGCGGTGGCGCACGCACGAGGCCATCGCGGCCTCGTCCGGGCCGGGGAAGCCGAGCGCGGCGCTGCTGTCGGCGGGCGGGGTGCAGGACTCCACCATGGTTGTGAAGCGGTGCAGGTAGTCATGCCCGCGGGGCGGGTGGTAGCCCAGCTCGCTCCAGCGATGTCCGCTCGCCGCGAGTGCTGTGGCACGCAGCACGAAGTCCTTCGCGCGGGCGCGTTCCCGCTCCGTCGCACCCCAGTCGAACTCCGCCAGGTCGAACCCGACGGCACCGCGCCCCATGACGTTCTGGTCCTGCAGGGTCAGCAGCGCCGCGAAGCGGAAGTCCCAGTCCTCGGAGGCGAGATCGGACACGGCCAGCATCAGCACGTCGATGAACACCGCGGCGGCGCCATTGGACAGGTCCAGGTCGTGGCTACCGCAGGAGAAGATGTTGCTCACCGACCTATGATGCGATCCCGGCCCTCCACATGCTTGGAGAAGACGCATGACGGATGCGAGCACCGGCAAAGTGGTCGTGAACAGGGTGATGTCCCTCGATGGGTTCATCGCCGGTCCCGGCCACACGATGGACTGGATCTTCGAGCACATGACGTCGGCGACGTTCCCGGAGGTCATGGCGGCCACGGGCGCCATGCTCATCGGCCGGGGCACGTACGAGGTCGGCAAGCGCATGTCCGACGAGAACACCGACTACGACGGCGGGGCGCAGTTCGTCCTCACCCACCGCCCGCCCTCCGAGCCGGATCCCAACGTCACCTTCCTCACCTGCGACATCGAGGAAGCCGTGGCCACGGCACGCCGCGCCGCCGGCGACAAGAACCTGGAGATCCTCGGCGCCGACGTGGCCGCCCAGTGCCTGCAACGCGGCCTCGTCGACGAGATCCTGGTGTACGTGCTGCCGGTGCTGCTCGGCGACGGCGTCCGCTTCGCACCGCCGGGCCTCGACCGGATCGACCTGGAACCGTTCAGCAATGTCCAGTCGGGCGGGGTCACCATGCTGCGCTTCCACGTGCGCAAGTAGGCACGGTCGCAATCCAGTGCCGCCCCGCCAACAACGTTTCCAAGGTCAGTGGAATGACACACGAACTTGTGGATCCTGCGACGATCACGACGGAGAAGGCCGTGCAGATTCGCACGTGGCGAGTCGATGAGGACTTCAGCTGGCGCGCCGTAGCTCAGGCCGCGTCCGAACTCTGGGGCTCCGAATACGGCGGCAACCAGCTCTACGGCGAAGACCTCTGCGCGGCCGCCGCACGGGTGCTGGGCGAGAACCCCTACCAGGAACCCTGGAATTGACACCCGTCAGGCCCTCGGATCAACGGTGGACCACAACAAGATGCCGGCGACGTGGGGGCCGGCTCGGAACACGGTGGCGGTCTTCTCTTAGCGACTGGCCAGGCCCCGCCAGTCCTTCAGGCGGTTGGTGCAGCGTTCCACGGTGTTGCACCGCTTGTACGACTCACGATCGATGGCGGGTGGACGACCACCCTGGACTGTGGCCTCCAGGACATAAGTCGGGAGCGGTGTCCAAGGAGAACAGGTAAGGGGCCTGACCTGCGGATATGCTGACTGCTGCGGTGGCAGCAAGACAGGGAGCCCTCGGCTGATGGCCGAGGGCTTCTACGCACGTGCACTACGACGCGGCAGTCACCCCGCTCGTTCAAGGGTCAGTTCACTGCGAGTGGGCTCGGTTCGCCACATCGCTGCCAGCGAGGGACAGGACTCGATGAACCGGCGCATCTCCCGGAGTGCGGCAGTCCTGCGGGGACCGATCTCGTCGAAGTCATACCCGGTGTCCTGATGCCCGAGGCTGTCGAGATCGGCCCATGCGGGGTCCTCGGTGAAGACGAGTTGCAGTTCCACCTTCCAGTACTCGGGCTGCCACTCGGGATCATCACGTCCGCCGGCCCCCCTGTGACCGCCAGCAGTCGCCCGAAGGACAGCGCCGGCTGGGCGTCGTTCCAGTCCCACCGACCCCATTCCGCGATGACGCCGTCGCCGTCCTCCTCCGGCCGCTCGATCCCGTCCACCTCTATCTGGCAGAACTCGCCGAAGGCGTCCCAGGCGACATCGACATCGCGTACGGCAGTGGGTTCGATCCCACGCTGACGCAAGATCTGCGCGAAGACTCGACGCTTGATCTCCATGAAATGGGCATGCGGGATGCTACTGCGGTGCTCCCCTTTGCCAAGGGTTCTCCGGAGCTATGGCGCACGGTGCACGCTTTCCAACTGTGTTGGTGGGGTGATGGGCTGGATGCGGGGGCGTTCAGCTGGGTTCATGGGCGACTGGGCCGTCGGCGTGGGGACGGCTCCGGATCCCGAAAAGAAGGGGCGTAGGGCTCCCGGGAAAACTCGACCAGGGCCACGCACTTCATGAACTCCCGGCGCCGGGGATGCGAGGGGTCCAGGGCGAGTGCTGTGGCCGGTTCACGGTCCCCCTGGGCCCGGAGGTCGACTGCCCGACGGGAGGCCTCGACGCGTTCAGGGTCAGCTCAAACCCCGACGGGGGCTCCACCAACCCGCGCCGCTTCAGGGCCTCCTGACGGGTCTCGGGGATCACGCCGCCTTTCCCTACGCCACGCCAACGTCCGCTGGTGGCGCTTCCGGCGGGCCGCCTCGCGAGGGTGCACGACCTTACGAGCCCAGAGCTTCCGTCCGTCCGTACATGACCTCGAAGAGCCGGCCGTCCCCTTCCATCTTGGCCACCAACCTCTTCCTTCTCCGGGGCCGCCTTCTGCTCCCCCGCGACCTCCAGGGCCTCGTCGACGTACAGCTTGGCCCCCTGACAGGTGTTCCTGACCGACGGCGGAACGCCAACTCCTCGGCCGACAAGGGGCGATGGATGCGGCGCCACTCGTCGGCGTAACGGAGGTCGGGCTTGGACATTCGGGCGTCCAGACACGTGGCGGTTCCTCGGCCACGATCGCTTCGATGCGATGAGCGAGCCGCGCCGGGAACTGTTCCGGGCGTCATGTGCCTCTCGTGCGAGGAGCTGACCCTCGTGCGGTACGTCCCCGGCGACTGTGCGGCCGAGCGCCACGATTGCCCCTCCGTGAAGCTCGACCAGAGGGACTACGACGGGCTGGTCAGGGCTCAGGCCCGTGCCCACGATTCCGGAAAGCCTAACCACCAGTCGGACTTGACGTGATCAGCCCCACGGGGATGGTCCCGTATGCATGATGATCTGCGTGGGAGAACTCTGGAACGCAATCACGTCCGACTTCGGCACAGGTCTGATCGGTGCGCTCGTAGGTGGCGGCTTCACGCTCCTCGGGACCTGGTGGCAGTCGAGGAAAGGTGACGCTGCCGCTCACCTGGCCCAGACACGGGCCACAGCCCAACGAGGAGTGGAAGCAGCAACCACACTCGCGATCACCATCCAGCGCCAGACGTACCGGGAGCACGGGACGTTCGAGGACCGCGAGGGTTGGGGGCGGGAGCTGATGGCCCATCAATCGAATCTGACAGCGCTCCTGGGACTGCTGCCAGACGATCAGCGCGTCACACGGGATCGGGTCCTCGACCTGTTGGACGGCGTCCAGCACTGGGACGGGCGGGTTGTGTGGGAGGAGTACCGCATCCAGACGACGATCTTCCTGGGCGAGATGGCGGTATGGCTCGTAGCACTGGCCCGTGGTTCCGAGCCTCCTGAGCAAAATGACATGACCCAGATTGTTGCCGAGCGGATCTTGGACCATCGCCAGGGCAGGTTGGAGGACGAACGGGAGGCGCTGGTCATGCGAGCCGAGATGTACGAGCTGGACGAAGAAGAACGTGAACGGGTTCGGGAGATCGACGCCGCCCTGGAAACCATTGAGCAGGAGCGAAGAGCCCTCGCGCAGAACCAGGTGAATCACGTCCAGATCGCCGCGCCATGACACCCGTCAGACCGAGCACGAACGACGCGCCGACCATCCGGCTGGACTACCAGATCCAGGCCCAGACCAAGAGCATGTACGCGGTACCGAACGGAGACCGCGGGAACAATGTCCTTCGTGGGGGATCTTGGGACTCCGAGGGCTATGTACGGCGCAGTCCCAGGTCGCCCCTCAGCCTGCCCACGGATCCGCAGGGCCTCGGTGAGGCCGCCCCGCGTCTACTTGAGCGAACGCGAAGACGTCGAAGGCGGCGGGACCGCCGTGGCGCGCTCCCGGGGCCGTCACGGTTCAGTACTGCGGACAGGTGCGGGTCCGGCCGGGACTGTCCACGCACCTCTACGGCGCGCGGCACGAGTTGGGCGTGGAGAAGGAGGCGATGGGGAGCGTCGATCCCGAGGACACGTGGGCGCGCACCCCGAACCAACTGCAGCGCTGGAGGGGCCGCCTGCGATCACGGCGACGGCTCATCGCGGCTGCTGCCCTCTGACGAGCACAGTGGGCAGTGACGCGTCGAGGATCAGATCACGCGGCAGCGCCAGTTCGAAGCGCTGTTCCAGAACGGTGAGAGAGGCACGGTGCGCCGTGTCCCTCTCGCTCTCCTCCGGGATTCCGGCCGCGACGATGTCAGCGCGGATGAGGTCGGCGCCGGGGCCGGTGATCTCCTGCGACCAAGTGTGCATGTACATGTCGAAACAGCACACGTAGTGGTCGTCGTGGAAGTAGGCGAATGCGGGTGGCGGGACCTTCGAGTTCTGCTTCTCGTAGTAGAGCTCGAAGACGTGCACCCCGTCTCGGGATGTCCCGTCGTGGTACGCGGGCCCGAGGAGGGACGGCCAGTGGCCATAGGCAAGGGCGAAGCCCAGGCCGGCGTGGTCGCCGTAGCGGACGGCGATGCTGTCGGCGTCGCCGCGCTCCGCGTCGAGCCCGTCGATGAGCTCTTCGGCCTGCGGCCCGGTGGTGGCCTGGACCGGTACGGGGCCGCCGGGAGCGGCGAGGCGGGCGGCGAGCTGTTCGCCGGTCAGGCTCCGGGCCAGCTTGATGTAGTAGCCGAGCCACGAGATGTCGTCGTCGGCTATCCATGTGATCCCGCCGGAACTCACTGCGTGTCTCCGTTCTCCGGTGTGGCGCGGCCCGGGGTCGGCCCTGTGCCCGGCCCCGGGCCGCACATGCGGCGTGCGTCAGTATGTGTGCGTCAGAATCGTGCTACCGGATGTCGCACTTGATCGTCGGCTTCGAGGCGTCGCACTTGTCGAAGCCCGGCGTCCTGACGAAATACGTGTCCTGATCGATCAGCCGGAGATCCTTGGCGAACGTGGGGAAGCGGCTCAACTCGCCGCGAAGGTGAACTCGTCACAGGACGCCTTGTCGCTGGCGGAGATGTCGGTCACCGGTGTGGTACCCGGGTGGCCGGATTTGGCGGCCCAGCTGTCCGGGCAGATGACTCTGCGGTTGGCGTCGGGGTCGCGGCCGTACTTGTTGCGCTCACCGTGCTCGCCCGTATCGCCCCTGCGGTCGGGGAGGTAGCTCAGTGGCGCACCTTCGCGGATCTTCGCCTGGATCAGCCAGGCGTGCGCGGCGGCCGCCGGGGTCTTGGCGGTGTTGAACACATAGCCGGGCATGCAGTCCCGGAACACGCAGCCCGCCGGGGAGTACACCATGTCGCAGCGCACGAACACCGGGTTGCCGAGGAAGCCCTGACTGTTGTCTGTGGGGAACGTCTCCGGCACCGAGGTGGAGAACGTCGCGTACGGTGCGAACGCCAGCGCCTGGGAGAGGTCGGAGTCCTTCTTCCCGGACTCGTCCGGCACCCTGCCGGACCACTGCACGGTGGCCGTCGCGGTCTCCTCGTGGGGGTCGATGTCGTAGGAGCCGCCCCACATCAGGTTGCCGTCCCAGGCGTAGGAGGGTTTGTCCGCGCATCCGGCGGAGCGCTGCGGGGGACGGCAGGCGTGGGAGCCGTGCCCACCGCTGCCGACATCAACGCCGGTTGGCACCCCGCGAACTTCGCTGCCGCGCGCGAACTCGTCCGCGACAACATCAATGCAATCCTCCAGCCCACCGGCCCCCGCGGTGAAAGGCACGGGCTACTCTGGCTATACCCGTTGGCGCCCGAGCCCATCCTGGGCTGCGTGCCCGGCCAGCCTGCGGCGCCTGGTGAGCAGGCGCCGGCCAAGAAACCCGCCGAGCGGCCGGGGCACCGCTGAACTCCCCGATCAGTGCGCCGAGTTGCTTGCCGGGCCAGGAAACCGTCCCGGCAGCGCGATCCGGCTGCGAGCGGCCTCGGCAGCCTCGTGGGGACAGTCCTGGGCTCTGTTAGTGAGCGGCACTACGGTCTCGGGACAGGGCGTGAAGCGTCAACGGCCTGCTGCGCCAGTCCTGCCCCAAGGAACCGACCTCTGCCCTGCATACCCGCGAAGACCCTTGTATGCCGTCGCCACCAAAGTCGACAGCCGCCCACACGAGAACGCTCGGCTGGGAGACCCCAGCCGAGCGTATGTCCAAGCTGCTCGCGGCCTGATCAACTCACCGCGTTGTTGCAACGACCCCCGAGAGTTCGCCGTGAGGGAACTGCTCGTTGGTCGCGGCCTAGCGGCCGCTAGCAGAAGCGGGTGTCCGGGAGCACGTTGTCGGGGTAGTCAATGTAGTAACTGGCCATCCATCCTTCGAAGTTGGGCGTGAGGATGTAGACCCAGTACGGGTTGCCGCCCACTGTCTGACTGCCGACCTTCTGGCACCAGACCTCGAAGGAGACGCCCGGGTTCACCTGCCCCCGGATGTTCGGGCAGTTGGCCGTGGACGGCGACATTCCGCAGGTGGTGACGCTGGCGTTGTTGTGGCGCACGTTCACGTTCGTGGCCCAGGTGGAAAAGGCGCGCTTGATGGAGACATCGCCTTCGCTCTTGCCTGCGACCGCGGGCCGGAGGCCGTACGTCACGGTGTCGGGGACTCCCGCAGGGACGGTTGCGGCCGCGGTCTGCATTTGACCGGCGTCGGCAAGCGGTGCCATCGCGAACACCACCGCCAACGCCATCAACACGCCGAGAACAGCTCTACGCATCACAACTCCTTGATCGAAGGGACAACCTGATCCCGGCCCTGCCGCTCCTGACGAGCGCCCTTTGTACGTTCGGCCGGGCGGCTGCGGGCAGCAGCTGACGGCGACCTGCCAGCAGTCCGGACGTTGCCGATCCCGCTGGGGCGTCGGTGCAGTAACCGGCCGGAGGGCCGCCGTCGCGGCCCGCGGTGAGCCCCCGTAACCCCGTGACGGGTTGCCGCCCACGCTCGATGCGGCCTGCTGCCGGCAACACACCCAGCCGGGCGGAACCAATTGCCGTGAAGGGCCGGCCACAAGTCCAGCAACCCGTCCGACAGGCCTCCACTGCGTTGAAGCGGCCAGGAACCCGCTGTGCTGGAAAACGGCTCGCACCATAGGGGTTCACGGATCCATCGCACTCCTCGCGACCGGGACGACAGGGGCGTCATGCGCGCAAGACTAGAAAAACGCAGGCAGGAAAGGACCCTGACAGATGTCAGGACCCCCAGGCCATGCCGAGGGCCCGAGGATCCAGGCCGACCGGCTCCCGCCCGGTCCCCCTCCACACAAAAGGAGCCACCGGCTACGTCGCGGCAGCCGGGGCGGCAAGCCACCGGCCTTCGAGCGTGAGACCTACAAACTGCGCAACACCGTCGAGCACACGATCAACCGCTTGAAACAGTGGCGAGGCATCGCCACCCGCTACGAGAAGAACGCAACCACTTACCTGGCCGGACTCCCTATCGCAGGCATCTTCCTCTGGTCTGCACGATGACCTTGAACGCAACGGCTTAGCCGCGCAGCGACCTGCGCAGCAGGAGGCCGCCGATCCCCACCAGGGTAGGGAATCCGCTCTTTGGCATGGCCGCGGTGCCCATCACGCCGACGGCGGTGAGAACGACGCCCGCGGCGCGCTGGGCCGGAATGTCCTTGTGCTCCTCCGCGGACCGGAGCAGCCGGCCGCCCATCCACAGGGTGGGTGCAGCGGCCATGAACCAGAAGGCGGCGGCGCGATCGCCCCGGTCGGGCACGGAGTTGAGAAGGTTTCCGCGAACCATGTCGGCGAACACATCGCGGTAGATCACGGCGCCGATGGCACCGTGACCGACGCCGACAACCTGGAGCCAGTGTCCTGCTGAATGTCGCTTCATGGCCTCATCGTATGGGCCGGCCTGGGCGTCCCCGGGGGCCGGGCCTGCAGGCTCGTGTCAGCAGGAAGTAAGTGGTCCCGTCGAAGGGACCGTGGAACAGAACACTGCCCGCTGATCCAGACGAAGGCCTTAGTTCTGCCGCCGATCATGGACGCTGTCAGAACTCGAGCTGTTCACATACCTCGGCAGCCAGTCGATCGGCGTCATCGATCGCGGCGGTGAGAGTATCCGGGGTGGTGCCGAGCGCGGAGAACAGTCCGTGGGCCCGCTCGGCGAAATCGGTAGGCCCGACGGCAAGTTCTCCGGCGGCCCGAACCATCCCCTTCTCGTTGAGGACCCAACACCTGGCCTGAGCATGGAGGGCCTGCGAGAGAACCCCAACTGCACGAAAAAGGCAACCCGCGACATAGAAGACGTCGCCGTGAGCCGCACCCTTGCGGGCGCCAGTCAGGATAAACGGCGTCTCCCAGCGCGCGTTGGTGATGAGCGCTTCGCGCAGCGGTTGCGGATAGCTGCGAGTCTGCCGGTGCAGGGTCTGCAGCTCACCGCTCGGATCGGCGAGGATGCGTCCAAGGGCCACCTCACCAACGTAGGCGTGGGAATAGAACCCCAGTGGGTGGCCGGGCTGGACGCCTACCGCGAATTGCCCGTCCTGGCACTGCCGCCAGATTCGATGCACCCGGTCCAGATCTCGGTAGATCCAGTCCACGGGGTGACCGTTGATGGTTAGCCAGGCACCGCCGTCCACCCACGGCCCCCAGCCACCCGGCTCAGTCACGTCGACCGGCTCGCCGGTCAGCTCGGCCGCGAGCAGGCGCAGGGCATCAGTGTCGAGGGGTGGCCGGTAGTACAGGCCCAGATCGTAGTCGGATTCAGGACGATGCGTGCCCCTCGCCCGGCTGCCTCCCAAACACACTCCGACAACGCCACTGACGGCGGTCAACCGATCCGCGATCTCAACCAAGCGATCCACAGCCCGGATTCTGCAGAACCTCGCCACCTCCTGCGACCGAATTACCAGGTGCCCTCAGCCTCGGCGCAAGTACATGTGCAGCAAGCAACGATCTGACGCGGCCGTGCGGGGCACCAGGCTTGGGCATTCGAGTGGGGCGGGTGCCGGCCGGGGCTTCAGGACACGTCGTTGATGGCAGGCCGAGGCATGAAGAGGGAGAGACAAGCTGTGGCGATCGCGGCCAGGACGAGGACGACCGGTGGGAACGCGCCCCACGCCGGGGCATGCTTCAGCAGGGCGGCGGAGAGGGCGGCGCCCGCAATGAACCCGACGAAGCGCAGCGGGACCCAGATGCCCGGCCGACCGGTTCTGACGCCCTTGGTGATGAAGGTGGCCAGAGTGCCCGTCAGGTATGTGGTGGACGCGGCGGCGTGGCTGGCGGCGACCATCGCGGCAGACTGCGAGCCCATGACCAGTGCAGCCCCGCATTGCAGGACGTCCCGTGCCCTCTCGCCGGGCGCGCCACCGGTCAACCCCCAGAACAGCGCGCCGACGGCGAGCAGAAGCACGTCGACACCGAGGACGAGCATGACCCGCCGAGGCCAGCGGGTGGTGCGGTCGGTGCAATGGCGGGTAAACAGTGCGACGACCAGTACGCCGGCGGCGAAGCCCCCGAGTGCCAGCGCTGCCGCCTTCACGCCCGCGGCCTCGGCCCGGCCTGCAGCCATGCCGAGAAGGGCGAGGTTACTGGTCATGACTCCGGCGAAGACCCTGTCGAGTGCGAGGAAAGATACGGCTTCCACTCCACCGGACGCGGCCACCAGCAGCACCACGGCGATGCGCAGAGATCGTCCATAGCTGCTGGCCTTCGACTGCGCCTGCTGGTCCACAGCTCCCCCGAAGGCTCGTCGCTCAAGGCGGTCACTCAAGGTCAGCCATCGTAACTCCGCTGCTTTGCTGGGCCCGGAACAGCACACGGGCCCGGACTGCACTTTCACTTACGAGTTGGTGCGTGGTAGCGGTTGGGCCGTGTTCGGCCTGGTCGAGGCCTGTTTCAGGCGGTGACGGTGCGGTCGGAGACGAGGCCGGCGATGGCTCGGTAAGTGTCGGGCAGACGGTCGCGGCGATGGGTCCAGCGCATCAGTTGTTTCCAGCGCTTGTGATCGGTCAGGGCGTGTTCGACCGTGATGCGGTCGGAAGAGTGGCCGTGACGTTCGGTTTCCCATTGCTCGACTCTGCCGGGCAGCACTCCGGGCCGTGGGCCTGGGCGGGGTAACGGCTTGTCCTGGATGGTCACGGCTCAGGCCCAGGTAGCCGTCATCGAGGAGCACTTCGACCAGGTCGAAGTGTTGGAAGCAGTCGGTGATACCCGCCACGCGAGCCGCCGTCGCATCGTGCATCCGCCCTGGCCGCAAACCGTCAGTCCACAAGGAGTCATAACCCTGACGGGCACTGCTACTCGCCTCAGCGCCTGCGGTCTCCGCTGACTACGTGAGGGACCAGCAGTGGGGCCTGGACATCTTCGCGATGGAGGACACCTGGGCCCAGACGCAAGGAAACTCGGTGTCTCCTGCTGCAGTGGTGGTTTTCCTGACCAGTGCCGGACAGCCCGCTTCATGAGAGCGTGAGGTTAGACACGAAGCCCTAGGATGCGGCGTCGGCCGCGGTTGGGCAGGCCAGCCAGGAAAGCGCGGCATTCGGCAATGCCCCGCTCGCTGCCGATGCGGTCGAAGTACGTCTCGGCTTCTGCGGCCAGGCTCCGACCCCGGGCATGGTTCCCGGAGGCCGCTTCTGTCCGGGCGAGAGTGTGGAACGCTTTTCCGGCGTCCTCCCACCATCCGCACTCCAGCGCCTGGTCACGACTCTCAGTTGCGTAGGCGCGGGCCAGGCCCAGGTCGTCGGCGGCGAGGGCGATGTTGGCGAGAATGCCCATGGACCGGACCTTCTCGATCACCTCGCCCTCGGCGTCGGCGCGCGACAGGGCTTCCTGGGCGAGGCTCTCCGCTTCCTGGGCGTGGCTCGACAGGGCCCGGGTCTCCGCGAGGTCGTTCAGCAGTCGGCAGATACCGTGGACGTTGTCGCAGGTCCTCATAACCTCCAGGCCCCGGCCGAAGTGTTGTAGAGCTTGGTCGGTGTGGCCCGATTCGCGGGCCAGATAGCCGGACAGCCGTAAGAGACTGCCCAGTTGGTACGAGGGTCGGTCCACGGCGACAAGGCGTTCCGCCTGGCGTCGGTAGTAGGTGGCCCGGGTTGGCCGTCCCATGAAGAAGGCCATGTAGCCGAGGTAGGTGAGGAACCGGGCCTGGGCTACCACGTCGCCGCATTCCTCCGCGGACGAGGCGCCCGTCTCCCACGCCCACACCGCGTCAGCCCAGAGGCCTCGCGCGTGCAGGTAGTAGCCAAGCCCACCCACCAGGTTCCGTACGTCTTCGTGGGCGCCTTCCTGACTGCTCCGTGCGATCAGGTAACGGATGTTGGGCCACTCCAGGTCGATGGAGGCGTACTGTGTGGCCCGCACGTGCTGGGTCCGCTCGTCACCGATCAGTCCGCTCAGGTACTGCACCTGGTATCGCGTCGCGCGCCCGAGTATGGCGTTGTGGTCACCTTCGTCGGACGGCATCAGATGCCGGCGTACCAGCGGGTGCATGTCCCAGGTTCCGTCCCGGCGTTGCAGCAGCGAGAGACGCACCAGGTCGTGGAGCGCCGCACGGACGGGTTCCTGGTCGGCGATGCCCGCTGCCCCGGCGGCCAGTCCCAGGGTGACCGGGGCGGGCAGAGCGGCGACGGCGTGCATGACCTCCACTCGCCCGGGCCGGACCGCCACGCGCTCGAGGATGCCGTTGAAGGAGTACCGGGTCAGGTCGTCGTGGCCGGACGATAGGTCCTCGACGACCTCGGCGAGGGTCATGCCCAGGCGGATTCGTGCCGCGGACCAGACAATGGCGAGCGGGAGACCGCCCGTCAGGCTGATCAGGCTGTCGACGGCGGTGCCCGTGTCGATGCCGGAGTCGAGGGTCTGGGACACGAGTTGCCGCAACAGGCTCCGGGACTCTCCTGCCGGGAGATTGCCGAGGCTCACGGAGACCGCCACGTCGATGCGGTAGCGCGTGGTGACGATCGCCTTTGTGGGTGCGGGCAGCTCCCTCAGGAAGGATTCCACGCTCACGTCGTTGATCGTCTCCATGTTGTCCACGATCAGCAGCGTTCGCTGACGCTTGAGCGCGTTGCGGACGATTTCCACACGGTGGTCCTCGGGAGCGCGAGTGATGTCTTCGCGGCCCAGGCAGATGGCGATCGTCTCGAAGATGTCGTCCAGCGTCCGGTGCCGCCACGGGCGAATCTGGGTTCCTCGCGCGGTGAGCAGGTTCTCCTTCGCGGAAACCCAGATGACAGCGTCGAACCTCTCACTCCGGTCGAGCTTGAGATGGTTCACCACGTAGTATCGCGCGACCTCCAGAGCGAGGGCAGATTTCCCGCTTCCGCCGATCCCGTCCAGGGCCACGACAGCGTGCTGAGAATGGGGATAGGGACGGAGGACGGAGATGATCCGGTCCATTTCCCTGTCGCGCCCGAAGAGTTCCGCGTAGTCCGGTGAAGGCAGATTATCGATCTGCCGCTCGGACGCTTCCTCCCGTTCCGATCGGACACTGTGGCGCCGACGCCTCTCCACGTACCAATCCACGGCCGATCGTTGCCCGAAGAGGACCAGATAGACGAAGCCGAGAACACCTACGATCACCGGAACGGCGACTTCTAACGACATGATCCCCCCGTTGTGATCACTCGCAGATGAAATGTGCGTTCTTTCTGGCGATCAGGAATATTCCTATCCCCCGACGACTGCGGGACCCCAGCAGTCGTGTCTCCAGAAGCGTCAGCTCTTCCACGATTCGGCCGGTCAGACGGGAGATCCATCGCAGGCGCAGCAGCGCCCGGGCGGCCGGGGCCGCGAGACGGCTGCGTTCGATGCCGAAGGCCAGCCAGTAGAACAGGAACCAGCGGCTGCCGGCAGAGACCTGGTGGAAGCCGGCCCGCTCGGCCGCCTCCGTCAGGACATCCACGGTGTACTCGCGGATGTGCCCGGCCGAGAAGCTCTTGCGCTGGATGCCGCGGAACAGCGGCCAGGTGGCCTCGACGCTGTTGGGGACCGTGAGCACGAGCAGGCCCCCTGGGCGGGTCACCCGTGACAGTTCAGCGAGCACGGCGTCGGGATCGGGTACGTGCTCCAGCAGTTCCGCGCAGAGGGTGAGGTCACTGGTGGCGTCACTCAAGGGCAGCCGCGAAGCGTCCGCCTGGACCGAGGCCGGCCCGGGGAGTCCACCGGACAGCGAGGACCCCCGCTTCAACGCCGCCTGGGTCAGGTCGATGCGCAGCACCGGGCAGTGGAACAGCCTCGTCATGGCCATTGCGTGGAAGGAGCTCCCGCAGCCGACGTCGACGGCGAGCGACGGCGTGGGGGCGGCAACGGCACGGTGCAGATACCGGACGAAGGAGCGGTTCTCCGAGTGGTACCAGTACGGGAGCCTCGTTATCCGGCCCGTCGTCTTCTCGCGCTCTCGACGCTCGTAGACCTGCCGGTACTCGCGGCTGGTGCCGCCGCTCGGGCGCCGGCCCGCCGCGGCGTCTTCGACGACCTTGAGCACGTCCCTGAGGTCGTCGACCAGGTAATCCGCGGCCGAGAGATCTTGACGCAGGACGGACGGCTTGCCCACCGTCACCAGTCCGGCGGCCTTGCCCAGGGTGATGCCCTGCGTCATGTCCTCCACCAGCATGGTGCGCATCGGCTTCAGACGCAGGTCGCGCAGGATCCCCCACAGAGCCTCCGGATCGGACTTGGGGACCTTGGTACCCCGGGCGGCGACGACGATGTCGAAGTACTGCTCCCATCCGAAGTGGCGGATACAGGAACGGAGACAGGAATCGAGCTGATTGCTGAGAATGGCGACTTTCAGACCGGCTCTCCTCGCGTCCCGCAAAACCTCGGCCGCTCCTTCGACGGGGCGGACACTGAGAAGATTCTTCTCGAAGTACGCGGCAAAGACTTCGGGAGCTTGCCGCATGGAACGCGCCGGAACTCCCTGGTCCAGGTACAACTGCCGCCAGTCGTCGAGGATTCCGGACTTCCATTGTTCGGCCGTGAGCGGATGTCCCCCCAAAGCAGCGATCGCACTCGTGTGGGCTTGAGCCACCGCCTCGATCTCATCGGCCAACACGCCGGACCAGTCAAAGACGATACCGTCGATCGGGTGGCCGCCCAAAGATGACGTCATGTCAGGCATGCTAGGACACCGGGCCCGGGCGCAACAGCGTGCGTGCATCGCGGGTCGCACGGTGTTAGTGGGGACGAAGTGATCTCCGGGAATTCCCGGGATGGCCGAAAGGGGAATTCCTGAGGCCGCGCCAAGGCCTGTCCCGGCGATCTGCCAACGTGAGCACGATTCCAGGGCGCGCCGCACTTGGCGAGGGCTGGAGTTCAGCGGCCGGTGCACTCTCGCCGCGCCCCAGAGGGTGCCCTCACCGTGACTCCGGAGGATGCGCAGAACAACAGGGCCGCCTTCACGTCGTCAGCCTCCACCGGCGAAGACGCGTCGTTCGGGTCCCGGTCACCGAACTCCCTGTCGGAACATGGCGCGGCGAAGTCCGGCTCGGCAACTGGGCGCTCCCCCTTCCTGAGCTCCCCCAGAACCTCGCCGCAGCCAAGTGGCTCCGCTGTCCCCTCCCCTGATAGGCCCACCTGGCGCCGTCGAGGGATTCGCCCTGTAGGTTGCGAAGACCGACCTCGGCAGGACTGCGACCTGGCGCGTCTAGCCATAAGTGACCGTGCCGCGATCCCAGATGACGATGGAGGACCTTGGCCGGGTTCACCGGGCCCGGCGCGCTCCGTCGGCTGGGGAGGGACGGCCGGTCCCCTTGTGCTGAAGGGCCACCGGAGGGGACCCGTCGGCCTGCGCAGTCGCGGCCCTCTCCTAGTCGGCCGACCGGCCCAGCCGGTTAGCGGTACAGATCCGGGCTCGCGGCCTGCGTCGCCCGCTGAGCATCCACCGTCATACGCAGGCGGCCCCCAAGTTCGCGCTCGTCATTTGGCCACCACTTGATATCGATCTTTCGCACCCTGGGGACTGGCCACACGATTTAGAGACCGACGAGGTGTTCTTGCAACTGCCCCCATCTCAGGGCCAGCCGCGTTCCGTCGTACTGCCTCGCGGACACCAGGCAGCGGCATTGTGAGACTGTCTCAAGAGTAAGAAGACACCATCTGGCACGAACAACCGGCGCTGTTCGTGCGTACCATCTGTACGCCGAGGCATCCTGCGGCACTTGCGGCACCCTGCCGGGCCGCCGGTACCTCGCCAAATGAGGCGCGCCACGCACACGTGGCACAGCCCCACAGGACATACATGCGCCGAGGAAGGTCAGCCCCATGCCTCAGACAGCAGCCCCCGCCACAGAACTGACATCCCAATACGTCGCCCAGGTGAGCGGCGACCTCGAACGCAATGTGAAAGAGCAGGAACGTATCACTGCGGAGATCGCATCCCTGCAAGAGCAGCTTGCCGCCGTGCAGCACGACCACACGGTACTGGTGAACGTGCAGCAGGCGCTCGGCGTCACCCAGGCGCCGGCCGAGCCCACGGCAGAGGCCGCGAGCGCCGCGGTGCCCTCCCCCCGGCAGAAGTCCGGCAACACGGCCCGCGGCGGGAAGAAGGCCCGGAAGTCCACCGCCACGCCGAAGAAGGCTGCGCATAAGCAGACCGAAGCCAAACCGGCGGATGCCGCAAAGGCGGCCCAGCCCACCCTGGTCGAACTCATTCGCCGCCACCTCCTCGAGCTGAAGGAACCGCGCTCGGCTGCGGAAATCTCTGCGGCGCTCGGCCAGGCCCACCCCGAACGCCAGTTCGCTGACAAGGTCGTGCGGGTCACGCTCGAGGGGCTCGTGGCCAAGAGCCAGGCGGAGCGCACCAAGCAAGGAAGGTCCGTCTTCTACACCGCCCCCAAGTCGGCGAAAGCACCTGCGGCCGAGGCACAGCCCGCAGAGGCTGACCGCTGACAGCACTGTGTGAAGAGTCGATTGCTCAGGAGCGGTCAGCGCGGGCGCCAGGTGCAGACCTCAAGGTGGACTATCTGGGCGCCCGGACGGATGCGTCCGGTCTCGACCAGCCACTGATGCACGGCAGAGGTGGCATCGCCGCCTGCGACATCCACGCGGCAGGCGACATAGGCGGCGTCGAAAGCCGCCAGTCCGGGCGGAGCCGTAGGAGCGTTCCTCGGTGTGGTCGGCCGCATGATTGCCTCGCAGCGGATGCCGGGTGAGCCGGCGCGACTGCCGGAATGGTGCACATAGCTGGTCTCGGCGAGGCGGACGGTGAATACCGGGCGCAGGCCCAGGCGGGCGGCTTCGACGATCAGGGCACGCAGGCGGGCAGAGCCGGAGGCGATGGGCCGGGCGCCGACGCAGCCGGTTCCGGATCGGGTCGGGGTGATCAGGAAGGCCGCAATGGGTGCCCAGGAGCGGGCGCCGGAGACAGTGGTGCGCCGGAGGGTACGGCGGGGTGTTGACATCGCGAGGTGCCTTCGGGCCACGCGGCCCGTCCGGGGGTGGGTGGTGTCAGAAGGAGAACCATTTAGTCGTCGCCGACTCCGGACCGGTAGGCGTCGTCACCGCTGCGCTTGGCCCTTTGGCTGCAGCAATGAAGGGCATGGGGTAGTCGAAGGGGCTTCGAGGACGACGGCGGCTGCCTCGGGGACCAGGCGGGCTGCCGTCGCTGTCCCTCGTCGGCGGAGTCGTCGACGACCTCATGCACCAAGGCCTGCGTCCGTTCACCTCAGATGAGGACGGGGCCCGGTGCGCCCCGGGCCCGCTGCCAGGCCTACGCCCAACCCAAGCAGGCCGACCGTGCAGGGCTGGGCGAGTTCGGCGGTGCGTCAATCGAGCTAACCGCGCATGATGGTGGCCATGGCGACGCCATCGACGACGAGATCGACCTGGTACCGCTGTTCCAGACGTTTCTGGACGAAAAATTTCAGGGTATGGCGGCGCAGGCGGCGCTGATCTCTCTGGCGCCGCAGCCGAGGCCGCCTTCGCTGTCGGCGAGCCAAGGGCCAGCGTCAAAGCAGTGGCGGTCTGCTCAGGTCTGGCCGTCCACGTCCTTTGGATGCCGGCAGCGCGCGCGGGGGACCTCAAACCGAGATCAGGGTCGGCGGCATCGACGAAGGTGTTCACACAGGACTCGTTGCCAGTGCCGCGGTCACGCGGGCAGAGACAGAGGTGCGGGGTCGGTGGCGGATCGAGCTGCCCCAGGCAACGGTCTCCCACGAACCAGTCACGCCCCTGGGGCCGCAGCCGGTACCCGCCCTGCGCAATATCGCCGCAGCCTCGTGCTGCGCCCGGACGACCAGCACCGCTGCTTCTGCCAGCGCCTTCGTATGCTCATCAGTACGTTCGGTCGACTTCACGTCGTCAGACATCCACACCCCTGCTCCGGATGGTCAGGGCTGACGCCGTATCAGCGGGCCGAAGCCGAGGGGCGGGACACCCGGGAGTGCGCGGCGCCCCGCCCGTTGCTGCGCATTACTTCACTCCATTGGCCGTTAGTCAGGCATGTGCGCGCAGAGCCGCTCGCGCAGGGCCACCGCCGCTTCCCTCACTTCGGGTGGTTGCCTCTCGTCGCAGAGTCGGTCAAGCTCAGCGACCAGCGCACTCTCCCCGCTGTGCGGCGAGGCCGGCAGCCCTTCGCCCGACGAGGCCTGCTGAGCCCCAGCCGTGCTGCGGGCGCGGTCAGGCGGAGCAGCCTGTTCACTCCCCTGCTGCGACCGACCGTAGAGGAGGTCATGGACTGCGTCCTCGACGCTCGCGCCGGTTGCATCGCTCTCCGCAACGCGTTCCACACAACCCAGCAGCAGGGCAAGTGCCGCGGTGCCGAAGATGCAGCGCTGCTGAGCGGTATCGATGCTGACCAAAGCAGGGTTGCTGATGCGGCGCAGCGCAAACCCCGATGCCAAGGCGGCGAGCATTCCGGCAAAGTCATCCAGGCTCACGCCGGGCCGCAACTGCAGGCCGCGAGCGAGAAACATCTCCTGATACACCTGTTTCCAGGGCTCCATGGCGCCCTGGTGGTTTGCCGCAAGAGCATCCTGGATCACCTCGTCGCCCTCCGCGGCGGCCGTGGCGATGAGCTCGAGGCGGAACGTAGGGCCGTCCACGATGGTGGTCAGGTCGTAGAAGCACAGCCGATGCGCCGCTTCCACGAACTCCGGTCCTTCAACGAGTCGTTCGGTGTCAGGCGCGATCCGCGAGTCGTAGAGCGCGGGCTCATGTAGCGACCACAGCCCGAAGTTGAGCAGGTCGGCGATGTAGTCCGAGTGCGACCTCCAACTGCACCGCAGAGTTGCGGGGGTGCCCACGCGGGTGAAGGGCGGCGGGTTGTTGGCCAGTTCGGCCACCACAGCACGCTGGGACAGGAAGCTGAAGAGCGGCCGCCCCAGAGAGTTGTCGTCTTCCGGATCATTGAGTACTCGCTGCGCCCCGGGCCCCAGATGACGGCGAATCAACTGCATGCCCGCAAGCACATAGGAGGCGGTCACAGGATCGTTGGCCAGTCTCTGCCTGCTGAAGGGCGTGCGCCGGTTCATCCGAACCAACACCGCAGACAAGTTCTGGTTGTAGGGGTAGGGCAGCTGGTCCTTGACAGGTCGCTTCTGGTCCATCCCGTCATCGTCCCGGCAAACGACGCCGTCCAACAGGCGCGCAGCTGCGCGGTGGTTGGCGCGTCCTGCCTGCCGCGTCGGCTCAGCAGCGCCAACGCACTGAGAGACCTGTACTCGGAGGCCTGGCCACCTATAAAAGCACTGCACGAGCGGTACTACGCAAACCCAGCAGCCCTGGAGGCCCACCATGCTCGATCCGACCAGCTCAGACACTCCACCTCCCCGCCGCAGCGACATCCTTGCCTGGGTAGCCTTCCTCACTGCAGTGTCGAACCTGATCAACGCTCTCCACGGATGGTGGTAGCAAGACCCCCAACGCCAGCGGACGGTGGTTCGGGATCACTTTCAGCGGTGCAGTGGCGGAGTCGGGCGCTGGTCGGCGTGATGGGCCATCAGCTGCTCCCGGTCGACGAGGCGCGCCGAGACCCAGAGGGTGTCCTGGGCCTGGATCTGAGCAGGTCGGTGGAGGTGGGCCGCAGATGGCCGGTCACGGCGCGTGCTCTCGGGGCTCTGGTGAGGTGGGGTGGGTGCGGGCCTTCAACGTCTCGCGGGTGTGCCCCAGTCGGGCGGTGGTGCGCGGGTGGCATCAGGTCGGGCAGGGCCAGTGGCCACTGCGGCCGCACAGCCGCTATCTGATCGCTCCTGCTGGCACCCGCAGTTGCCACCCCCCGAGTTGGGTGATGCGACCAAGTCACGCCGGGTTAGTTCGGGCCGCTACTTGGGCTGCTCGCATACCGCTCGGCGAAGAGTTCGGCGGATCAGTTCGTCCACCCCGTGCCGCGGCACAAGTCCGTCGTCGGCGGCTTGCAGGCCCGTGTAGACGGTGCTCCAGATCATCAACTGTATCCACTTCGCGGGAACTGCCGAATCGAGTGCCCCTTCACGCTGGCCTCGTTCGATCTCGGCGAGGATCAGCTCGTCGACCTCTCTTGCGATACCGGCGTCAACGTCAGAAGGCGTTCCTTCGGTGGTGGTGAACAAGAAGCTCATCCGATCACCGGCGTGCACCATCGCAGTGATGATCCGTTGGATCACCGCGAACGCCGGCTCTCTGGCGGGGCCTGCATGCTCGATGGCTGCTCGTAGCGTTTTCCACGAGTCGGTGATGAGTGCTGTGTGAAGGACCTGACGGTCGGAGAAGTACCGGTGAATGGTCGCTCGCCCCACGCCGGCGACAGCGGCAATGTCTCCAAGGCCGACGGTGGGATCACGAGACCACTGCGCCGCTGCGGCGTCGAGGATCGCCTGCCGGGTCCGTGCGCGTTGAGGGGAGAGGCCCATTGCGTGATGATACATCGACGTCTTATTGTGAGAATCAATGTCTCATTTAGAGAAGATCCCTCCCATCGTTGTCACAGGGGCTACTGGGGCGATCGGCCGCCTGGTTGTCGCAGGACTCCTTGACGCGGGTCACACGGTGAGCGCAATATCGCGGCACCCGCAACGCGCCTCATTCCCGGATAGTGCGGACGTGGTCTTCGGCGACCTGGACGACCCGTCCACACTCGGGCGCGCATTCGACGGTGCCGCGCAACTCGTCCTGATCGCGGTCCCTGAGACCGTTGCTGCGGTCGTCTCTCGCGCAAAGCAGGCGGGCATCGAGCACGTGGTCGTAGTCTCTTCCGCCGCCGTGACGGCTGGCTACGACACCTCGTACAACGCTGTCGTCGAGCAGGCCGTCATGTGCTCGGGGCTGGATTGGAGCATCGTGCGGCCCGGTGAGTTCGCGACAAACTCACTCCTCATATGGGGGCCGGCGATCAAGTCAGACCGCCGCGCTGTGGAGCCCTTTCCTGATCAGCTCGGGCATCCCGTCCATGAGGCCGACATTGCCGACGTCGTCCTGGCCGACCTGCTCGATCCACGCCGTCGCGGACGGATCGACACAATCATTGGACCGGACAGTCTCACCAAACGTGAACAAGTTGCAGCGATCGCAGAAGCGATCGGAGAACACGTCACGCTCGATGAGGTCTCCGCCGAACAGGCCCACGGCTTCTACCGAGCCCAAGGCGGCTTCGCGGCCGCGAACGCAGACTTCCTGTTCGGCTTCGAGAGCTACGACGGCGTCGACGGCATCTCAGATGAACCCCATGACTCGAGCGCGCGGCACGACGATGCCTACCTGACACTCGACCAGATAACGGGAACTCCAGCTCGCACTTTCCGCCAATGGGCACACGATCACGCCTCAGACTTCATTTGAGCGATGCTCGCACGGGCCGACAGGGGGCAACCGCACTCTCACCTGCGTTTGCCTTGGCCAAGGACACAGGGCCCGGCACGTCGGGACCTGACCATGCACGATGGGGACCAGACCGAGCGGTCCGGGCCCCATCGTGAGTGACATCTACTGTGCTGGATCGAGTCGATCGCATCCCGGGGAACGGATCAGCGCATCGCGTGCAACCTGGCGTGGAGGTGCCCTGCGCGTGGACACGGCTACGCAGTCGCCGCCGGCATCTTGGCCGACCGTGATCCTGGCCTGGTTCCCGATACTGCCGCCTCAGTCACCGGTTCGTATCGCCCCGGGACGGGAGGCCGGCAACCCCTTGTCGACCCGTGAGGAGACGGCCGGGTGAGGGGCAGGGATCGCGTCTACTGCCGTCCCACGGCGCGGCGGGCAGCAGGGCCCGGCCCGGTGGCAGCGGGCCGGGGTCCACCTGACACACGGGACGAGCTGCCACTGCCCCTGGGCCGGTGTGGGGGTCAGTAGTGCTTCCTGTCGACGGCCCGGAAGCTGCCGACAAGCGCGAACGGCACCACGCTGCCGTCGAAAACAACCGTTCCGGGGATTGCGCTGCTGGAGTCTCCGCGCCCGATGGTCGCAATTGCGGCACCGTTGTCGCAGGTAATTCCCGTGAAGAATTCGATCCTCTTGTCAGTTTCGTTCCGGACGTTGAAGCTGGTCGCCGGACTACTGATTACAGCGATGCACTCACCCCCCTTGACCGAGTACGTCCGCTCGTTGACGTAGACCCGTTCGCGGTCGTCATCGTCATCCCTCCAGCCGCCGTGATTCGACCGCCCGTCCCCGCCCGTACGCCCGTCCCCGCCCGTACGCCCGTCCCCGCCCGTCTGGCCGTCTCCACCCATGTCCCCTCCCTGAGGCAAGGAGGCAGCGGCCTCCTGCACCGACGCGGCGGACTCCGGAACGGAATTCGAAGCCGACGCATAGTTCACGGTGGTTGCAGCGACTACGGTGATACCCACCGACAATGCGATCCCGACCACGGTACGCGTACGCATTCCGCTTCTCCCTCTCGCAGGCATAATGCTTTCTCCATCTCTCAGGGATGCCAGCCGACCCGGCCGCCTACGAAAGAACCTGACTCACACCGAAATCTGTCGCCACTTCAGAAATCCGCGACAGACACCAGAACGGGGCCGAACGGGCGTTCAAGAACCCGGATCGACACATGTGACGAACCATCAAAAAGTCACAGCAGAAGCGACTTGGCCATAGCGCTGGGCCGTACGGGGGACTCACTGACACCCCGTCACACTTCTGCGCGCGTGTCGGGCATTGACAACGCTCCGCACGACGACTACGACGCCACCCTCGGACTCCTGCATCTGCCCTGATCAGCGCCTCACAGCAGGAACTGTAGCGGGCGCACACAGCCGCCATGGACAGACTTGCCGACGTCGACGCACGAAGGTCGGATCGCGCATGGTCCAGTCGCAATCGCCGCAGCCACGCAAGGGAAGCTGCCAGAGACCAGGACCATGACACCCCAGCTAGCCGACGACAAGTCAAAAACCCGCGGACAGCACCGGACCGGAGCGCCATCACCCCAGGCCCGACTATCCGCGCCGCCGAAACCCCGGGCCCAGCCATGAGCCAGAAACAGTCCACCGCACGAGACGTACACCTGGCGCGTGAAACGCCGCGGGCGCCAGCGCCTCTGGCGTGTCCGCCGCGGGTGCCCTGACCGCCCACAGCCCCGGACCCGATCCAGACATCGCCGCTGCCCACGCCGGCGGAGCGCACACCTCGGCACTCCTGGCGATCCGACCATCAGGGACTTTGGGGTCTCGTCGCAGCCAGTGAGAAGCAGGTGCCCCGCCCACACACCCAGAGAGGGTTGCCCTGGGCTTGGTCGACGACGACTTCCGACCGCTCAGCCCACGCGGTCGAACGGCAGGCCTGCGGAGCGTGCTCGTGCGGTTTCCCGGGCGACCCTCCACCATGGAGGGGCATCACGCCCTTCGGGACGGATCAGCCGCGCCCGCTGAGGAGGCCGGATCGTGCTTGAGTCGCAGCCCGTGGTCGTGCCGCCGGCCCGAGCCGCGGTGTTCCTCGTGGTCGCCATCGATGCGGGCGCCGAGGACACGGTCAGGGACCTGCTGGAGGACGTCTCGGGTCTGCGCCGCTCGGTGGCCTTCCGAGCCCCCGCCGATGAGCTCACCTGTGTCGTCGGTATCGGCTCGGCGGCCTGGGACCGGCTCTTCGACGGCCCCCGACCGCGCGACCTGCACCCCTTCGTGGAACTGGCCGGCGCACGCCACCACGCTCCGTCCACGCCTGGCGACCTGCTGTTCCATGTGCGGGCACACCACATGGACCTCTGCTTCGAGCTGGCGCGGCTGATCGCGGAGCGGTTGCTCGGCGCCGGCACGGTCGTGGACGAGGTGTACGCCTTCAAGTACTTCGACGAGCGGGACCTGCTCGGCTATGTGGACGGCAGCGAGAACCCGGAGGGCGCGGCTGCGGCCGACGCGGTGTTCATCGGCGACGAGGACCGCGGCTTCAGGGGCGGCAGCTATGTGATCGTGCAGAAGTACCTGCACGACCTTACGGCCTGGCAAGCCCTGCCCACCGAGGAGCAGGACCGGGTCATCGGCCGCACCAAGCTGGCCAACGTCGAGATGCCCGACGACACCAAGCCCGCCGACTCCCATGTCGCCCTCAACACCGTCACCGACGACAACGGCGACGAGCGCAAGATCGTCCGCGAGAACATGCCGTTCGGCACCGTCGGGGAGCAGGAGTTCGGCACGTACTTCATCGGCTACGCCCGGACCCCCGATGTGACCGAGCAGATGCTCAGGCATATGTTCCTCGGCAACGGCCCGGCCACCCACGACCGGATCCTCGACTATTCGACCGCCGTCACCGGCTGCCTCTTCCACGTGCCGACCGTCACCTTCCTCGACGACCTGCCGCCCGCACCCGGCGGGAAGGACGCGGCGACCGGTCCGCCGTGAAGGGACGGAGGAGACCACGCGCTGGGACGAAGCAGACCGCACGCCTCCCCGCATCACAGCGCGTAGCGCCCGGGAACACGGGCTGCCACGGGCTCACCTGCCCGCCCCGGTCTTTCCTCCGCTCCGTTTGCAGGGCTCGGACTGCCGCGTTTTGGTGGAAGGGACCCGTCGATGTCCCAGGAGCTGCCATGTCGATGTCGTCATTCGGTTTCGGCTCGCCGGACCCGTTCAGCGATATGTTGAACCGCTTCTTCGGCATGTCACCGGCATCATCGCCACCGGCGGTCCAACGGGTGCCGATCGGACGGCTGTTGACCGAGTCCTCCCAGGAACTCCTCAATCTCGCCGCTCGGCGCGCCATGGAGGACGGCACCTCCGACCTCGACACCGAGCACCTCCTGTGGGCCGCCACCCAGGTCGAACCGGCACGCTCCCTGCTTGCCCGCGCCGAGGTGAACCCCGATGTGCTGGGCGCCGAGATCGCCAAGATCCTTCCCAAGGAGTCGGTCGAACCGTCCTCCGAGCCGGGACTGACCCCTGCGACCAAACGCACTCTCGCCGCCGCCTACGCCCGGTCCCAGGCGGCCGGGGTCTCCTACATCGGCCCCGAGCACATTCTCGGCGCGCTGGTCGCGGACGCGGATTCCGGTGCCGCCCGGCTGCTCCAGGCCGAGGGCCAGGACGTCGGGCGGCTGGCGGGCGTCGCGGAGCAGGCGGCCCGTACCGAGGGGCAGCCCGCGGACCGCAAGCAGGAGCCGGCGACGACGCTGGACGAGTTCGGCCGGGACCTCACGGAGGAGGCGAAAGCCGGCAAGCTCGACCCGGTGGTCGGCAGGGCCGAGGAGATCGAGGAGACCGTCGAGATCCTCTCCCGGCGCTCCAAGAACAACCCCGTGCTGATCGGCGAGCCCGGCGTGGGCAAGACCGCGATCGTCGAAGGGCTGGCCCAGCGCATCGTCGCAGGTGAGGTGCCCGACACGCTGAAGGACAAGAGGGTGGTCGCCCTCGATCTGTCGGGCATGGTCGCGGGCGCGCAGTACCGGGGGCAGTTCGAGGAGCGGCTGAAGAAGGTCATCGAGGACGTCCAGGCGGCGAGCGGCGACATCATCCTGTTCATCGACGAAATGCACACGGTCGTGGGCGCGGGCGCCACCGGTGAGGGCTCGATGGATGCCGGGAACATGCTCAAGCCCGCGCTGGCCCGCGGCGAACTCCACGTGGTGGGCGCGACGACCATCGACGAGTACCGGAAATACGTCGAGAAGGACGCCGCACTGGAACGACGCTTCCAGCCGGTGATGATTCCCGAACCGAGCGTCGAGGAGACCGTGCAGATCCTCGAGGGACTGCGCGACGCGTACGAGGCCCACCACCAGGTACGTTTCGCCGACGGCGCCCTCGCCGCCGCGGCCGAGCTGTCGGACCGCTACATCAGCGACCGGTTCCTGCCCGACAAGGCCATCGACGTGATGGACCAGGCGGGCGCCCGGGTGCGGCTGCGCAGCGCCGGCCGGTCCACCGAGGTCGTCAGCCGCGAGGACCGTATCGCCAAGCTGCGTCGCGAGCAGGACCAGGCCGTCGCCGCGGAGGACTTCGAGAAGGCGGCCCGGATGAAGGGTGAGATAGCCCAGGCGGAGGGCGAACTTGCCGGGATCGAGGAACGACGGGAGGGCGTCGTGTCCGTGACAGACACGGACATCGCCGACGTCGTCTCCCGTCGTACGGGCATCCCCGTCTCTCAGCTGACCGCCACCGAGAAGGAGAAGCTCCTCGGTCTGGAGGAGCGGATGCACTCCCGCATCGTCGGCCAGGACGAGGCGGTCACCGCCGTCTCCCGGGCCGTGCGCCGCAACCGGGCCGGCATGGGCGACCCGAACCGTCCCGTGGGTTCCTTCCTCTTCCTCGGCCCCACCGGGGTCGGCAAGACCGAGCTGGCCAAGACCCTCGCCGAAGAGCTCTTCGGCGAGGAGGACCGCATGATCCGCTTCGACATGAGCGAGTTCCAGGAGAAGCACACCGTCGCCCGGCTCGTCGGGGCTCCTCCCGGGTACGTCGGCTACGACGAGGCGGGCCAGCTCACCGAGAAGGTGCGGCGCCGACCGTACAGCGTGGTCCTGTTCGACGAGGTCGAGAAGGCGCACCCCGACGTCTTCAACACGCTGCTCCAGATCCTCGACGACGGGCGCCTCACCGACGGGCAGGGACGCACCGTCGACTTCCGGCACTGCGTCGTGATCATGACGTCCAACATCGGTGCCCACCGGATCCTCGCCCACAAGGGCGATGTTTCCGAGCTCAAGGACGAGTTGATGGAGGAACTGCGGGCGCGCTTCCTGCCGGAGTTCCTCAACCGCATCGACGACATCATCATCTTCCACGGCCTCACCGAGGAGGACCTGGGGCAGATCGTGGACCATCTGCTGGACCGCAGCGAACGGCGGGTCGAGGCCCAGGGTATGACCCTCGAGGTGACCGAGGCGGCAAAGAAGCTGTTGACCGCCCACGGGCACCAACCGGAGTTCGGCGCCCGCCCGTTGCGCCGCACGATCCAGGCCGAGCTGGACAACCGCGTCGCCGACATCCTCCTCGGGGGAGAAGCGGAACCCGGGGACACCATCGTCGCCGATGTGACGGACGATTCCCTCCACTGCACCGTCCGCAGGGACGCCCCGAAACAGGACGCGGCGGAGGAGGAGAAGGACGGCGCCGAGGAGAGCTGACGTCCCAGCACTCCCGGACCCTCGATCGAGGAGGCCGCGCATGACGCACCATCATCACAAGTCCAACAAGGCCGTCGAGGGCGACTGGGAGCATGGCCACAACAGGGGCATGCCCCGCCGCCCCGACGAGGACGAACTCGCGCTGCTCACCGTGCACGAACGAAGGGAAGCAGGCCTGACCGGCGAACCCGCGCAGGGCGCGGAGACCCCCTACGGCTGGGAGGGACGCAAGGGCTAGAGAACTGGCGGAAACTCGGGGCGGTCGGGTGACCGCCCCGAGGCCACGGTGACCGTGCTGCCGATGCCCAATCGCTGCAAAGTCGTCGGCGTCGCGCGCCCGGACGGTGAAGGGTGAGTCTCTTGAACGCCTCCCACGACGACCAGCAAGCCCCCGAACCCCGGGTCGGGCCCGAGCCCGAGGGCGATCCGCACTTCCGTCCCTACCACCACCCCGCGGCAGGCTGGGGCGCGGCGAAGAGCGTGAGCCGGGTGCTGATGCGTGAGCGCGCGCTCGTGGACGGGCCCCGGGCGATCATGCGGATGAACCACGAGAACACCGGCTTCGACTGCCCCGGATGTGCGTGGCCCGACGACACCAAGGGCCTGCACCTGGACATCTGCGAGAACGGCATCAAGCACGTCACCTGGGAGATGACCCCCAAGCGCGTCGACCGTGCCTTCTTCGCCGCACACTCGGTCACCGACCTGTCCGCGTGGAGCGACTACGACCTGGAGGACCAGGGCCGGCTGACCGAACCGATGGCCTACGACCCGGAATCCGACCACTACGTCCCGATCAGCTGGCACGACGCGTTCAAGATGGTCGGCGACACCCTGCGCGCACTCGACGACCCGAACCAGGCCTCGTTCTACACCTCCGGCCGCCTCGGCAACGAGGCCACGTTCCTCTACCAGCTGATGGCCCGCGAACTGGGCACGAACAACCTGCCCGACTGCTCCAACATGTGCCACGAGGCGAGCGGCCGCGCGCTCCAGGCGTCACTGGGCACCGGCAAGGGGACCGTCGACCTCCAGGACTGGGAGACCACCGACGCCCTGTTCATCATGGGCGTCAACGCCGCCTCCAACGCACCGCGCATGCTCACCGCCCTGGCCGAGGCGTATCACCGGGGCGCCCAGGTCGTGCACATCAACCCGCTGGTCGAGGCGGCGGCCACCCGCACGATCGTGCCGCACGACTTCACCGACATGGCCCTGTTCAAGTCCACGCGCACCAGCACCCTGAACCTGCAACCGCGCATCGGCGGCGACATGGCGCTGCTGCGCGGCATCGCCAAGGCCGTCATGGAACAGGCCAAGGCCGACGCCAAGGCGCTGGACCAGGAGTTCATCGACCGGCACACGATCCACTTCGACGCCTACCGCGCCCTGTGCGAGGACACCCCCTGGGCGGAGATCGAGCGCCAGTGCGGCCTGGACCGCGACGACATCCTCAAGGCGGCCCGCGTCTACCGCGAGGCCGACCGCAGCATCGTCAGCTGGTGCCTGGGCGTCAGCCAGCACGAGCACGGCGTCGACACCGTACGGGAGATCGTCAACCTCCTGCTGCTGCGCGGCAATCTGGGACGCGAGGGAGCGGGCCCGTCGCCCGTGCGCGGACACAGCAACGTCCAGGGCAACCGGACCTGCGGCATCGACCACCGGCCCACCGAGGACTTCCTGGACCGGCTCGCGCAGTACTGCCGGATCGACCCGCCACGGCAGCACGGACTGGACACCGTCGGCACGATCCACGCCATGCACCGGGGCGAGGTGAAGGTGTTCGTCGGCATGGGCGGCAACTTCGCACTGGCCGCCCCCGACACCCCGTACACCTACGAGGCTCTGCGCCACTGCGACCTCACCGTCCAGGTGAGCACCAAGCTCAACCGAAGCCACCTCGTCCACGGCCGGCGCGCGCTCATCCTCCCCTGCCTCGGACGCACCGAGAAGGACCACCAGCGCCACGGCGTCCAGAGCACCTCCGTCGAGGACTCGATGAGCATGGTCCATCTGTCCCTCGGCATGAAGCGCCCCGCGTCCAAGCACCTGCTCTCCGAGCCGGCCATCATCGCCGGAATGGCCCGCGCCGCACTCCC
This sequence comes from Streptomyces sp. NPDC055013, assembly GCF_053608645.1. Lineage (NCBI taxonomy): Bacteria > Bacillati > Actinomycetota > Actinomycetes > Kitasatosporales > Streptomycetaceae > Streptomyces > Streptomyces sp. NPDC055013. The sequence continues at coordinate 97,775 of NZ_JBSGVW010000004.1, forward strand.
GGACAGCCCCTCTCCCTGGGGGTGGTACATCGAGGACTACGACCGCATCCGCGACACCATGGCCCAAGTCCTCGACGGCTTCGAGGACTTCAACCGCCGCGTACGGCTGCCGCTGGGCTTCCGCATCAAGCAGCCCGCGCGCGAACTGGTCTTCCTGACCCCGTCAGGACGAGCCGAGTTCTCCACCGCCCCACTGCCCGACGTCGTCCCCGCCCCCGGCACCCTGGCCCTGGGCACCATGCGCTCCCACGACCAGTGGAACACCACCATCTACTCCGACAACGACCGCTACCGCGGCATCAGCAACCTGCGCACCCTCGTCTTCATGAACGAGGACGACATGCGCGAGCGCGGGATCCTCGAACTCGAACCGGTGGACATCACCAGCACGGCCAAGGACGGCAGCCACCGCCACCTCGACGGCTACCTCGCCATTCCGTACGACATCCCCCGCGGTTGCGCGGCGGGCTACATGCCCGAGATGAACGTCCTGTGCGCGATCGGCGACTACAGCACCCAGAGCGACCAGCCACTCATGAAGCACGTCAAGGTCACCATCACACGGTCGACCTGAGCACGGCAGTACCGAGCGGCAGGGCCCTCCTGCGTCAGGGCTGCGCCGGGTCCGACGGTGGTGATGCAGGACATCGCCTCGTCGCAGTTGCTTGCGCATGCTGTGGGGGCTGGAGGCGTCGACGACCAGGTGGTCGAGTCCGGCGGAAGGTTCGGCCGGCGCCTCGAGTGTGGGGATGCGTCCGGCCACCGTCGGCTTCACCCCTCGCGCACAAGGGCCACCAAAACAGTGCTGATTTCCCCGGGAGTTGTCACATTCACCTGGACACAGGCCCTGCCCATCAGCGCTGGACCCGCCAGCCAAAGGACCCTGGCCTGCACGTGCGCTGCAAAGGAGTCAGGACGGCCGCACATCGAGTCAGGACAACGGCTTGAGACGGGCCTGCACGAAAGCTACTGCAGCGCCAGATGCGCAGCGGGCGGCGCGGTGCCGGTACCGGGCGAGACACCATCGCCGGCCCTGCACCGCGCGGTCGGCGAAGCACGAGAGCATCCCGAACACCCCCGCACCACGAGCGAAGCCATCGGCCCCGCCGCCGGCCGGGCACCGACCGCCACCACCCACACATCAAGACCAGCAGCACAATTCATCAGAGCCACTCAGCCCAACAACCGGTTCCTGACCGCGGCGAGGACTTCCGAGCGGCTGCGCGGGCCGTTGTCGGCTGCAATGAGGTGGTCGCCGATGCGCAGTGAAAAGGTGATCAGGCAGCGGGCCTCGACATCGCCCTCGTCGGGACAGAAAGCCCCGTAGAGCTCGCGCAGATAGTCCATGCGCCGGTTGTCGGCCCGGCGCAGGCACTGCGCGACGCCTTCGTCGCGCCGGGCCCAGTCGCGGATCGCGAGCTCGACCCCGGCGCTGGTCACGGGCGTCTCGCCGGACCCCACGAAGTCGAAGAGACGTCCGAGCCGCTCGCGGGCGTCGCCGCCGTCGTGCTCGATCCGCTCGATGACGTCCTCGGTGACCCCGCGCTCCCAGGTGTCGAGTATCTCCTCCAGCAGGGCGGCGCGGTTACGGAAGTAGCCGTAGAAACCGCCCTTGCTGACACCGAGCGCCTGGGCGAGGACCTCGACCCGGACAGCTTCGGGGCCGCCGGCGGCGAGCGCCCGCAGCCCCTCCTCGATCCACTTGTCCCGCGGCGTACGGATCGCGCCCATGCCGTGTCTCCCCTTTCACCTGACCGACCCAAGTATACGGAGCCGTATAGATGGGTCTATGCTCGATCTATACGCCACCGTATAGACAGGGGTCTGCCATGAACGGTCTGCGCCTTCCCTCAACCGACCACACCTCCCGCCCCTGGCGGATCCACGAGATCGCCGGCGACTTCCGGCTCGAGGACCTGTGGGCGCTGCCGACCCCGGGCGGCCCTGACGACCTGCACCACCTGGTCCAGCAGATGGCGGACGGCACGGACGGACCGGACGGCGGCAACCCCGTGGGCCGCTTCCTGTTCGCGGTGCGCTGGAAGCTCGGCGCACTGCTCGGCTGGGACAAGCCGGACTCGGGCGTCGGCGGCCGGGTGGCGACACTCCGCGACCGGCTGCCGGACGACCTGCGCGAAGGCCCGCGCGGGCCCGACCTCGCCGCGGCGCCCTTCACCTCCGTCTTCCAGACACACGACGAGTGGGCCGCCGAGTACGCCAACAAGACCATGCACGGGGTCATGCACATCGGCTGGGTCCCCGACGGCAACGGCGGCTACCGCGGCCAGATGGCCGTCCTGGTCAAACCCAACGGCCGCCTCGGCTCCCTCTACATGATCGGCATCAAACCCTTCCGCTACCTGGGGGTGTACCCGGCCCTGATGCGATCCATCGGCCGGGAATGGCGAGCGAACACGGCACGCCGAACAGCACACTGACACCCCCCTCCCCCACAATTCCTGGCTCCACGAAAGCCACTGCGGCTTCACGGATGAGCAGCGGCCCGTTCGAGAACGGGTGTTGGGCCCACCTGAGTTTCGAGGAAGGGTTCATCACCCGCGGGCCCTGGCCCCACCCGCGACACGAAAGTGGGGCGCGGAACGCCGATCAGCGCCCTCCGCACTCGTGGCGGAAGCGGCGGCGCGAAGCCGGTGTGCTCCGCGCCGCCGCTGGTGTGTGTCGCCGCGTCCGCCCGTTACTTCGGACGGTCGACGACCGCCGCGTCGATGTGGTCGATGTACGGCCGCGCGTACCGGCTGACGGGCACGACCTGATTGACCGGCTTGTCGATCCTGCTCGGGCAGGTGGGGTCCCAGGTGCCGCAGGCCGTTTCCAGCACGAGGTCGGTGTTGGCTGCCGTGTGCCCCTCGTCGTCCACGAACGTCACGACCAGCTTCTTGCGGCACACCTCGAACCACAGGTGGTTCTGCACGGTGACGCTGCCGACCAGACGTGAACTCGCCCTGTCCCACCGGACGTTCGCACTGTAGGAGCAGGCAGCGGTGTACTCGCTCTCCGTGCTCGCGTGCAGCACCGGGTCGCCCACCGCGGCCGAAGCCGGCGTCGGCGCCCAGATCGCGGCCGCGGCGGCCGTGGCCACGGCGGCCGTCGCGATCCTCCGTGTACCTCGGTTGTTCAACACATCGTCCTCCTCGTGTCGCAGCCGAAATCCGGCTGTCAGTGCTGCGCCGCGAACGTGCGGCGGTGATGAGATGGTTCTCCGTCCGTTCCGTGCCCCGGCCCACGGCCGAGGCGGGGTCCACTGTCGGCCGCCCGGAGGCCCGGCGGCATGAGGCCCGTGTCCCGGCCTGACGGGCGCTCCAGCCCCCGACACCTGGGCGCACGTCCGGGCACGGAGCCCGGCCCGTGCGGGACTCGTGTCCCATGCGCTGCCGTGCCCGGGCGGCGCAGTGTCTGTGCTGCAACGACAGCGAGAGACCAGGGGGACGACATGTCGTTTCTGATCAGGGCGGCCATCCGCGGCGGGGCAGGCGTCGCGCGCCGCGTCTGGGGACCGGCGGCCGGCGATGTGGTCGAACGGTTCGATCTGGCGAACCGTCACGCCGCGGCGGTGGAGCGGCACGAGATGGCTCAACAGGTGGCCTCGGGCACGGTCGCCGCTGATACGGCCGGCACCGACACGGACGACGGTGACGGCGGATGGTTCGACAGCGTCGCGGAGTGGCTGTTCGGAGAGTGACCTTTCGAGGCGGGCGCGCGGCGCAGGTGTCGGCGGGACCGCGGCGCACGTTAGGCGGGCGCGCGGCGCATATCGGAGGGCGCGCGGCGCATGTATCGCGGGGCGCCCAGCGCTCGTATCGCGGTGCGCGGCGCACGTATCGGCGCGAGCACCGCAAGGAAGGGCACAACCCCACCGGAAACGCTGGCCGTCGGGCGCGGACAGCAGGAGAATGAGGGCGTGGCCGTGCGCGTGATCGTGTGGTCGGTGGTGCTGTCCGGCACGGTGGCGGTCGCGTTCGCCATCTGGGTGCTGTCGTTGCCCGACGGCCTGCCTGAGCCGGAGGGGGGCAGTGCCGGCGAAATCGGGCTGGGCGCCGCCATATTGTCCTGGTCCGTCACGGGTGCCGTCGTGGCGTCGTTGCGCCCGCGCAACGCGCTCGGGTGGTTGTTCCTCGCCCTCGGCGCGACGGGCAGCTGGCAGACCGGCTTGGCCGCGTACGGCGGCTACGGAGTGTTCGTCGCCGACGCGGACTGGCCCGGCGCCGCGGTCGCCGTCGCAGTGGCCAGCGGCGCGCACTATCTCGTGGTGTTCTCCCTGCCCACGATCGTCATGGCCCTCTACCCCCAGGGCCGACTGGCACGCAGATGGCTGCGCGTCCCCGTCACCGCTGCGGCGACCGCCATCGTCCTACTGACCCTGGCCGCTCCCTTCGACTCCGAGGCGTATGACGACATCGTGCCCGAGGGCACGCCACCGGTCGCCTTGCCACCGCTGGTGACCGGCGTGGTGAACGGGACCTGTCTGATGGTGATCGGGTTGTGTTCCGTGATCCTCGTCGGACACACGATCGCCCGGCTCGTCCGTTCTCAGCCGCCCGAACGGCAGCAGCTCGCGTGGATGATGTGCGTGCTGGGACTTCTCCTGATCTGCCAGTTCTTCGCCGGTCCCTTGGCGAGGGCGTGCCTGATCGGCTTGGTGCCGGTCGCGGTGGCCGTCGGCATCCTGCGCTACCGGATGCTCGGCATCGAAGCCGTCATGCGCCGCGGGCTCCTCTACGCAGCGCTCACGGTGGTCGTCATCGCCGTCTACCTGCTTGCCACCATCGGCCTGGGGACCGTGTGGAGTCGCGGCCCGCTGCCCGGAGTCCTCGCGGCCGGGGTGGTGGCGATCGGGCTCACGCCCGCACGGGAGAGCGTGCAGCGTGCCGTCGACTGGTGGATATACGGTGCGCGGCGCGATCCGCTCCGAGCGCTGGCCGGGCTCGGAGACCGAGTGGCCGACGCGGACGACCACGATCTCCTCCTCGTCGCTCTCGAGGCGGTCCGGCAGGCTGTCCGTTCCCCCGGCGTCACGGTGATCGGTGCCGAAGGGAGCGTCCTCGCGTCCGCAGGCGCCGGATCGACGTCCGGCCATGCGGTACTTCTACGGGTCGCCGGGCGGGCGTTGGGCAGCATGATGGTCGCGGAACGGACACCGGGCGAAAGCTTCAGCAGCGATGACAGACAGCTACTGACGGCACTGGCCCATCAGGTCGCCGTGGTCGTCAGGGCGCGGCAGTTGACCGACGATGTCGCTCTGGAGCGCGACCGGGTCGTCAACGCCACCCGTGCCGAACGCGATCGGCTGCGCAGGGATCTGCACGACGGACTGGGCCCGTCGCTGGCCGGCATCGGGCTCGGTCTGCAGGCCGCGGCCGACGGCATGTCGAAAGGCGAGACAGGCACCGCAGCCCAGTTGGTGGATCGGACCCGTGAAGAGGTGGCCGGCGCTGTCGCGGAGATCCGGCGCATCATCGACGGCCTGCGGCCGACGGCCCTGGACCGCTTCGGGCTGGCGGAGGCCGTTGTGCGACATGCCAGTTCCCTGGCGCCGGCGGTCGCCGTCGACGTACGTGCCGGCGAACTGCCCCTGCTGCCACCCGAGGTGGAGGCCGCGGCCTACCGCATCATCGGCGAGGCGCTGACGAACGTCGCCCGGCATGCCGGCGCATGCAAGGCCCGCATCGCCCTGACCGCGGACGCTCACGCCCTCCACATCACCGTCTCCGACGACGGACAAGGCATCCCACCGGACGCGCCCCCAGGCGTGGGGCTGGCCTCCATGCAGCGCCGCGCCCTGGCCCTGGGCGGCACCCTCGTCATCGCCCCCGCGGCACCCGGCACCCTAATCTCCGCCACCCTCCCCCTGGAGCCGCACCGATGAGTATGGACGAGCCCGTGCGCGTGGTCATCGCCGACGACCATCCCATGTTCCGCTTCGGCCTGCGTGCCGCCCTGGAGAGCGCCGACGGCATCGAGATCGTCGGCGAGGCGAACGACGGCAACGAACTGCTCGCCGCGGTGGAACGGTCCGAGCCCGACGTGGTTCTCACCGACCTCGCCATGCCGAACCTCGACGGCACTGCGGCCATCCGGCAGTTACAGGCCGGCAATGGCCGGACGGCAATCCTCGTGCTGACGATGCATGAGGACGACGTGGCTTTGGTCGGAGCGCTGCAAGCCGGCGCCCGGGGCTATCTCCTCAAGGGCGCCGACCGCACCGAGATCGTGCGTGCGGTGATGGCCGTCGCCTCCGGCAGCGCCGTCTACGGCGAAGCCGTGGCCCGCCGCATCAGCGCTTTCTTCGGCCAGTCCGAGAGCCGGTATGCGGCGCGCGTCTTCCCCGACCTGACCGATCGTGAACGCGAGATCCTCGGGTACGTCGCCGAAGGCCACAACAACCACGCCATCGCCCGAAGTCTCTTCCTCGCTGAGAAAACCGTCCGCAACCACGTATCGACGATCATGAACAAACTCGGCACCACAAGCCGCGCAGCCACCGTCGCCCGCGCCCGCGACGCCGGCCTGGCGGGCACGAGCACGAGCGACGACACGAACGACAGCGCACGAACGGACGACTGACCCGCAGCGCACGACATCCCACTCATGGGTCCAGGGGAAGTTCGACAACGACGGTGTGCCCCTGCCCACTGCGGATGACCCGGAAGGTGCCGCCGAGTTCCTCGGCCCGGCGGCGCATGGACACCAGCCCTACGCCATCCTTACGCGCCTGCGCCCTGGTCAGGGCGGTCCCGTCGTCGAGGACCTTGAGTTCGAGCACCTGGCCGACCGACACATGGATCCGACAGTGCGAGGCCCTGGCGTGCTTGACCACATTGGTGAGGGCCTCGTCCACGATCCGGAACGCCGCGGTCTCGACCCGTTCCGGCAGGGCGGGAACATCGTCGGGTGACTCCACGGTGATCTGCAGGCGCTGGTCGGTCGCCAGCGTGACGCTCAACGCCCGTTCACGCAGTGCGGGTACCAGACTGTGCAAATCGAGTGCCGCTGGGCGCAGAGCGTCAATGATGCGTCGTACGTCTTCGACCGCGTGCCTCACCTCGGACCGCAGACGGCGGACGCGCTCCTCCAGGGCCGCCGACCGGCCCGCTACGGAGATTTCCATGGCTTCGAGGCCGAGCGCCACCCCGGACAGCGAGGGGCCCAGGCCGTCATGCAGATCGTTGCGGATGCGTGTCCGCTCCGCTGCCGATGCTTCCGCTGCACGCAGTCGGGCCGCCCGTAACTCCCGGTTGAGTTGTTCGGTATGCACGATCAGCGCCACGGGAGCCGCCAGGGCATCGAGGATCCCGGCATCGGCAGGCGGGAACCCCTCCGGGTGATCAGAGCAGATCGTGAGGTCGGCGACATGGGTGCCATCGACGGTGAGCGGACGCACCGATACGCAGGCGGACCGTGTCCCGGTCTCCGCCAGAAGCGTCCCGTCCGCTGCCGCGAGTGCGGCATACGGGGCCCGGACCGCGGAGGCGACCGCCCGGACGACAGCGGGCAGGGCGTGCGGCGAAGTGGACAAATGATGACCGAGGCGTTGGAAGGGCCGCAGCGGATCGTTGCGTGCTCCGTAGACCAGACGGTCCACCGCCTTCTGCAAGCGGTCGCGTACCGGCGTGAGCAGCGCGGCAACTGTGGCGGCCGCCACAATCGCCGAAGTGGGACCGGACGCCACGGCTACGGAGAGCCCTGCAGTCACCCCACCGTATGTGCATAGGACCATGGCGGTGAGTCCGGCGTACAGCAACGTTCGCCGAAGGATGACTTCGATGCCGAGCAGTCGGTACCACAGCACACCCACGGTCACAGCGACAGAGACCAGGGCCAGAGCCAGAGGCAGGAGACGTCCGAAGACCGGCACGAACGACACCGCGAGAAGGAGCCCCAGAGCGCTGAGAAGCCACAGCAGTTGTTGACGCTCCGGTACCGCGGCGCGCCGTACACGCAGACACGCACCCAGCAGGATCAGCAGAGCCGCACCGGATGCCAGGGCCGCCCCGCCGAGCGTCAGCACCGTCGTCCGCATCGGCGCGAGCTCAACGAGAGGCCCCTCGCCCCGGTAGTACTCGGCGGCAGGCCGAGCTGCCGTGGCCATGCCCACTGTGGCCGCCAGGGCGCCGGAGCACAGGATCCAGTTCACCCATTGCCAGTGGTCCGCGGCCAGTCGGCCCCGCGGATAGTAGACGACCAGAATGAGCAGGGAACACAACGCCGGTATCCACAACGAGTTGCCCAGTGAATAAGCCAGCCCTTCACCAGGCAGTCGTTCCGACGGCCTCGCCTGCGCACGCACCGCATAGACAGACGCCGCGTCCTGTGCCGTACCGAACACAGGGACGGCAACGAGAAGCCAGCCGATGGGGTTGCGGGGCCGTGCATTGATCAGTACGACACTGGCCGGAAGCGCCAGGACGACACCGAGCAGTTGTGCGTACGGCACCGGCTGCTCCCCCGCTTCAGCGGGGAAACTCAGACCGCGCCCCAGGTAGACCGTCCAAGCGGCCGCTGCCAAGGCAACGACGGCCAGGGCAACGCCTGTTCGGCGCAGGGCAGCATCTGACAGTCGGAACGGGGACGCCACGCCCCTAGTGTCCAGGGACCGCGACCGGATCGTCGAGATGCTCGGAGGCACCCACAGCCACGACTGAGCCGGAACTGGTCATGGACCTCGGCGTCACCGTCGCCCGGGACAGCTGGACACTGGATGCACGGACAGGCCCCTCCACGAGGTCGAGGCCATTGGTTCCGAGGGCGAGTTCGCGGCGCACAGTTACTCAATTGCGCAGTGGGGCGCGCTGGCTCACCGGCGCCTTGGGCCGGGCAGGCACGTAGTGGCGGATCGCGAGATGCTGGAACTGGGGCAGGGGCGGAGCGGCGAACCGCCGCCACGGTTGGAACTCGTCCTGACCTACTGGGCCCGGACTGGCTGTCCTACCTGTTCGGGCGGGGCCGGCAGAGTCTGACAGCCTACGCGGCGCTGGTTCTGGGCGGAGCACTCGCCGGCCTCACCACGGCTCTTGCCCAAGACGACCGGATGCCGGAGAGGTGGGCACGCCTAGTCACTTTGGTATGCCTTGGCCATGGCGTGGAAGGAGCGCTTGGGGGCGAGGCTGCCGTCGGGCATCAGCTTGCACACCCCGTAGGAGGCCATGTCGAGGTCGAAGCGCGGGTCGGCGTGGTGCGGGTACTCGTAGCCGGCGAAGGTGAACCAGAAGGCGGTATCCACGCCTTCCTCATCGAAGACGGCGAGCATCGCGCGCAGGTAGTGGGCCTGTTCTTCCTCATCTCGGACGTATTCGCCGTTGATGCGGGGCGGATTGGCGTCGTAGTCGACGACATCTACCCAGCCCATGCCGCCGCGCTCTGCTGCACCCCGGTAGGTGCAGCAGCCGAACTCGGTCGCCGCAAGCGGCTTACCGTGCCGGAAATACTCGCGCAGGCCCTGGCGGAAGGCGTCCCCCGGATCGCCGTAGGCGTCCGCACTTACGATGTCGAAGGGCGCCCAATCGACCTGTTCCCATGTTCCGGAAGCGTAGGTGATCTTGCCGCGGAACCGTGAACGCACCAGCGCTGCGATGTTGGCGAGCAGGGAGTTCAGCCGGGCAGGAACCTCGGCGAGCCCGGCCAATGCCTCGGGGGCGCCGCTGGTCAGGGCTTCGATTCTGGCGAAACTGTCATCTCCGGGGAGAATGTCGGCGGCGAACAGGCTCAGCTCGCAACCGGTGACGAAGACGTCCGCTCCCACGTCCTGGGCGCGGTCGGCACAGGTGACGAAGTAGGGCAGCAGCTCTTCGGCGGACAGTTCGCAGGGGAATGGGGAGAACCAGACCTCAAGCCCGGCATCGGCGGCGTACCGGGCCGCAACGGCCAGTCGCTCAGGGTCGCCTCCGGTGATCCGCACGGCATCGCAGTGCAGGTCGTCTGCGATGATGCGGATCTCGCGTCGCACCGCTTCGGCGTCGAAGACGGGCCGCGAACTCTTGCCGCCCGGAGTGAAGCCGGTGTCATAGGTGATGCCTTTGGCTCGCATGCAATGCTCCTGACAATCAATCGACATCTGTTGCTGCGTCTCACCGGGCGTCGCTGGGAGTCGGCTCGGCGGACGGATCGCATGGACGATTCGGAGTGCGTCAGGAGATCAGCTCGACGGCCAACTTGCCCGCGCTGCCATGTCGCTTCTCCCTGGGCGACCACCCGGCACCCATGTTCGGCGATCGGAGCCGAACCTTAGGCACGAGTCGAAATCCCAGTCAACGGCGTTCTCCTTGAGGCCGAGCTGTTTGCGCTGGTCAGCTACGCAACTGACGATTGCAATGACTGTGACGGTCAATGCACGGCGTAGGAGGGGGTGTTGCAACGATCGGCGAACGGAGAACACACTGTGTGCCGAGACGACTGAATCAGGGGAACCGACCCGATGCCAGGACGCAGGCTGACCAGAGCCGACCGGCTACAGATCGCCGCGGGGTTGGCGCAGCACCTGAGTTACGCCGACATCGCCAGAGGTCTGAACCGTCCTGCCTCGACGGTGAGCCGCGAGGTTGCGCGCAACGGAGGACCTGCCCGGTACCGCGCGGAACGGGCACAGCTCGCGACCACCCACCGAGCCCAGCGCCGGCCGCAGCCTCCCGCCCCGGTGCAGCCGGCCATCGAGCATCCCGGCCCCGACCCCGACGCAACGGCCGCGTTCGTCACCGACCTCACCTCAGCACTTGTCGAAACCGGCCTCCCGCGCACCGCCGCCCGCGTGATGGCCTGCCTGTTCGCCTCCGAGACCGGCAGTCGCACCGCCGTCGAGATGGCGCAGCACCTGCAGGTCAGCGCGGCGACCATTTCGCAGGCGGTCCGCCTGCTGGAACGGCAGGATCTGATCCGCCGCGGTCGCGATGACCGTGGCCGCCGCCACCGGTATTTCCTCGACGACAAGGCGGGCTTGCGGACCGTCGCGGCCAGCGTTGCCGCCAACCAGCGGTTCGCCGCCACCGCGCTGCGCGGTGCCGAACTCTTCGGAGCCGAGAGCGCTGCCGGATCCCGGCTCGTCCTGGCAGGCCGATTCTTCGAACGCCTCGGCGACGACCTCATCCGCTCCGCTGAAAAGCACTGGCGTGACATGGTTGGTGACAGGGGCGACGAATTCACGCTGACAGGCCACGCGGAGTAGTTCGCGGCCTCACTAGCTGGTGCTGGTCCTGGTCAGTGGCGGTGAATGTGACTGACGTCTATTCAGGTTTGTCGGCGAGGTGGAGGTCGACATACGACGTGCTGTCCCTCGGTCTCTCCCGAGGATGGGAAGGCGCAGCCGCCTGATGCCGGAGCTCAGGGGTACGACCAGTGATGTGGCCACCGAGTCAGTCGGTGCGCAGGGCCTGAAGCAGTTGTCCCAGCGCGGCTTTGGTGTGGTTTAGGTCTTCGGGGTCGGAGGAGGACGCCAGCCAGAGGGCCGCCTCGTTCATGGCCCCCGACAGCAGGTGGACCAGCGGTGCGACCGGCTGCGGGGCGATGATCCTTGCGTCGATGACGAAGGACAACGCGTCGGCGAGATGGCGGGCCGAGGCTGCCTCGTCCATCGCTCGCCACTGACTCCATCCCAACACGGCGGGCCCGTCGACCAGCATGACCCGCTGGATGTCCGGATCAGTGGTCGCGGTGAGGAACTCCTGGCAGCCGGCGATCAGTTGGGCCCAGGGATCGTCGTGGGCATCGGCGGCCGCTGCCACGCGTCGGCCCACTTCCTGCTGCAACTCCTCCAGGACGGCGCGGAAGAGGTCCGCCTTGCCTGTGAAGTGGTGGTAGAGCGCGCCCTTGGTCACCCCGGCTGCCTGGACGATCTCCCCCAGACTCACAGCGCCGTAGCCGCTGCCTGAGAACAGGCGCCTGCCTTCCCGCAGCAGCGCCTGCCTGGTCTGTTCCCGCTGCTGCGCCCGGGTGCCGTGCTGTTGCATCCCACTCCTCATTGACATACCGACGGTATGCGAATAGCTTCACTCGCATACCGATGGTATGCGAAAGGGGATCAGGTATGAAACTGACCGGCTTCTATCCCGTGATCGGCACAGCGAAGCTGCGAGAGTCGCGCGACTTCTACACCCGGCTGCTGGAATTCGAGACGACGTTCGAGGCCGATTGGTACGTCAGCCTTCGTCGGCCGGGAGACCCCGGGTACGAGCTCGCCCTCCTCGACCACACCCACCCGACGATTCCAGAGGGCCACCGGGTTCCCGCACAGGGCCTGCTGCTCAACTTCGAAGTGGAGGACGTGGACGCGGAATGGGAGCGGCTCGTCACCAACGAGGGACTGCACCCCGTCCTTGAACTGCGCAGCGAGGACTTCGGGCAAAGGCACTTCATCGTGGCTGACCCCAACGGCGTCCTGATCGACGTCATCACGCCCATCGCCCCCACCGCGGAATACTCCGAGCAGTACGTCACCAGCTGACTCCTGAAGGGCGTGTTCGACAACGACCTGTCGGACACGCCCTGACCACCGGAGCCTCTGGGCCCTCATCCGCGTGTGCGGCGCCAGATCGCGCCATCGCACCAGTACCGCGGTATCACTCTTCTGATCAGGCGTCTAGATCTCAGGTACCAGCAGTGTCGCCACCAAAGCCCTCCCACCAGCCGATATGCCCTCGTCACAACGGGCTTACGCAAGACGGCTCCGTCACGGTGACACCGTCGACCGGCTGGATGGGACGGCGACACAGGATGGGTGCATCGGCGCGCCGGTCACTCACCGGGCGGCGCTCCCAGGAGTGGTGAGTAGCTGCTGGAGGTCGACGCCGACGAGGCCGGAGCCGCAATCGGCTGGTCCTCGTAGAAGGTCAGCGCGGCGCTCGGGACGTGATGGTGGAGGCCGCGCGTCCTGGCTCACTTCAGGTGTGAGCCGATCCCAGAGCGCCAGGCCGCAGACATTTGCCTTCATGTGCACGGACATGGCGGCGTAGAAGTTTCGCTTACTCGCTGTGGACTTGTGCATTGTTGATGGCGGCTTGCAGTTGGAGCCACGTTGGATCTGTTGCGCTGGCCTCGGTGATCGTTGCCAGATCTCCTGCTTCCCATGTGCGGGTTCCGTCGGTCAGGACAAGGTGCGTCTCCAGGTCGTCGCCGTCGTCCGGAACATCTTCGGTGGCCTCCAAGAACGCCTTGGCTGCGGCCCTGGAGATGTCCCGGCTTGTGGTGCCGGTGTGCGTGGCGTCGGAGGCCGCGGACAAGAGCACCAGGTCTCCCTCACTGCCGGCGACGAGGAGTTCGCCGGTCGCCGTGGCGGCCAGCGCGGTCAAGCGGGACCCGGGCAGCACATCGTGCTCGACCGCGTGCCGGGTTTCGAGGTCCACCTCGACCAGCGCCCCCGGGGGCGTTGCGATCCACAGCACACCCGGTCGCGATCCGAAGGCGATGTTGTGACGTGACCAGGCTTCCATCTGGTCAAGCCACTCCTGCGGGTACGGATAGCCAGGGCTGGGGTCGCCGAGGGTGGTGGCAAAAACCCGCTGCAACGAAGGAAACTCGAAAACCTCCACCGAGTTGTCGTACGCGTTGCCACGGACCGCAAGGTGACGTCCGTTTGCGCTGAAGAGCGGAGTCTCGTAGCCGTCACAGTCCAGGATCAGTGCCCGGCGGAGCGGCCGCATCACGGCAGGCGCGGTCCCCTGATCGACGCGTGCGAAAAGGCAGTGTGTGGCCCCCTGGTCGCTGGTGAGCGTGGCAACAAGTCCGCCGCCGGGATGCTCCGCGACTCCTGTGTCCCAGCAGGGTCCGGCACCGGTGGTTCCGGTGACGAGGTCAATCACGTCCGAGCTCTCCCACCCACCGCCTTCGTCACGAAACGACGGTGAACCCCACAGAGTCTGCCCGTCCGGGCTGAAAGCCAGACTTCGGTAGGAGGCCGTGGCCAAGGCACCGTCCACTTCGCTGACCTCAGCAGGAGTCCATTGCCGCAAGCCGTCCTCCCCCGCCACGACCAGCAGTGCCTGGTCCGGATGCCAGGCCACAGCAGGCGTCCGACCTGCCCGCTCCCAACCCAAGGCGTCTCCATAGGCGTTCGACATGAGGCCCACGGAGCCGAGTTCGCGTAGCTGCCCCCCGCCGCAGTCCCAGATGTGGACTGCCGGACGCTCGGAGTCCGAGCAGGCCACCAGCGGAAGCCGCGGATGGCATCTCAACTGTTCAACAGAGCGTTCGCCGCCAACCAGCCCACGTGCCACCACTTCAAGATCAGTCACCCCCGCACCGTAGTGCTCACCGGCCTGGGCGGCGAGGCCCACACCTGCATGCGTTCCCTCGCGGCGCTCGGGCACAAGAAGGTGAGCGCCGGCCCCACCAACTTCAAGCGCTCACTCACCAACTGAAGGGCTCCCTACGTTGTTCTGCGCAGCGTGGTCGGCCCTGCTGGTTGTCCCGACCAAGGGTGCCGGGTGTGGCTGCAGGCGCTGTGCCGTGTGCGCACTCCCTCGCCGGGACCACCACTGTCCGCGCGTCGAATGGAAACCAATGGAACTGACCACCGCCAAGCCCAGCGCCCGTACGCCGGGCGGACTTCACGCCAGCCAGCCCGTGACACCCCTTCAGGTGACCGGGCATCCTTCCTCGTCGGTGCGGGTAAGTCTTGAGCCCAGCGGTGCCACGTCATCCCTCACCCTGACTGTGCCGGGGAGCGGCACCTCCTTCAAGCGGCCTCCATGCAGCATCCAGAGTCCAAAGCACACATCGTCCTGATCCCGAAGCAGGACCTGGACGGAGTCGGGGAACGGCCAGCTCATCTGTTCCAAGTAGCCTAGAAGGCCGGTCCAGTTGGGCCTCCAGAAGTCGATGGCCCATGCGTCCATCCCCGGGATGGGCTCAACTGCTGGTGCCACTCGCGGTGATCGTCAGGCTGGGTGAGAGGTTCCATCACCTCCCCGGCGCCGAAAGCGATGACTATTACTTCACAGTCTCTACTCACTGCGGAATCTTCAGGCGGGTCAGCCAGGAACGTCAACGACCTTTGAATCGCTAGGTCCCCCGCGCCTCTGGTCGAGTGCGTCTTTCGGAGCACCAGCCCGCTGCACCTGAGGTTCTTCCCCAAGCCGCACACGCGCCAGCTCCCATCCCGTACGCCGTCGTCCCACATTCCGTGGAGTGGGTACTGTTCATGGCGTCCACGTGGAGCGCGCCGCTGCACTCTTGGCAATTGATAGGGCGCCCGGGCCCAAGCGGCGCCTCCCTCGGCGGCCCGCACCAGAACATCCCGTCCTCAAGTTGCAGCCGCCGCGCTGCGCACCGGTGCTCGCTCCTTCGCTCTGGGAGCCGGTCAGCTCCCCCAGGCCCCAGAAACGACAGGCGCGTACGAACGACGGGCGCCCAACGGGTGCGGGATCCTGAACATCAGCTTGGGAAATTGCGATCACTGCGGACAGTTCGAGGCCTGACCTGCGCGATTGGCTGTCCGCTACGACACACTCCGCGCACTGCACGCCTGGTACACGCCGTAAAGCAGCTGTGTGCCACCGATCGCGATCAGCACGACACCCACCTTCGTGAGCGTAAAAACGGGAATGTCGACATCCTCGGTGAAAAGTGCCAGAGCAACTCCGATGACAGCGCAGACTGCGCCCTCGACGATGTTCTTCGAGGCGTGAGCCACGGTGGCTTTTCTCCTTGAGGTCGCGTCCCTGGCAGGGCTGTTACTCGCCCAAAACCCTAGGTGGGTACGCAGGGCGCAACCTCAACCCCCCGTATGAGATGCGCACTACACACTGCGATGGACCGGAAGTCGCGGTCTTCGTCATGTCACGGCCGCCCCGCGATCAATCGTGGGGCGGCCCGTAAGTGCTGTCCTTCTTCCAGGGAAGCCCCCTTGCGGCCGGCCGATGCGGGGGCGGAAGCCCGTGCGAAGATCGCGGCGTGAACGATCTACGCTTCCGTCTCGCTGACGACGCCGATCTTGCCGCCGTCGTGCGTCTGCGCGACGATGCGGCCCGCTGGATGCTTGCCCAAGGCGTCACTGGCCAGTGGCAGCCTGGTGAGCTGGACGGGGACCACTTCCGTCGGATCATGGAGAGCAGGGAGGTATGGCTCGCGGAGGCTGCCGATCGTGTGGTCGGGGCCTGGGAGCTCTGGTGGGAGGACGAGGACGCCTGGGGCCTGCAGCCGCCGACCGCAGGCTACGTGCACCGGCTGATGGTGGACCGCAGAAGCGTCCCGCCCGGGACAGGTCGGCAGCTGCTGCGAATCGCGGAGCGACGCGTGGCCGAGGCGGGCCGACCGTTGGTTCGTCTGGACTGCCTGGCCACCAACGCACGCCTGAGTGCGTACTACCTCAACGCCGGCTATCGGATTGTGGGATGCAAGGAGGGTAAGCCGCAGCCGGGCGGCACGCCCAAGTCGTTCACGCTCCTCGAGAAGTCCGTATGGGATGAGTTGGGGTAGGTCAAGCGGCGAGGGCCCCTCGGGGCGCTCAACGAACCGGCCGCGTTCGAAGCGGGCTCCGGTGCGGACGAGCCAAACGAGGTGGGGCCCGTTCACGGCCCGCCAGCGGACCTGGGCGGACTCGGCAAACTTGAACATCAGCAGAGCTTGGCCGGGTTCGTTCTCGTCGAGGGTCCGGTCGAAGGCGAGGCTGTGTCCGACGAGCTTGTGACTCCTGGGGAGTGGAGTCGGACGAGGTCCGGTGCTGCCTGGAGGACTTCGCAGCGGATGTGTTCGAGCCGTTCACGCGGGCGGATCGCCATCGGCGTACCGTCGGCGGGTGACTCCGACCGGGAGGCGCCGCGCGCACCCGCCCCTGCTCCCGACGTCGGGCGCCGCGGACGGCACCGGGCGGGTTCACCATGCACGAGCTCGTCAGCCGTTGCCCTCCGTGTCGTCGACGAACCGCGTCTCGAGAGCGTCGCTGTAGCCGTCGAGAGGGTCGTCGGTCTCAAGGACGGCGAAGCGGCACCTGCTGTCACCGAGTGACAGCAGGGAGGTACGTTCGGCGCGCAGTCCGCTGACCGCGGGGTCGATCGCCTTCATGAAGTTCACGTCGAACGCGCACATCACCGTCGTGACGGGCGTGGCGTCGTGGCGCGCGAAGAAGTCGCGCCAGAAGCAGCGCCTGACGTTCATCTCGAAAAGCCCCGGCTCCGGTCGTTGAAAGTCGAACTCGAAATGCGTGGGGTAGAGCTTCACCATCACGCGACACGTCTTCTCGATCTTGTCGAGGGCGTGGTCCCGCTCGTTGAGGGTCGAGAAGGCCATGTCGTACGGGCGCCTCAGCACCGGGCTCATCGCGTGCTGGAGATAGAGGATCGTACGCCTGTCGTCCCCGTCGAACAGGGGGGCCAGCTTCTCGAACGCGGCCAGTACCACCGCACCGATCGCCAGCGCACCCTTCGACGGTCCGTCGGTGGCCATGTCCTCGTCCGCGTCGGCGATCTCCTCCGCCCGCGCGCGGATCGCATCGATCAGCTCCTTCTCGCGATCGGGTGCCACATGGTGGAGGTGTTTGCGGACTTCGCCCAGAAACCTGCGGGGCATGACGCGACCCATCAACCAGTGGGCCTCTGCTCCGATTGCCTTGTCGATGGCATTCATAAAGTCACCCTGCCTACTGATCGCGATCAGAGACGGCCAAGGGGGTGCGACCTCGATGGGGGCTTCGGCCCCGTTCTTCGATCCCCGACTTTGTGAAAAAGCGTACTGCCGGGCCTATCCGGACGCTAGCCAGCACCGGGTGCGGGCGATGCTGGGGTTGCCGTACCTGGCTGCTGTACCGCAGGATCCCGGCGGGGGCGACTATGGAACATGGAGCGTCCTCGTCTTGCAGCGCTTCGGAAAGTGCCTGATGGACCGCCGTGAACGGCTGCCATGCAGGTGAGGCACGAGTCCGGTCAACCGCTGGCTCGATCTTCGCAGGATGGGCCGCAACATCGCCCAAGCCGTCGATGGACTGCTCTCACTGCCTCGACTTCTGCTGCAGACAGCCCGACGCTGCCGCCGCCTGCCAGACTGACGCCGTACGCGTCGCGACATGCGACGTCGAGGGGGTAGGGAACTGATCGCGAGATGCCTCAGTGGATAGTCCTGGCCGTGCCTGTCAGCGGCGTGTCGGATGCAGGTCGTGACGGGCGGACCGTCGCAGAGTTCGAAGGCGGCTTGGAGGAAGCGGAAGCGGCTCTGCTGCAGGTGGCGCATACATACGAGCACGGTCTCTGGAAGGTGCGCCGCCGCGAGATCTTCAAGTGCTCAAGCAGGTCCTACTTCATTCGCCTCCAGAATCGTCTGGCGGCGTACGGTTTCCTCATCCAGCTTGCCGAACTGGTCCACGACTCCGATACGGAGCGACGGGACCGTCCTGCCACTTGATGGCTCACCCTCATAGACGTTGTGCCAGAGCTCGGGCAATGACGTCAGCACATGGGACGGAACCCGCAGATGTCAGTCGACCGCAGCGCGCTCTTCTGCCCGAGCCCGAGTGCTGGCGAGGCGGTAGAAGTCGATGCCGGTCTCGATGGTCGTGCCGTTGAAGGTCGGCGGTCCACTATGGCAGCGCTGAGGTGAGGGTCGGTGAAGGCGAAAGGGCGTCGACTGGTGCTCCCAGGACTGGTCCCAGTTGTCATGAGACCGCGCGTGAGCCGGCCCGGCGCGGCGGCTGTACGGCGGGCTGCTTCAGGACCTCGATCAAGCTGGTCGCACTGTCGTCGGCATGGCCGGCTGCTGTGCCTCGCCGGAAAGTCTCCAGGACCGCTGTCGGCAACGAGGTGTCGATCCCCGCTTCCCTGGTGGTCTGCAGCACATGGTCGACGCTTGCCACACCCATGGCGAGGTCTTCAATGTCGCCGGGGTACTGCCCTGCGTCGATCCGTGGCGTGTAGAAGGCCAGGAAGTCTGGCATTCCGGATAGTACGGATGACGCGGACGGCAGGATTTCCTCGGCCGAGACGCCGTGGGCGTCCGCCAGTGCGAGGGCGTGCAGCCAGCCGAGCATCGTCGTCCAGAACAGGTCCATCGAGACCTGGTAGTACAACGCCGCCAACCCTGGGTCCTCGCCGCGGTAGTCCGTGCCGGTGAGCACCTCCAGAGCCTCCTGGTGCGCGTCGAAGACGTGCTTGGGCCCGCTATAGAAGGTGGAGAACCCGGGCTGTCCGATGCCCGGGGGTGAAGCCTGCACGCCTCCGGTGAGGTACCGGGCACCGTGTCCTGACGCCCACCGCGCAGCGCTGCGGGCACTCTCGGGAGTGTCCGAGCTGAGATTGACGAGGAGCCGGCCGGACAGCGCTTCGGTGGCCGGTCCAAGGACGGCATACATCGCGTGGTGGTCCGTCAGGCTGAGGATGACCAGTTCACTGGCGGCGAGCGCGTCGTGAACCGTGTCGGCCCGGTCGGCTCCCGCGGCGACCAGCTCGTCCGCCTTGCCTGCGGTCCGGTTCCAGACGGTGACCCGGTAGCCCTTGCCGAGGAACGCCCTCGCCATCGCGCGTCCCATCGGGCCGAGTCCGATGACCGATACTTCCTGCTTGCTCATGGCACCCCTCAACTCAAAGCCTGAATTTTCTTTCCGGTGGGGCCACAACCAGCGGTTCCCTCACCGATAACCTGTGCCGTGCCTTCGAGGCCGGGCGGCCCCCGTCTCGCCGAGAGCTGGCATTCACCCTGGCCCGTCGCAGAAGACGTGCCTGATGCCGGGGTGATGGGCCTGCGGCAACGTGGACCTGGAGCACCAGGTTTGTTACGCCTTCTGTTCCGACTTCCTGAGCACTTCGGTCAGGGCCGAGATGCTGTGGTCGCCGTGGCCCGCCTCTGCTGCCTGCTTCACCAGGTCGTGCAGAGGAGTGAGCCAAGCCGTGTCGACGTGCGTCTCCTTGGCCAGGTCTTCGTCGTGGACCGCGCCCGCGAGGAAGAGGTTCACGGAGGAGGCGGCATCGGTGTAGTCACCGCTGTCGATTTCCTTGGCATAGATCGGCAGCAGGGACTTGATCATGTCCAGCCACTTCCCCGCGAACCGCACGATGCTGCTCGCCTCCAGCCCACGAGCCTGGACAACCGCAGCCCCCTGGAAGAACCCGACGAGCGCAGGTAGCAGCATGGCGCCCACTGCCATCTCGTACAGGGCGGCCAGGTCGGTCGCGGCCCCGAGGTGGACCGTATCGCCGCCCAGTACCTTCAGCGTCGTCTCATACTCGTCGAAGACAGCCTTGTCGCCGCCGTAGTACAGCAGCGTGTCCGGCGCCCCCACGGCCTGCGGCACGTTCTTGACCGCTCCGGCCAGAAACCGGGCCCCGTGGCCGGTCGCCCAGGCAGCCATGGCGCGGGCACCGGCGGGCGAACCGCTGTTCAATGTGACCAGCGCGCGCCCGGACAGTGCCGCCGCGGCCGGCTCCAGGGCGGAGCGAGTGTCTTCGAAGGTGGTCAGGCAGGTGATGATCAGCGGACTCGCCTCGACGGCGTCTTCCACCGCCCGGGCGTGGACGGCCCCCTTGGCCGCCAGCGGGGCGGCCTTGGCCGGCGTGCGGTTCCACACCGTCGTCGGGTGCCCCGCGTCGACGAATGCTGCGGCCAACGCCCGGCCCATCGAGCCCAGTCCGATGACGGTTACGGGTGTGGGGGCAACACTGGTCATGCGTAACTCCAGTCAGCAGTCGGATGAATGAGCAGCTCGGCAACCGCGGGTCAGCGCGTCCGTCGCGGCTCTCGTTCCATCCTGGAAGCGCACACACATTTGATCAAGTACCTACAATTCTGTTCGGTACCCACACTTTTGTCAGTGTCAGTAGGAGTGCTGATGACCAAGCGGACCTTCATCTGCGGGCTCGACGCCGCCATAGCCGTCATGGGCGGTAAATGGAAGGGACTGATCCTGTTTTCCCTCGGCGAGGAAGGACCGCTGCGTTTCGGCCAGTTGAGGAGGGCGGTTCCCGGTATCAGCGAGAGGATGCTGATCCTTCAGCTCCGGGAGATGGAGGCCAGTGGCCTGGTGCACCGCGAGGTCTACCACCAGGTCCCGCCCAAGGTGGAGTACTCACTGACCGATTTCGGCAACTCCCTCAACACGGCACTGGCGCCGCTCGGAGAATGGGGCGAGGAGCATATGGAGCGCATTGAGGCTATTCCCTAGCCAGTCCTCCACCCCTCCAACGCGGCACGCGCCGAAGGGATCGCCATCGTCGCGGCCGCCGGAACGGCCCCAGGGCCGTCGCTGGCAGTGGCGTCCTCCAAGTCGTACGGGTTGAACGTGCCGAGTACCGACCCGTCCTCGGCGACGAGCAAGGACGTCGACGGCTTGGAAGACCGGTTGTGTCTGCGGCCCACGATGGCGGAGCGTGATCACTCGGCCCGGTCGCGTGGCATCCTTGTCAGACCTGGCAGACGGAATGAGAGTTGAGTCGTGCGTTGATCCGTGTCGCGCGAGGAGCCACCGGGTTCTGTGGGCAAGGCGACCCGTTGCCGCAGGTGGACGTCGGGGCCTTCAAAACCGCGTGCCATGCGGTGGCCCGGTCGATTCGGGCCACGGTCGGCGATGTGACTCTGGCCGGAGTCACGCCGAGTTTCCATACGGTTCTCATCACCGCCCCAGGCATTCGGTCGACCGTCTTGTGCCACGAGCTACTCCTGGTCGTTGCCTTCGTGGCGAGTCCTCCGCAGGCTGGTGCGCCTCTGGCGGACTTCATATCCCCACCGGCGTGGGCGGACGCATTTGAGCGGGGCGGTTTCCGGCCGCTGGATGTCGGAGAACTGGGCATGCCGCTGGCCTCGGCCGACACCAGCGAGCTCGCCGAAGCAGAGCTGGAACAGGTGCGTTACTGGCGTCCCAGCACGGTCGGCGAGCTGATGTTCAACTGGTGGGACTGATCCGGCTCATTTGGCTGAGGGTTTGTCAGTGCGCCTTTGGGGGTGCTTGTTCGGGCGGTAGCTGGGGCCGTTCAAGATGGCCTGGGGGCTGTGTTGATCAGCCGGTCCTGAAGGGACGCGAAGAGTTCGGTGACGGTGGCGCCGTTTGGCAGCGGGAGGACCTGCACGCCACTCGGGCCACGGTGTCGCGGACGTCTGCGCAACGGCCTTCGCGTGCTGCGCCAGGTCGTCATCGAGAACCGTCACGTCGCCGCTCGTGAAATGCGATGGACACGGTGATCTCAGCGACCGTGCCGTCGAGGTGCATTTGATGACAGTTCAGGTAATCGCGCCCAACTTCCGTGAGCCGCCTTCCCAAGCCGTTCTGACCTTCTTGGACCGAAGGAAGCCTTCCTCAATCCCTAAATGCGCACTCATCCGTTGGCGACGCCGAAGGTCAGCTCTGCCCGCTAGTTCTTCTGCAGGGTGCGGGTGACACCCGCGATGAGGGCGGTTGTCAGCACCCAGCCGAGGGCGATCAACAGGTAGGCCAGCCACTGGAGGCTGTTGCTCGACCAATACCAGGCCGTGCGCTGACCTAGACCCCCGATGGGGATCAAGAGGTCGAGGGTGTAGACGAGGGGCTGGAACGGGGCACCTTCGCCTTGTTTGACCGGCTCGGGAGAGTCCGAATAGAAGCACAGCGTGCCCAGCAGGATCAGTGCGAGGAGCCAAACGCCGGCCAGCCAGGGCCGGTAGCCGTAACCGACGGTTACATCAAGGAGGTGGCCCCATGCACGGGCTGCCGGTGACAGTGCGCGGCGCCGGTGGCGTTGCTTGGCGAGGAGGACGCGGCGGGCGTCGTCGTCGTGCCCGGCCTTGCGGTACCAGGCCGCCAACTGCTCGTACGGTTGTGGGTTGTAGCCCGGGCTGCTGCGTATCCATGCCATACGTCGGGCCACGGACTCCCGGTCGCCCACGGCCTCGCGGCGCTCGTCGTTCAAGTCCGCCGTCTTGATGGAGCCGTAGACGAAGCCGTCCAGCTCCACCCTCTCCGGCCAGCTGTGTTCGTTCTCGTGAAGGTACGACACCTGGGCACCCCGCAGGTCGACGGCGCCCGACAGGGGTCGGGCCAGGGTCAGATCGAGGTCGACGGCTTGCAGGTGCATGGCGATCAGGGCCGGGGCGTTTCCGTCGCCGGTGGGCGGGTTCAGGACGGCTCCGTCGAAGGTCACGTTGTCCGTGACCTGGGTCCCGCGCAGCCGTACCGTCCCGTTCGCGGTGAATCCCTCGGAGAACTTGAGCGACGAGGCTATGGCGTTGTCGAGGGTGAGGACCACGCCGCGTGGGCCGGGACCTTCCAGTCGGGCGCCCTGCATGACCAGCGTGCCCGGCAACTTTGCCCCCATCAGCCGGACTTCCCCGTATGCGACGAACCCGTTTCGGCAGAAGACGCCCCCTTCCATGGCCAGGCCACCGGCCGACAGGGCCCACCCGTCCGGTGCGATCAACTTGGCCCCGTTGAGAAGCAGTCCGCCGTTCACCCGGGCGTCGGTGAGCGACAGGGCGGTGCTCAAGCGGTTGAAGGGTGTGGGGGCGCCGCTCTCCACCACGGCGCGCCGCAGGGAGAAGTTGCCCTCGATGCGGGCCGAATCGGCCTCGATGCCGGGTATCCGGCTGTCCGTGAACACGAGGGCCTGCGTCGACGCGCCGAGGAGATTCACCGCCTCCTCGAACCAGCACGCCTCCAGCCAGAGGGCATGGGCGATCTGTGCGCCGGCCAGGTCCAGGTGTCCGGAGATCCGTGCCCCAGTGAGCCTCAGACGCGCCACCGCACCCGGTTGCCCGATGTTCGCGCCCAGCAACAGCGCGGCGACCACAGCCGCCCGCACCGTCCGCTCGGGCCCCCACCGTCCGCCGTCGGCGACCCTGTCCTCCTCTGGAGTACCCGTACGCAGGTCCACCCGGCGCCCCTCGGGGAACGCGTCCCACAGCTCACGCTCAGGTGAAGTCAACTCGTCGTAGGAAAGCACTCATGCAGAGTAGTGATCTTCCTTCGTGCTCGCCTGCTCCCCTCGCACCCGGAGCGGACGAAGTCCCTTTCTGTTAGGAGTTCGCAAGGCCGTAACGCCGAAGAGTGTCTGCCGTCTTGGACGCCCAGAGCATCAAAACCGGGTCCTCCTCCATCCCCGAGCGGAGCAGGGCGCGGTGGTGGAGGTAGAGGCAGTAGGCGGCGGCCGTCACCCCGGGGCCGCCTCGTACCGCCACCCAAGCCGTGCGCTGTCGTGAGCCTCGGCCAGCTGGAGCAGGCGCGCCAGGATCCAGGCGGCTTCCTCGGCGGCCGCCGCCAGGTCGCGGACAGTCAGAATTGGTGCTGCGCACCAAACGTGGCCGACTCGGCGCGCCGATGTTGCGATCAGCGTCGTCTGCTGGCTGGCGCTCGTGCAGACACCACCGGGCGGCACGCGGTGCTCGGCCGACCGGCCTGGCGCCGCGCTGGCAGCGACTCGGCGGCTGGATGTACATCGTCCTCGGGGTTGGGTGGCCGCCACCAAGTAACACCCGCTAGGACCGCGTTGCCCTCCTGCACCCATCCCCAGAGGTTTCGCCCCGCCCGACCGGCGTGCTGCGGTCGTACGGGTCGACCTCCGTGCCATTCCCGTCCGTCCGATGGCCCGTGCCGAAGGGCGGGTTGAAGTAGCCCGTGGGGGCGCCGCAACCGCCATTGGTCATGTCGTATTTGTACGAGACGATCGAGAACGTGTCCGGCTCGGTGATCACCTTGTCAGGGTCGTCCCAGCTCAGAACCAGCTCGCGCCGGACGATCGTGCGCACAATCTCGTCCTCGCCGCCCGCGTCCGCGCGGGTGACCGGGTAGACGAAGGTGACGTCGGCGGTCACCTGGAGCGCCCCGCGCTCGCCCTCCCGGTAGGTGAGCAGACCCCGGGTCTTCACGACGTCGCCGACCAGGTCGGCGCGGGAAGGCTGGAAGCGACTGAACAGGAGGAGGGGGTCATTCCTCTCGCTCGGGGCTCGGAAAGCGGTTTTCAGAAGGTCTTGGACGTCCTTCTGGTGCGGGTTGATCAGTGCAATCGCCTTCTCGGGGCGCTCGCCCCGCAGCACCCCGTGGTCCAGTCCTGACGCGACGAGGAAGTCCCGGCTGCGGTCGAGGGCCCGCTCGACCTCGGCCGCGCTCATCCAGCCGACTGCCCGGGCCTTCGGCACGGCGATCCCCGCCGCTCCGCTCGCCCAGCTCGCCGCCGGCGAACCACGGAACGGCTCGTCCTGGGTGGGGCGTTGGACCGCCTCCTCCGGCTGGCCCGGTCGGGCGCTATCGCCCGCAAGTGGCGGGGAGTCAGGGTCGTCGCCAGCGAACAGGCCCACTATCCGCCCCGGCGCGAGCGCCACCACCAGCAGCACCAGCGAGGCCAGCATTCCGACCACGTACCAGCCCGTGCGCCGCTTGGGCCTCGCAGGCGTGTAGGTGCGCCAGCCCTCCGAGCCGCGGTCGGGCTCCGCGCGCAGCCGCTTCGCCACGGCGCGGGCACGCGCCGACGGCTCCTTGGGCGAGTCGGCGGCACCCTCCGCCGACTCGCGCAGAAACCGCTCCCACTCCTCGTCGGACCTGGACGAACCGTCCGGCTCCGTACCCGCACCCATCCCCAACCCCCTGGCAATCAGTGACCGCGGCCCACTCCCCTGGGACGCGTCCGCATCATGACACAGAGCGCTGACAGCACGGCCGATCGGGCTGACGGGGTAGGCGCGCAAAGCAATCTCAACTGGTCAACTGACGCTCCTACGTTGTTCTGCGGAACGTGGTCGGCTCTTCGTATGGTTGCCCCGCCCAGGGGTGCCGGGTGTGCCTGCAGGCGCTCTACCGTTGGTAGCTCGTGATCATTACGGTGACCCTGACGGCCTGTGCAGGGCTGAGCCCTGAATGGATCACTGCCGCCCGCAGCCCTGCTTGCTGAATCGGCTGCACCTAGCTAGCGGTAGGCGCTGCGGAGTGCGTCGACCGCACTGGGACACTCCGCTGCCTTCCTCTACAAGGGAGACAATTGCTGTGGAGCAGTCCGCCGCGCTTGGACGGGCTATTACTCACAGACGGGCCTTCGAGTGCGGCATGGATGCACTGCTGCGGACGCGCGTCGTACTTGCGTCCGCGCCTCAATACCGTCATCGCCCAGCCCGGACTGTACGCCTCTGCTGGCACCAACGGACAGCAGCACCTTCCCTCCGGCGCCCACTCCTACGTCACGGCACTACCCAAAGACATCCTCACCGTCTACTGCAGCGCCTAGATGTATTGCCCCGCAGCAATCGGGGGCAAGAGGATCCGGCTCGGCTCGACCAACGGCCCTGCGTGAAAGGGCGGTTACGTCGTCGCAGATCGGCCGGCTTCGTCATCGAGGTCGGCGTTGTCCTACCCGAGGCTCACTGCTGCGCTTTCTCCGGCGCCGGGCGGCCGGGTTCGTTTATCTTCCCGAAGGGGACGTGCACGCTGGGGGTGCTGCGGGCTGTGCCTGTCAGGTGGCTGACCTGGTCGTCGAAGAAGATGTGGGGCCGGAGCACCTCCATGATCGTGCTCTTGTCTATGCCGCCGAGGAAGAAGGCGTCGTTGACGGTCACGCCCCAGTTCTTCAGGCTGCGCACCGGGCGTTCGTGGGCGGGTGCGTTGCGGGCGGTGACGAGGGAGACGTGGACGCGGATCTTGTAGTCGGCGTCTTGTGCCCGCTCTTCTTCTTCGCGCTGCTGGAGCCGGTTGATCCCGGCGAGGAAGTCCCGTAGCGGCCCCGGGTCGTGCGGGGTGGCGGCGTTCGTCGTCTCGTGGGAGTGAAAGCCCTTGATGCCGTCGGCCTGGTAAATCTGTTCCGATGCGTCGTCGGCGAGGACTCCGTCGAAGTCGAAGGCGATCCGCAGGTCCTGGTCATCGTCCTGGTCGGCCGTGGCAGGGCCGAGGACGCGGCCGGCGGGCAGCCCAAGCGTGACGGCCTCGCGGACGTCGGTCTCGTTCGCGGACAGGAACAGGGACATGTTCAGGGCCGGCATGAAGCGGTAGGGAGAGCGGCCCTGCATGAAGATGGCCCGGCTGATCGGCAGGCCGTGGGACTGGATGGATCGCATGACCCTCAGCCCGGTGTCGGGATCGTTGCGGGACAGGATGATGACTTCGACGAGAGGGTCGTCGGGTGAGAGGTCGTTGAGGGACAGGAGCCTGCGGATGAAGGGGAAGGCGACCCCTTTGTCCAGCGTGTCGTCCAGGTGCTCCTCCTGGTAGGCGCGGTAGGCCTCCTCCCCCTGATTGCGGAAGACGGCATCCGCCTCTTCCAGATCGAACAGTGCGCTGGAGGCGATACCGACGACCAGGCGGTTCTTGAGTTCATAGACAGCCACGGCGTCCTCCCCGACATCAATTCGTACACCTGTCTCAATCATGGTAAGTCGCCGCGCACTACGGGGCGGCCGACGCCAGGTGCCCTGATGTGGGACCGAGAGGTTGACGGCTCGCCCCGCATGTTGATCGGCTCAGTCGGCAGCCGTCCGCGCGGAGACGAAGTGGTTCGGCACCCATGTTCCGAGTGCCTTGCTGGGTGCGAGGGTCGGCTTGCCGTCGGCGGTACGGTGCGGTTGTGGCGCCCCGCAACCGACGTGTAGGTGCTCGGCTTTCAGGGCTTCAGACACTCGTCGGGGCAGTCGGATTGCTGGAAGTTGATCGCCCTGGGCCGGCCGCTCATCAGCTCTGAGCCGTCCCAGAAGCAGACACCCTGGTACCCGAAGACATCACCGGACTGGGCAAAGATCCCTCCGCCGTTGCCGGTCCTCATGTATTCGTCAAGGCCGTGCCGTCCGGCCTCAGCACTCCAGGTGACCTTTGGTGTTCAGAGCGGCGGACAGGGGAGTTATGCGGTGATCATGTGCCCGGCCGTCCGCCTGCCGAGTCGAAGGTGTTCGCCTATGTCCCTCACCGCGCCCGTTCCATCCGCTTCCGGCAGTCCGGAGCCGTCGCTGTCGCAGAGCCCAGTCGACATTCGCCCGCAGGCCACCGACGTTTCGGTCCTGCCGCCGCTGCGGTTCCAGCACCCGGCAACGCTCACCATGCGTCTGCACTTTGACGACCCGCGGCGTCGTCAGCACGACGGCGGGCCAACCAGCGGTGGGCAGACCGCCGATGGCGCACCTGCCGACTGCGTCCGGGATGACGAGGGAGCGGTGAAGGCCGAACCGCCGCCGGGGCAGGAGTGCCGGCTTACCATCGGCGCTGACGTATTCATCCTGGCGGACGTGCACTGGCACACGCCTTCCGAGCACACCGTCGGCGGCGTGGCGTTGCCGATGGAGCAGCACATGAAGTACGTACGGTCCGTCGAGGACGGAACCGTGTCCGGGGAGAGCGGCAGCGAGTATGCAGTGGTCGGCATCTTCGTCCATCCTGGGGAGCCGAACGCCCCCCTGGACCGGCTGCTCAGCTCGGCGCGCCGAGGTAGAGACCCCTGGGACGTGCCCAGAGTAGAGCTCGACGCGCTACTGCCGACCTGTACCGAGTCCTATCGCTATCTCGGGTCCACCACCGTCTGCCCGTACGTCCCGGGTGTCCGCTGGTCGGTGCTGAGCCACCCCGTACAGGCTTCCGCCGCCGCGCTGAACCACTACCGCAAGGTCTTGCCCCGGGGCAATGCCCGCGCGGTGCAGCCCCTCGGGCACAGGCGGATCGCGAGCGACCGGCATCGCTGGTGGTAGCAGTCGGCAAGACCCGGCTGCAGGAGCTGGTGGGCTGCGGAAGTCCGTCAGCCAACCAGCTGGGTGGTGGCCCCTACACGACGGAGGCGGAGGCGAGGGCGGTACTGCTCCGCGACCCATTGCCAATCTGCGGTGCGATGACCGCGCCGAAGGGGATGGCCTCGGCCGCCCCGGACGAAGCCGTGGTCCTGCTCTTCGTCAACCAGGTCACGGAGAGCCCGATCTCGTTGCTCCCGGCGCACTGGGCCTCGTACGACGCACAACGCGCGGCCGGGAGTGCGCCCCAAAGCTTCGAGGGAGCCGGATGCGCACCACCGGCCGTGGTTCAGGCCCGGGTGTAGCCGCCGTCGGCGAAGAGTTCGGCGCCGGTGACGAACGACGAGGCCTCCGAAGCCAGGAAGAGGGCGGCCTCGGCGATTTCCTCGGCGTCGGCCAGCCGCCCCAGTGGCACGACGGCCTCGGCGAACTGGTCGACGTCCGGCCCTGCGGCGCCCAGCAGGCCAGGGGTCCGCGTGGGTCCCGGGCTGAGCACGTTGACCCGGAATCGGCGCTCCCGCGACTGCCGGGCCCAGTTGTGCACGAGGTTGCTCACCGCCGCCTTCGAGGCGCTGTAGACCTCGAGTTGCTCATTGGGCCGCACGCTGTTGCTCGAGCCGACGACCAGGACGGAGGCGTTCTCCGCCAGCAGCGGAAGCGCCTTCTGAACAGTGAATAGTGGGCCCTTGACGTTGACGGCGAGCGTCAGGTCGACGTTCGCCTCGGTGTGGGCGCCGAGCGCGGCGTCCGCGACGATACCCGCGTTGGCCACCAGCACGTCGATGCGTCCGGCCTCCTCGCGGACTTGCGCGTAGAGCGTGTCCAGGTCGGCCAGGACCGAGACGTCGGATCGTACGCCGGTGGCCGCGGGGCCCAACTCCTTGACTGCCGCTTCGAGGCGGTCGACGTCCCGGCCGGTCACGAAGACCCGTGCGCCTTCCCGGACGAAGCGGTGGGCGATGGCCAGCCCGATCCCGCTGGTACCTCCGGTGATCACAGCCACCTTCTCCTGCAGCACGCCTGGCATGTCGAACCCCTTCAGTTGTGGAATGGATCGTCCATAACGTAGGCAGTAATGGACGATCGAGTCAAGAATGGATAGGCTGAGACCATGCCGAGACCACGCGCGTTCGACGAACGCCAAGTCCTGGAGCAGGCCCGAGAACAGTTCTGGGCGACCGGCTATGCAGGAACCCGGATGGACGACATCGGCCAGGCGACCGGCCTGGGCAAGGGCAGCCTGTACGGCGCATTCGGCGATAAGAGCAAGCTGTTCCACCGCGTGTTCGGCGACTGGTGCACCGCAGTCGCCGAGGTGGCCGAAGAGCGGCTGGCAGGTGGCCCTGACGCAGAGGCCCTGGCCCGGCTGTCGGACTACGTGCACCTAATGGCGGAGAACACCGCCTCCGACACCGAGCGTCGCGGGTGCCTGCTGGCCAAGGGCGCGGCGGAACTGGCACAGCACGATCCGACGGTCGCCGAACGATCGGCCGAGACCATGACGGCACTGCTGACCCTGCTGCGGACGGAGATCAGCGCCGCCCAGCGCCACGGCGACATCGATAGCGCTGCGGATCCGGAGCGGTTGGCGGCACTGCTGCTGACGGTGGTCCGCGGTATCGAGGCGGTAGGCAAGGCAGGCCTGGCCCCGGAGACGCTGCGGAACATTGCAGACACCGCACTGGCGGTTCTGCCCATGCCCGAGGGGCAGAACCGCCGCGCAACCGGGCGCAGTCCGGTCCGCGAGAACTGACTTGGTGCCATCACGGCCACATGATCCGCCGGACGGCGCCTGGCGTGGATCCCTCCGGATCCGTCACTTCCTGGAGCGCCGTGAGCGACCGCACCTCGGCCGACCCTTCGGATGGCGGCAACGGCAACCCTGATCGCAACGGCAGCACTCGGAGGCTGTTGATCCCGACCGTCACCAGTCAGTCGGAGGAAGACCGAGCGTCTTCACAACCCCTCTCCCGCTGCTACCTGCCGCAACACTGGCGACAGGTTCGGCGCAGCCAGCCGTACCCAGCGCGCCCCCAAGGAACCAGTAACGCCCCCCAGCGGCCTTCACCGCCTCCCGGCAGACTCTTTGCCTCCAATGGCCGACTTCCGCATGGGCAAGGGCATCGACCAACAGCAGTTCAAGATTGGCGATGTCTTGCGGGTCAGCTGCCGTTCGTACTGACCGGCCTCTCTCTCCCCTGGAGAAACTGGCGCGGCTAGCCGACAAGGGGGGTGACCCGACCCTGAGCTGAGGCAGCGCGGTCAAGCGATCCCGGTGCCGCGCAGCAGCAGCAACGCCACGTCCACCACCGCCACGGCGACCGCTGCCGCGAACGCCGCCCGCTCCCACCGGCGTCCTAGCACCGTCCCCGCCACCGCGACCAGGCCGGCCACCGCGAGCGCCGCAGTTCCCCATCTGCCGGGTGGTCCTGCGGGCCCCAGCGCCAGCACCGCGGACGCGGCCACCAGCGGCACCGGCAGTAGCAGCCGCGCGCCATCCGGGCCCAGCCGGTGCGGCCAGCCCCGTACGCCCGTCGCCAGATCCCCGCGGATGTCCGGCAGCACATCGCCCAGATGCGCGCCAACTCCCAGCAGCGCCCCGGCAGTGACGACCCACCAGGCCGGCCATGGCTGCCCCGGCAACCCCAGCGCCACGAACGCCGGGAGCGCGGCGAAACCCACCGCGTACGGCGCCCAGGACCACGCTGTTGCCTTGAGCCGCAGGTTGTACGCCCACGCCGCCGCCACCCCGGCCAGGTGAACGGCGCCCGCCCACAGCCCACAGGCGAACGACAGCGGCACGCACAGCGCCAGCGCGACATACGCGGCCACCCACACCTCCGTCACGCCGACTGTGCCGTCGACAACGGGTTTGCCCCGGCGGCCGGCGGCGA
This sequence comes from Streptomyces sp. NPDC055013, assembly GCF_053608645.1. Taxonomy (NCBI): domain Bacteria; kingdom Bacillati; phylum Actinomycetota; class Actinomycetes; order Kitasatosporales; family Streptomycetaceae; genus Streptomyces; species Streptomyces sp. NPDC055013. The sequence goes on from NZ_JBSGVW010000004.1 coordinate 129,244, forward strand.
TGTCCCGGCGCGCGTCGAACGCGTCGTTGCACCAGCCGACGGACAACTGTCCGGCCAGCACAGCGGCGGCGGTCAGGACACAACGCGCGGCGCCCTGGCCGGCGGTGACGGCGAGCGCGACCATCAAGGCGGTGACCGCCGCGACAGGCCCGGGGTGGCACGATCCGGCCAGGCCGCCCACCCGGCCGGCCCAACTCGCGGCCGGGCCGCAGACCGTCGACTGCTCGGGAGTGCCCACCCGGCCGATCGTAGGCGCCCCGACCCCACCAGGCTCGAGCACGCGCCCCGTGGCGAACGGCCGGACGGGCGATCCATGGTGTTCAAGGCCCGATCCGGGGAACACGTGGGAAACAACTCACCCCAGTCGGTAACCGGACGGGAACCACATGACGCGGATCGCCGCCGTTCACGGTGCCCTCGCACCGCACCGTCGCCCCCAGTCCGAGATCACCGACATGGTGGCCCGTACCTGTCTGCCGAAGGGAAGCGACCGCCGGGTCCTGGACCGGCTGCACCGCAGCACGAAAGTCAGGTCGCGGCACATGACCCTGCCGCTCGACCAGTACGGGGAACTGGACGGATTCGGCACCTCCAACGACGTCTTCATCCCCGCCGCCACCGACCTGGGCGCCAAGGCCGTCCGAGGCGCGCTGCATACGGCCGGCCTGACCGCCGCCGACGTGGACCTACTGATCTTCACCTCCGTCACCGGCATTGCCACCCCCTCGATCGACGCACGGCTGTCCGGCCGCCTCGGACTGCGGCCGGACGTCAAGCGGCTCCCCCTGTTCGGCCTGGGCTGTGCCGGCGGCGCCGCCGGCCTGGCCCGCATGCACGACTACCTGCTGGGCCGTCCCGGCCACGTGGCGGTGCTGCTGTCGGTCGAACTGTGCTCGCTCACCTTCCAGCGCAACGACGCCTCCATGGCCAATTTGGTCGCAACCGGATTGTTCGGCGACGGCGCCGCCGCGGTCGTCGCGTGCGGTGGGGAACGCCCGCGCCGCCCGGAAGAGACCGCCGGCCCGACGATCGTGGACTCCCGCAGTCACCTGTATCCGGACACCGGGCGCGTCATGGGCTGGGACATCAAGAACACCGGCTTCCAGGTCATCCTCGACCCGAAGGTCCCCGATGTGGTGCGCCGTTACCTCGCCGATGACGTCGAGGGGTTCCTCAGCGATCACGGGATCAAGCCGAAGGACGTGACGGCCTGGGTGTGCCACCCCGGCGGCCCCAAGGTCCTTCAGGCCGTCACCGATGCCCTCGACCTGCCCGAGGAGGCACTCGATGTGACCTGGCGTCACCTCGCGGACGTGGGCAACCTGTCCTCGTCGTCGGTGCTCCACGTACTGCGCGACACCCTGGCCCAACGCCGCCCGCCGCCGGGCACGCCGGGTCTGCTGCTGGCGATGGGGCCCGGCTTCGCCTGCGAACTCGTCCTGCTGCGCTGGTAGTTCGGACCTCGCAGGACACGAAGGACAGGAAGGACAGGAAGGACACATGATTTGGTACGGACTACTGGTGGCCGCCGTCGCCGCCGAGCGTGTCGCCGAACTCGTCGTCGCCCGCCGCAACGAACGGTGGACCACCGCCCGCGGCGCGACCGAGACTGGGCAGGGCCACTACCCGGCCATGGTCGCCCTCCACACCGGCCTGCTGATCGCCTGCCCGACCGAGGTATGGCTGGCCGACCGGCCCTTCGTACCCGCCCTGGCCTGGCCGATGCTGGCCGTGCTCGCGGGCGCCCAGGCACTGCGGTGGTGGTGCATCCACACCCTGGGCCCCCGATGGAACACCCGGGTGATCGTCGTACCCGGTCTACCGCTGGTGACGGGCGGCCCCTACCGGTGGCGGTGGCTGCGGCATCCGAACTACGTGGCCGTCGTCGCCGAGGGCGTGGCCCTGCCCCTCGTCCACACCGCCTGGACCACCGCGGCCGCCTTCACGGCACTCAACGCCGCCCTGCTCACCGTGCGCGTCCGCTGCGAGAACCAGGCACTGGCCACCACGACCACGCCCGCGTCGGCATGATCGACGTACTGGTGGCCGGCGGCGGACCCGCCGGGCTGGCTGCCGCGATCCACGCCGCGCTCGCCGGACTGGAGGCCGTCGTCGTCGAACCGCGGACCACGCCTGTGGACAAGGCCTGCGGAGAAGGAGTCATGCCCGGCGGAGTCGCCGCGCTGCGAGCACTGGGCGTCGAGGTCACCGGCCGCGAACTGCGCGGCATCCGCTACGTGGACGGCACCACCCGCGCCGAAGCGTCCTTCCGCGGTCACAGTGGGCTGGGGATCCGCCGCACGTCGCTGCACTCCGCACTGCACCAGCGGGCGCTCGACCTCGGCGTACGGATACTGCCGGGCAAGGTGGGCGAGGTGCGCCAGAGCGCGGACACGGTCACAGCCGCGGGCACCACGGCGCGTTGGCTGATCGCCGCCGACGGCCTGCACTCCCCGGTGCGCCGCGGCCTGGGGCTGGACATGCCGGCCCGCCCGCACGGCCGCTACGGACTGCGCCGCCACTACCTCGTCGAACCGTGGACGGACTACGTGGAGGTCCACTGGTCCCGGCATGGCGAGGCCTACGTGACACCGATCGGCCACGACCTGGTGGGCGTCGCGATCCTCAGCAGCAGCCGCCGCGGATACGACGAACACCTGGCCGCCTTCCCGACCCTCACCCCGTCGCTGCGCGGCCCGGCCGCAACGGAGGTACGCGGCGCCGGACCACTGCGACAGCGCGTGCGGCACAGAACCGCCGGCCGTGTCCTGCTCGTCGGCGACGCCGCGGGCTACCTCGACGCCCTCACCGGCGAAGGCATCGCCCTCGCGCTGGCAACCTCCGAAGCCGCGATCCGGTGCCTGGCAGCCGGACAACCGGCCGCATACGAGCGCGCCTGGACCCGGCTGACCCGGCGCCACCGGCTGCTGACCGGCGCCCTACTGGCCGCGTGCCGTCGTCCTGGCGCCGCCCGTCTCATCGTCCCTGCGGCGTCCCGGATGCCCCCGGTGTTCTCCGCCGCGGTCCGCGCCCTGCAGTAGCGGCCTGGCCCGGCCCCCATGCCTGCCTTGACACCGTGAGATCCACGCTGGCCAGGGGCATTGTCAGTGGTGGCAGGCAGGATAGCGGGCATGACCACACCAGGTGCAGTGATCGTGGATGCCGCCGCCTATGCGCAGGCTGTCGAGGATGCGGTGAAGGCGGCGGCCGCGTACTACGCGGACGGTACGTCGATGCTGGACGATGACTCCTACGACCGGTTGGTCCGAGGCATCGCCGCGTGGGAGGCCGACCATCCCGAGCAGGTGCTGCCGGACTCGCCGACAGGGAAGGTCGCCGGCGGCGCCACGGAGGGCGACGTCCCGCACACGGTCGCGATGCTGAGCCTGGACAACGTGTTCTCGCCGGAGGAGTTCACCGCCTGGACCGCCTCGCTGGCCCGCAGGATCGGACACGAGGTCGCAAGTTTCAGTGTCGAACCGAAGCTGGACGGCCTGGCGATCGCCGCCCGTTACTCCCACGGCCGCCTGAGACAGCTGATCACCCGCGGCGACGGGACGGCCGGGGAGGACGTCTCGCACGCGATCGGCACCATCGAGGGCCTGCCGGACGAACTCGCCGAGCCGGTCACAGTCGAGGTGCGGGGCGAAGTCCTGATGACAACCGCCCAGTTCGAACACGCCAACGAGGTTCGCACCGCGCACGGCGGGCAGCCGTTCGCCAACCCGCGCGGCGCCGCGGCGGGCACCCTGCGCGCGAAGGAGCGCGCCTACACCGTGCCGATGACATTCTTCGGGTACGGCCTGCTGCCCCTGCCCGACACCGAAACGACGCTTGCCGCGCGGCTGGGCGAGAACGCACACAGCGACCTGATGGCGCGGGCCGCTGCGTACGGGGTGAACACCACTGCCACCACCGCGGTGCCCGGCTCCATCGCCGACAACGTCGAAAACGTGCTGGCCCGCGTGCATGAGATCGCCGCCCTGCGACCCGGGTTGCCGTTCGGGATCGACGGCGTCGTCATCAAGGCTGACCTTGCCGCCGACCAGCAGACCGCCGGATCCGGGACACGCGCCCCGCGCTGGGCGATCGCCTACAAACTCCCCGCCGTCGAGAAGATCACCCGCCTGCTCGAGGTGGAGTGGAACGTCGGCCGCACCGGCATCATCGCCCCGCGCGCCGTCCTGGAACCGGTCGAGATCGACGGCGCCACCATCACCTACGCCACCCTCCACAACCCGGCCGACATCACCCGCCGCGACCTGCGCCTGGGCGACCACGTCATGGTCCACCGGGCCGGCGACGTCATCCCCCGCATCGAAGCGCCCGTCGCCCACCTGCGCACCGGCGACGAACAGCCCATCGTCTTCCCCGCGGCGTGTCCACGGTGCGGTGCCGACATCGACACCAGCGAGCAGCGCTGGCGCTGCGCGATGGGCCGCAACTGCCACCTGGTCGCCGCCCTGTCCTACGCGGCCGGCCGCGACCAGCTCGACATCGAGGGCCTCGGCACCACTCGCATCGTCCAGCTCGTCGACGCCCACCTCGTCGCCGACCTCGCCGACCTGTTCACCCTCACCCGCGAGCAGCTGCTCGGCCTGGAGCGGATGGGCGAGACCAGCACCGACAACCTCCTCACGGCCATCTCCGCGGCCAAGCAGCAGCCACTGTCGCGGGTGCTGTGCGCGCTCGGGTTGCGTGGCACCGGCCGCTCCATGTCCCGCCGGATCGCCCGGCATTTCGCCACGATGGACAACATCCGTGCCGCCGACGCCGACGCGATGCAGCAGGTCGAGGGCATCGGCACCGAGAAGGCCCCCTCGATCGTCGCCGAACTCGCCGAACTCGCCCCGCTCGTCGACAAACTCGCCGCCACCGGGGTGAACATGACCGAACCCGGCGCCACCCCGCCCACCCCCGCGGCCGACAGCAGCACAGAAGAGACGCAGGCGGCGGGAGGCCCGCTGACCGGCATGACCGTGGTCGTGACCGGCGCCATGACAGGCCCACTGGAGAAGCTCAGCCGCAACCAGATGAATGAGCTCATCGAACGCGCCGGGGGCCGCTCCTCCTCCAGCGTCTCCAAGAAGACCACCCTCGTCGTCGCCGGAGACGGCGCCGGATCCAAGCAGGCCAAGGCCGAAGACCTCGGAATCAAACTGGCCACTCCCGACGAATTCGCCACCCTCGTCGCCGACTTCCTCAAGTGACCCGCAGCTGTGAGGCCGGGTGCCCGCCTCACAGCGAACCCCGGCGGGGGAAGGAACATCCCATCGCGGCAGACCGTTCCTCTATATGTGGCTGCGGAGGGGACAGGGTCCCCGGGCCTCACCCATGTCCCATGGGGACGATCGTCCGGCTGAAGCCCCGTGAAGCCTCCCGCCGAGAGGCGACCGCCCTCCGCACGACACCACACACGGCCCCGGCTGGTCTCCCCCGTCCAGCCGGGGCTTCCCTATGACGCCGTTTGCCAGCCCGTCGGCATCCCGCGCCTTCCAGCCCGGCCGCGCCGGGCCCTGAACAACCTCCATCGACCCTGAACGACCGAAGCAGCCGCCGGCCGCCCGCTGGCCAACCTCGGCTTGTGCCCGCGCCATCTCCCAGGCTCCGGCCGTCCGAACCGCTCACGGTGCGGGGCGGCTGTTGGTCAGCAGAGTGCTCAAGTACCGGGTGTGCGCGGTCAGCAGCTTGACTGCGCGGTCGGTGCCGCCCGGAAGGAACGGCAGCAGGGCCAGGGCCGGGAGTACCGCAGCGAGGGCCACGAGAACGGCGGGGGTGAGGAGGGCAACGATCAGAACGCGCTGGAGCGCGCCCACGGTACGCAGCGAGGGCAGCCAAACGGGCAGCACGGAAGCCTCCTGTGGTCGGGGTTCGATGGGGTCCGCGGTGTGCGGTGAGGCAACTGTGCCGCGCGGTTGAGTAGTTCACGCCCGTCCGTGACATTGCCGCAGGTAGAGTCCGGAAAACGGAGGGTTGTTCCGGGACAGTCGCGGACAACGAAGCCCGACGTGGCAAGGGGGAATCACCGATGGCGGGGCGGGCAGGCAGGCCGTGGGGGCCGATCCGGGCCGAGAGCGCGGAGGCAAACGCACTCGCCGACTTTCTGCGCGCACAGGTCGACGCCAGCGGTAAGACCCTGAACGGGCTGGCAGGCGAGATCCACGTTTCCAAGACCCGGATCAGCGACTATCTCGGCGGCAAGGTCCCCGACAAGAAGTTTGTGTCCGCACTGATCCGCGCAACGGTCCCCGAACCGAGGCTGCGGGAACGCCGCATGGCCGAAGCCGGGAAGCTGCTGCGGGCCGCCGCTCACCCCTCGCCGGTGAAGCCTCAACCCTCCGCCACATCCGCTTTCGAACTCGCCGAGGTCCGGGCCCAGCAGGTCGAGATCTACGACCGGCTCACCCGCTCCCTGGAACAGCAGAACGAATTACGCGAGGCGGCCGGGAACTCCGCGAAACTCGTCATGGTCCTCCTGTCGATGATCAATGGGTTGGAGCGGCGGATCACCGACCTGACCAGCGAACGCGACCAACTGCACGCCGCACACGCCGACGCCGGCGCACTTGTGCAGACTCAGCAGCAGCTCACCCGCGCTCAAGAACAGGAACAGCGCGCCCAGCAGGAACTCCAACGCGCCCAGGAGAAGCAACGCCAGGCCGAGGAGCTCGCCGCCCGAGTCCAAGCCCAGGTCGACCAGCTCACCGACGAACTCGACCGGCTGCGTACGGGTGCCACCAGCGACACCATTACGGGATACGACGACCCTGTTCTCGGGGCCGCCCATCTCGCCACCACCGATCCGGTCGGAGACGACATCGACGAGGCACTGGCCCGGGTCGTGGCCGTCAATGACCGCGACGATCAGACGTTGCGGCGGATCACTCACGACCTCGTCGAAGACGTCCTTACAGAAGAGGTTGTCCGGAACAACACACCGGACAACCCTGCATCCAGCCCCAGCGCCGCGGACGATCTCACCGCCCTGCGGGCAGCCGCCGAAGCGGCAGCCGAGGGAGGTGACTTCCGCGAGGCCATCCGGCTGTACACCTCCCGCCTGAATGCCTGCGTTCACCTGCACGGCCTTGAGCATCCCGACACCCTCGCCACCCGGCACATGCTGGCCTTCTGGCGTGGGGAAGCGGGGGATGCGGCCGGTGCCGCGAAGGCGCTGGCTGAGCTGCTGCCCGTCGTGGCGCGGGTGCAGGGCGCCGAACACCCCGACACTCTCACCACCCGGCATGACCTGGCCTCCTGGCGGGGACGCGCAGGGGAAGTAGCCGGTGCCGCCATCGCTCTCGCCGAGCTCCTGCCCGTCCGCGAGCAGGTCCTCGGCGCTGAACACCCTGACACTCTCACCACCCGCCACGACCTGGCCACCTGGCGGGGGCAGGCAGGGGAAGTAGCCGGTGCCGCCATCGCTCTCGCCGAGCTTCTGCCCGTCCGCGAGCAGGTCCTCGGCGCCGAGCACCCCCATACCCTCATCACCAGGCATGACCTGGCCTTCTGGCGGGGGCAGGCAGGGGAAGTGACCGGTGCCGCGGCCGCGTTCGCTGACCTCCTGCCCCTCATGGAGCGGGTCCGGGGCGCCGGGCATCCTTACACCCTGACCACCCGCCACGAACTGGCCTTCTGGCGGGGCCGCTCAGGAGATGCAGCCGGTGCCGCGACCGCGTTCGCTGAGCTCCTACCCCTCGTGGAGCGGGCCCGCGGAGCGGAGCACCCCGACACCCTCGCCACCCGGCACAACCTGGCTTCCTGGCGGGGACGCGCAGGGGATGCAGCCGGAGCCGCCAAGGCCTTCGCCGAGCTCCTGCCCGTCCGGGAGCAGGTCCTCGGCGCTGAACACCCTGACACTCTCACCACCCGCCACGACCTCGCCTCCTGGCGGGGACGGGCAGGGGAAGTAGCCGGTGCCGCAGCGGCGTTCGCTGAGCTCCTGCCCCTCATGGAGCGGGTTCGCGGAGCGGAGCACCCCAACACCCTCACGACCCGGCAGCAACTGGCTCGCTGGCGGGGAGAGACAGGGGATGCCGCCGGAGCCGAGGCAGCGCTCGCCGAGTTGCTGCCCATCCGCGAGCGCCTGCATGGCCCCGCCCACCCCCAAACCCACGCCACGCGGCACGATCTGGCCTTCTGGCGAGGTCGCTCAGGGGATGCCGCAGGCGCCGCGGCTGCATTCGCCGAGCTCCGGCCTCTCCTGGAGCGGGCGCTGGGAACCGAGCACCCCGACACCCTCGCGGCACGTCACAACCTGGCCGTCTGGCAGGGGGAGGCAGGTAATGCCGCCGCTACTGCGGAGTCTTTGGCTGAGCTGCTACCCATCAGCGAACGGGTGCAAGGGGCTGAGCACCCCGACACCCTCGCCACCCGGCACCAGCTGGCCGTCTGGCGAGGGGAGGCAGGGGATGCCGCCGCTACTGCGGAGTCTTTGGCTGAGCTGCTGCCCATCAGCGAACGGGTGCTAGGGGCTGAGCACCCCGACACCCTCGCCAACCGGCACAACCTGGCCCGCTGGCAGGGAGAGGCGGGAGATCCGGCAGGCGCAGCGACGGCATTCGCCGAGCTCCTGCCCATACGAGAACGCATCCAGGGACCCGAGCACCCTGCCACCCTGGCCACCCGAAACCAGCTAGCCCGCTGGCGGGGAGAATCGGGGGATGTCGCCGGCACGGCGGAGGCACTGGCTGATCTGCTCCCGGTACGAGAACGCGTGTTGGGCGCCGAGCATCCCGACACCCTCGCCACCCGGCAACAGCTCGCCCGCTGGCAGGGGCGTGCGGGAGACCCGGCAGGCGCCGCAGAGGCGCTGACCGAACTGCTGCCTCTCTGGGTGCGCGTCTGCGGCCCCGAGCATCCCAGAACTCTCACAGGCCGGTACCAGCTTGCCTTCTGGCGGGGACGTGCGGGAGACCCGGCTGGCGCAGCCGTCGACTTCGCCGAACTGCTGCCCATACGAGAACGCATCCAGGGACCCGAGCACCCCGACACGCTCGCTACCCGGCACCAACTGGCCCGCTGGCAGGGAGAATCGGGGGATCCGGCAGGCGCGGCGGCCGACTACGCCGAACTGCTCCCCGTCCGGCAGCGGGTGCACGGAGAGGACCACCCCAACACCCTGCACACCCGGTATCAACTGGCCTTCTGGCGCGGAGAAGCAGGCAACGCGGCCAGCTCCGCGGAAGCTTTCGCCGAGCTACTACCCGACTTCGAGAGGGTACTGGGGCCCGACCACCCCGACACCCTCGAAACCTGGTACCAACTGGCGCGTTGGCGGGGAGAATCGGGAGACGCGGCGAGCGCAGCGGCCGAGATCGCCGAACTACTGCCAGTTCGGCAGCGGGTACTGGGGCCTGAGCACCCTCACACCTTCGCCACCTGGAACGCGCTGGATCACTGGAGTAGATCCACGGAAGATCAGCCCTCCAGAATCGACCGGCCTTTCGAGCAGCATGAAGGCTGACGACCTGGTGCGCAATTGTCGCGCGGATGAGCCGCCCCGCGATCTATCCTCGCGGCCATGACATCCAGCGATGCGCCTGAAGGCTCCCGGATCGCTCCCGGTGGTGCCGGGCTGGTGATCCGGCAAGAGACGGCTGACGATCACGTAGATGTGCGCGAGGTTCATACGCGCGCGTTCGGTGACAGCGATCGGGTTCCCGGGCTCGTGGAGGCACTTCGCGTTGCGGAGGCTGCATTGGCGCCGATGCCCTTCGTCGCAGTCGTTGATGGCCGGGTCGTCGGGCATGTCCTGCTGAGCGCGACGCGGTTGGACGCTCCGCGCCGGATCGTGGACGTCCTGTCGTTGTCACCGCTGGGCGTGGTCCCGGAGTTCCAGCGTCAGGGCATCGGTACGCAGCTCATCGCCCACGCCCTCGATGCGGCCGACAGCCGGGGTGTGCCGTTGGTATTCCTGGAGGGTTCGCCGCGCTACTACGGCGCGCGCGGCTTCGAGGGTGCCAGCGCGGTGGGCTTTCGTTCGCCGTCCTTGCGGATCCCTGAAGCCGCGTTTCAAGTCGCCCGGTTGTCCGCTCACGAGCCGTGGATGACGGGCACTTTCGTCTACTCAGAGGCCTTCTGGGCCTTTGACTGCGTCGGCCTGCGCGACCGCGAGGACTGAAGGGTGATTCCCAACTCGACCTGATCTTCAGGACTATCACAGCGGCGATGTCCAGCTCGTCGTCGGTTGCGTGCGATCAGCAAGGCGTCCGGCCGAAACGTGAAAAGGGCCCTAGGGTTCAGAGGCGCAGGCAACCGGCAGGTCGGCCCGGGTGAAGCTGTAGCTGATCAGCGCCGAGGAAGACGACCACGCGCTCAGCACCAGGAAGAACCGGCTCGTCTCACCGGGAACCAGCCCTCCGTTGGCAGCCCACGTCTTCGCCGCCACCTGCCACCTCCGTCAGCCAACGCACCGGTGCTCCGCAGTTGCGCTGGCATCCGGCGATCGCTCTGGATCATGTCCACAAGGGCCGGTCCTATGCCGCTTTCGGCTGCCTCTTCGGCTTCCGTGGACGATCCCTCGAGCTGCTTGCAGCGCAGCGTGGCTTTCCGCGAGACGCCTCACGCGCTGCAACGCGGGCCTTCGAGTGGGAATACTAGGACGCGCACAGTCCATCGTGGATCAGCTGGGCCGAACTGGCCGAGACTGACTGGGACAGCACAGAGGCAATCAGACGCCCGTCCGCGCCGGAGGCACCTCTCACCCGGCGCCAGGTCGTGCGTGACGAGGAGTGGGGTGACGTCTGGTCGGTAATGGCCATGCTTGCCAAGCGCCACGGGGCCGAGAACGTCCGTCTGGTGGTCTGGTTCGACAACTAGGGCCGGCCCTGCGGACCATGGTCGGAGCCAGAGTCCGATGGCTGCGACGGTGACGGTGCCGGGGAGGATGTGGGCCCCCTTGTCGAAGCGGGTGCCAGGAACTGAGCTCCCTCCACTGGCCGACGGGCAGGCGCCGCATCCGGATGATCGACGGGGCCGGACACGACATCGGCACGCCGGTGTGGGTGGTGTGCGATGCCTGCCGCGTCGGCCGTATCAACAAGATCTCCGTCAGGGTGGAGTACCAGCGTCAGGGCCTCGGCCGGCGTCTGCCGGGGTGGACGGTCACTGCCGGCCGGATGAGAGCAGGTCGTTCACCAGCATTCCCAGCGCCGGCTTCGGGACGGTCCCGTTCGACTCGCTGTTCGTCTGCCCCCAGGCCGGGGTCGAGTCCGTGGAATTCGAGCCCTTGGTGTCGTTGACACCTTGGAAGATGCCGAAGTCGATGGGCCCGTCATCCGCCGAGGCGGGGATGACGGCGGTGAGGAGAGCAGCGCCGGCGAGCGCGGCGGTAGCGATGATCTTCATGCGCGGCTCAACGACGACACCCCCGCCAGGATGTTCCGTTCCCCGCCTTTGGCGGAGCGTTGGGACTCAGCCCACCGCCGCCACCTGTGGCGATACCGTCCCTCCATGGCTGACGTACGGTTGACGACCTCCTCGTACCTCGTGCTCGGGATCATCGACAAGCTGGGCGAGGCGAGCGCCTACGACGTGAAGGGGGAGGCGGCGCGGACGGTGGCGCCGTTCTGGTCGGTGCCGCACGCGCAGGTGTACGCCCAGTGCGACCGACTGCTGGAGGCAGGGCTGTTGTCCCTCGTACGGCAGGAGAGCGGGCGCAACCGCAGGGTGCTGGCACTGACGGAACAGGGTCGCGCCGCCCTTCAGGAGTGGCTCGCCGATCCGGAGTTCGTGCCGGTGGAGGCCAGGGAGCGCGGCATCCTCAAGCTCTGGTTCGGCGGGCGGCCGGAGGTACTGTCCCCGGTCCAGGTGGACGAGCACCGGCAAGCGCTGCGTTCGTACGAGGAACTGGCCGACGAGGTCGGGGAACTCCTGACGCCCGGGCAACGCGAGGCGCTGGAGTTCGGGATCCGTTATGAGCGGATGATGGTCGACTTCTGGACATGGGTGCGGCACCGGAACGACCGCACGTCCACGGATTCCTGACGATTCCCGACCGCGACGGACCGTTGACCTCGCCGACAGCCCGCTCTACCGTCTCGACAGTCCAGCCTGGACTATCCAATCGAGACCATCGGTCGGCCGAGCAGCGGCCAGGAGCAGGAGGGTTGCCTTGCGCCGTCCGACGAGCAGCATGTGGCGCCGTGGGGCCGCTGTCGCGGTGACCGTCGTGTGCGTCGCCTACGCGCCGATCGCGATGACCGAACTGTGGCCGTACGCCAGCCCCGGCGCCCCCGCGTTCGGCGAGTGGGTCATGGCCCAGACCGTGTCTCCGCGCTACGTCGCCGACGCCCTGGCCACCCGCATCGAGCCGTACCGGCACAGCCTGATCCCGATGATCGTGCACTCGGTGCTCGGCGGCCTGCTCATGCTCCTGGGACCCGCGCAGCTGCTGACGGCGGCACGCCGACGTACGCGTGTGCACCGCATACTCGGCGTGGTCTTCGCGGTCACGGTGTACGCCTCGATGGCGGGCGCCGGACTGTACCTGGCGCGCACCGCTCCGGAAGACGCCTTCAGCGGGGCGGCGTTCTGGATCGTGCTCGCCACCATCCTGGTGGGCACCGTGCAGAGCGTGACCTTCGGCATCCTGGCCGCCGTCGGCGGTTTCCCGGACCTGCACCAGCGGTGGATGCTGCTCTGCTACGGCTTCTTGCTGACCGCACCCCTGCTGCGCCTGGAGTGGGGCGGCCTGCCGCGGCTGTTGCCAGGACTGTCCATGGAAGAGATCAACCAGGTGGCGATCATGCATCTGGGGTCGGTGGTCGCGTTCGGCGCGCTCATCGCCTCACGCACACTCGACCGGCGTACAGCGGTCGACGGGGTGTCGGGGTCGTGGGCGCCGCTTCCGGTGCTGGCCGCAGCCCACCTGGCCGGCGCCGCCGCGTTGGCCTGGATCGTGTACTCGTACCTGGACTTCGGAGCGGTCGGGCGGCGTCTGCTGCTCGCGTACCTGCTGCCGTATGCCGTCACCTACGCCGTGATGGCCGTCAGCGCCCGGCGCGCGGGACGGCAGGGGCATACCTGGCCCAGGGAGGAGTGGCGGCTGCACCTGACGGCGCTGTGCCTGGCCCCGGTGCTGTCCGTATGCGCGACCCCGGTCTTCGAGCGCACCCTCGGTCTCGACCACCACACGGCACTCTCCGCCGGCCTCGCCATCGGCTGCGGCGTCCTCGCCACGGCGGCCACCTCCGTGGTGAGCCTGCGCGTGATGTACGCCCGCGAGCTGCGCAAGCGGGCGAGCGCCGCCCCTGCTGCCACGCCGTCATCCCGCATCTCCTCCCCTGTCGCTTGACCCCCGCCCCACAACCGGAGCCCCCATGACACAGGCATCCGACTCCCCCGCCCGGGCAGCCTCCGGTGGACGCCCGCTGACCGCAGCCGTTGCCATGCTGTCCACGGCGGTTGCCCTGACCGGCCTTCTCATCGGTGGACTCCTGGCGGCCGTAGGCCTCACCGGCCATGTCTTCGGTGCTTGGCCCTCCCCCGCGTCACTGAATCCGGGCCTGATCGGCGCCGCCATGCTGGGCACCGCGCCGGGCCTGTTCGCCGTCGGCCGGGCGGAGCGCTGGGAGGAAGTCCGCACCCTGCTGTACCCGTCGGCCATCGTCCTGGTCGGCCTGTTCACCGTGACCCTGCTGAGCGCGGGCCAGCTGTACATCGCCGAGGGCGGTCCCGTCGTATCCGTACTGTTCAGCCTGGGCTGGATGTTCGTCCTGGGCCTGCTCTGCGTGTGGGCCGTGGTCTCCCTGGCCCTGCAACACCGCGTCCCCGCCCGGCAGTTCGACACGCCCGCCGAGCCGCTGCCCGGCTGGTCCAAACCGCCCCTGGCCGTACTGGGCTCGGCATGGCTGGGCATCGGCACCGGCCTGCTGGCCCGCCCCGGATTCTGGGCCGATTTCGTGCCCTGGCACACCAACCGCCTCGACGCACAGACGCTCGGCGTATGGGCCCTCGCCCTCGGAGTCGGCATCCTGGGCGCCCTCGCCGAGGACGACCTGACCCGAACCCGCCCCGCCCTTATCGCCCTCCCCGGCACCGGCGTCGCCCTGACCGTCGTCCTCACCGCCCGCGCCGGCCACGTCGACTGGACCTCCGGCCCCGCCCTCAGCCTCGTCTGCATGGTGGCGGGACTGCTGCTCGCGGGCGCGAGCGGACGCGTCCTGCTGTCGAGGTCTTCGGCGCTCCCGCGCTGATTCCCCAGGTGGAGTACTCACTTACCGAGTTCGGCAGCTCCCCAGATGCCGCCAGCCGAACTGCGTGCTCGATGTGGCCTACTTCGGGCGTGGTGGTTAGAAGACGCAGGGGACGCGGTCGAAGAGACTTCGGTACTGCCACATCGGAGGGGCGGCGGAACCGTACTGCTTCGCCACCGCTTTCCCGAGTTCCGCCAGAAGGCAGCACCCCCCAGCGAGGCGTTGCTCCGCTTCGTCCCAGACCTGAACAACCCTCTTCATGCGGGGCAGTCGCGTCACGATCTTCGCTATCCGGTCAGGCACGCCGCGATCCAACGAGAGAACGAGTGGCGCGCCGGAAACGCCTTCTCGGATGGCCCGGCGGCCCCGTGCGGCACCCTCACCCGAAGCGTTCCCCTACGATCAGCATATGAGCGCGTGGAGTCAGAGCTTGGACGCTGCGGGTATCCAAGACGCGGAGTTGAGGCGGCATTACAGCGCGCAGCGGGAGTCCGTGGCGCGCTTTCGGCGTGCCTCATATCTCGCGGCCCGTCTGCTACTGCCGAAGACGGTGTTGCCCCATGTGGTGGCGGCAACGGCGGTGATGCACAACGGAGACAACCTGCTGGACACCGGCGCGAAGCCGCAGCGAATTGCCGCGTGGGAGTCGTGGAAGCAGGCGGTCCGCAAGGCGCTGGACAGCGGCGTGAGCAACGATGCGTTGATCCGCACGCTGCTGCACACCACGGCGGCGTTCCCCCGGCTCCGGGAGGTGGTGCAGGAGTACCTCTCCACCGCTGCCGCCGAATTGGACTTCACCGGCTTCGCCACAGAGGCCGACTATCAGGCTTATGTCGACGCCTATTCGCTGCCTGCCTTCATGCTGGTCGCGTCCCTGCTCGGCCCGGAGTACGACGACGGGACCTTCCGGGCGGGGTGTCGGATGTTCATCGACGGCAGCCAGCGGCTGGACTTCGTGAACGACCTCGCCGAGGACCTGGCCGAAGGGCGGCTGGGCATCCCGATGGAGACGCTGGAACACTTCTCGGTGACGGAGCAAGACCTCACAAGAGGGCGCAAATCACCGGGCGTACGGGAGCTGCTGGAAAGCCAGATCGAGGCAGCCCGTGCCTCGTTGCTCACGGCCAAGGAACTGCCCGCCCTGACCGCGAACCCCAACGGGGTGCTGTTGGAGGCGGTCATCGAGATCGAGCTGTTGACCGCTGATGCGGCGCTCGCGCGCGGAGACCGGTTGCTGCGCGGGTCCGTATCACCGCCGATGGTGGGCTCGCTACGAGTGATGCTGGACGCTCGTCGAAGGGCTCGCAGGGAGCTCCAGAAAGTGACCTAGCCGCGCCGCCTAACACGCAGGATCGCTGTCCGCCCGGGAATGCTTGAGCTGTCCGAATGGGAGAGTGCAGCGCGCCAGTCGCCCAAAAGCGGCCTCCTGGTTCAGCCGTCTGCCTCTCACCGCCCGGAGCCCGGCTGCCACGGGTAGCTTGCGGGCTCCGGCCTTCGTGCTTTGGCCGGATCAGATGCGCCCGAAGCCCAGGCTCCGACTGAGGCGAATTTTACGCACACGCCCCCTCGCTCACGACGCGCCAGTCCTCAACGCCCGCCGCCTCGTGGAACCGCTGCGGCCTGATGCGTTCGGTCTTGTTCTCCACGTAGGTCATGCGCTCAACGTAGCGTGCAGGTCCGGTTCCCTTCGTCCGTCCGGTAGTCCGATCCGCTTCGTCCGTCCGGTACTTCGGAAGTACTCGTCCAGCCCAGGGCAGGCTCATCTGATCAACTCAACGGGAAGTCCCTTCGCGCCTTACGGACGGCGCCAGACCTCCAGCGCATTCGCCTGGTCTCCAGCGCCCTGTGAAGTGACGGCCCAGCATCTCCTTTATCCCCGACACCCTTTTACTGCACCGCACTTGAGTCGCAGTTGAGCCGCCTCGATCGACCCCGTGCCACACTCTGCCCATGCTCCACAGGCGCGCTAATCAATTTCTGATGGAACGGACAAAGCAACTCCGCAGAGGCCTCACGGAAACCCCGCTGATTCCCCTTGCGGACGAGCAGTGCGACCTCGTCGCCAAGCTGGAATTCTGCAATCCCGCCGGAAGCACCAAAGACCGTTCGGCACTGTGGATTCTGGAACAGGCAATCAGTCGCGGGGAGATAGCGCGCGACACCACAGTGGTCGAGTCGTCGTCCGGCAATTTCGCGCTGGCCCTGGCTTTCTACTGCCGAATGCTCGGCATCTCGTTCGTCCCGGTCATCGATCCGAACTGCAACGAGGCCACCGAGGCCCAACTCCGGCTGCTGTGCGAACGAGTGGAGAAGGTTTCCATCCGTGATGCGGCGGACAACTACCTGAAGTCCCGGCTGTCCCGGGTTCAGGAACTCCTGGTCGACCTCGACTCGGCCTACTGGCCCAACCAGTACGCCAATCCTGACGCCCGCGACGCGCATTACCACTTCACCGCGGGCGAGTTGATCGCGCAGGCCGGTCCACTCGACTACCTCTTCGTCGGCGTGGGCACGGGCGGCACGATCGCCGGGCTCTCCCACCGGGTCAAGGAGACGTACCCGGGCTGTGTGGTCATCGCTGTCGACACCGAGGGATCGGTGATCTTCGGGGGCCCGCCGAAGAAGCGCCTGATCCCCGGCATCGGATCCAGCATCGTGCCGCCGCTGTGTGGTGAGGCGCTGATCGACCACGTCGAGATCGTCTCCGAGGTGCGCGCCGTCGAGGCCTGCCGTGACCTGGTCGCCAAGTACGGCTTGTACGCAGGCGGTTCGACCGGAAGCACCTATGCCGCCGTCCAGGACTACTTCGCACGTCACCGTCCCGGCGCACCTCGTCCCGGCGCACCCCGATCCGGTGTACGTCGTCCCCGGGTCGCCTTCATCGCCGCCGACCGCGGCCATGCATACGCCCAGACCGTCTACGACCCCGCGTGGGTCCAGCAAGTGCGCGCGGAAGCGGTACAGCCCCCCGGTATCGAAGCCCTGGCCGTCAAGTGAAGGAGAACCACCCCGTGTCCACCCTGGCCCCACCGCCCATGACCGTGATCGGCGCGGGCGACGTCGCCGCCGAGACGGACCGTCATCGTCCGGAGCTCCTCGAGGTCGTCCGTGCCGCCTACCTCGCGCACGACGCCGGACAGAGCTCGAACCCGCACAGCTCGTTCCTGCGCTTCCCGCACCAGAACCGGTCGCGCATCATCTCCCTGCCCGCCTATCTGGGAGGCGAGTTCGAGGTCGCCGGCAACAAGTGGATCGCCAGTTTTCCGGACAACACGCAGCACGGAATCCCCCGCGCCTCGGCCACGCTCATCCTCAACGACTGCGTCACCGGCTACCCGTTCGCCTGCATGGAGTCCTCCATCGTCTCGGCGACGCGGACCGCGGCCTCCGCGGTTCTCGGCGCGCAGACGCTGCTCGGCGCGCGCCGTGCCCGCCGAGTCGGCATCGTGGGCACGGGTCTGATCGCCCAGCACGTATGGCGGTTCCTGCGTGACCTCGACTGGAAGATCGACGGCTTCCGGCTCTTCGACCTCGACCCGGCGGCGGCGGGCCGCTTCGGCGCCGTCATGGCCGAGCACACCGCGGCCGAGATCGTGGTCGCCGACACGGTGGAGAACGCCTTCACCGACTGCGACCTGGTGTTGCTGACCACCGTGGCCGGCGAACCGCACCTGCACGCCACCCGGCTGCTGGCGCACAACCCGGTGGTCCTGCACCTGTCCCTGCGCGACTTCGCCCCCGAGATGATCCTCGCCGCCCAGAACTTCACCGACGACATCGATCACGCCGTACGCGAGCGCACCTCGCTGCACCTGACCGAACAGCGCACCGGCAACCGGGACTTCATCGACGGCACCCTCGGCGACCTGCTGCGCGGACGGCTGCGCCGGGACCACGGGCGCCCGGCGATCTTCTCGCCGTTCGGACTCGGCGTACTCGACCTCGCCGTCGGCAAGTGGGTGCACGACCGGGTCATCGCCGCGGGCCGGGGCCACCACGAAAGCGACTTCTTCACCGGGGTGGGGGTCTGACACGTGAGCGCCTCCCCCGCCCCGCGCCGCGCCGACGCCGGGGACCGGTACGCCGTGGTGGTGAACCACGAGGAGCAGTACTCGGTCTGGTTCGCCGACCGCGCCCTGCCCTCCGGCTGGACCCCCACCGGCACGCAGGGCACCCGCCAGGAGTGCCTGGACCACATCGAGCAGGTGTGGACCAACCTGACCCCGCTCTCCGTGCGAGTGTCACGATGACGGCAACTGGCCTCGCGGCGACCTGGATGCGCGGGCTCGGCAGCCGTGAACTCAGCGCGCAGCGGCGCCTGTTCGTCTTTCCGCACGCCGGAGCCGGCGCGTCCGCCTACCGGCTGGCGGACTACCTGCCGGACTCCGTCGAGGTGTGTACGGTCCAGTTGCCCGGCCGGGAGAACCGGTTCGCCGAACCGGCCCTGACGTCCCTGGACGAGGCCGTGGGCGCGCTCGCGCCGCTGATCGCGGACCACACGGAACTGCCGTACGCCTTCTTCGGGCACAGCATGGGTTCCCTGATCGCCTTCGAGACGGCCCGGCGGCTGCGTGCACTCGGCGCGCCCCTACCCGACCGCCTGTTCCTGTCGGGCATGCGCGCCCCCGGCCTGCCGGACCGCGACCCTCGGCACACTCTGCCGGACGACGAACTGCTCGCCACAGCCGATTTCGACGGCGTGGATCCCGAGTTGCAGGAGCTGCTGCTGCCGCTGCTGCGCGCGGACCTGACGCTGTGCGAGACGTACACGCACCAGGCCGAGGCACCCCTGCCCTGTCCCCTGACCGTTCTGGCCGGCTCGGACGACCACAGCGTCGACGAGACGGAGCTCACCGACTGGCGCAAACACACATCTGCCGACTTCGAACTGCGCCTGTTCCCGGGCGCCCCCCACCTGTATGTGCGCGGTGCGGAACGACAGCTGGCAGAGACGATTACGCGCACCTTCCCCGCACGGGGCTGAGAAAGGATCGTTCATGGCGCCGACCACCCTCGTCGCACTGTGGGAGCAGCAGGCAGCCGCGACACCCGACGCGGTCGCCGTCGTCGCGGGAGCACACCGCGCCACCTACGCCGACGTGGACCGGCGGGCCACGGCACTCGCCGCCGAGCTGCGGGTACGCGGCATCGGACCGGAGGACCTGGTCGGCGTCTGTCTCGGCCGCTCGGTCGAGATGGTCGTGGCCCTGCTCGGCATCCTCAAGTCGGGCGCCGCGTACCTGCCGCTCGATCCGAGCTACCCGGCCGACCGGCTGCGGCACATGACCACCGACTCGGGGGCGGGGCTGTGGCTGTGCGACACGGACCACCGCGCGCAGGCCCTGGCGTCCGGCGTGGCCGACGTCCTGCTGGTCGAGGACATTCCCGCGGAACGTGAAGACGTTCGCGCGGAACCTGCCGCACAGGTGGCCCCGGTGGCACACCCGCACCACCTGGCTTACGTCATCTACACCTCCGGTTCGACGGGCCTGCCCAAGGGCGTGGCCGTCGACCACGCGGCGCTCGCCTCGTTCCTGCGGAGTGTGGCCGAACGCCCCGGCCTCGGGGCGGACGACAGGGTCCTCGCGCTGACCCCGCTGTCGTTCGACATCTCGATCCTGGAGCTGTTCCTGCCGCTGACCCGGGGAGCGACAGTGGTGATGGCGCCGCAGGCCGCCAACACCAACCCCGAGCTGCTGGCCGCCACCATCGCCGAGGCGGGTGTGAGCGTCGTACAGGCGACTCCCACCACCTGGCGGATGCTGCTGGCATCCGGCTGGACGGACGGGCACGGCCGCGTGCTGCTGTCGGGCGGCGAGCCGCTCGATCCGCAGCTTGCCCGCGACCTGCTCGCCACCGGCGGCACCCTGTGGAACCTGTACGGGCCGACCGAGGCGACGGTGTGGGCCACCGCCGCCCGTATCGACGCCGTGGCCGACCGGGTCACGGTCGGCACGTCGCTGTCCAACACCCGACTGCACGTCGTCGACGAGGATGGGCGGGAGGCCGGCCCAGGAGTCACCGGCGAGCTGTGGATCGGCGGCTCGGGTGTGGCGCGCGGCTACCTCAACCGTCCCGCGCTGACCGCCGACCGGTTCGTGCCCGACCCGTTCGGAGACCCCTCCGGGCGCCTGTATCGGACCGGCGACCTCGCCTGCTGGTCCGCCGGCGGCATGCTGGAGGTGCTGGGACGCAACGACCACCAGGTCAAGGTGCGCGGCTTCCGCATCGAGCTCGGCGAGATCGAGGCCTGTGTGCGCAGCCACCCCCTCGTCACCGACGCGGTGGTGGTCGTCGACCGCGAGGCACCCGGCGGCGACCAGTTGGTGGCGTACCTCGTGCCCGCGCACGACGCGCGGAACGTATCCGAGGAGCGGCATGTATCCGAGGACCTGCCCCGCCAGGTCCGTGACCACCTCGCGCAGCGTCTGCCCGCCCACATGGTGGCCCAGGGCTACGCAGTGCTCGACGCGCTGCCCCGCACCCCCGCGGGCAAGACCGACCGCGGCGCCGTGCAGCGGCTCCCGCACGGCCCGGTCCGGGCGCGCGGGCCGATGCCCGACGCCGCCCCGCTGCCGCCGCACACCGCGGCGGTGTGCCGCGTGTGGGCCGAGGTGCTCGGGCTCGACGACGTGTCCCCGTACGACGACTTCTTCGGCCTGGGCGGCCAGTCGCTCACCGCGGTACGGGTCGTGGCCCGGCTGCGTGCGGAGCTCAATCTGCCGGTCGACGCCCAGTCGGTCTTCGCGCATCCGACGCCCACCGCGCTCGCTGCCACCCTGGACGGCATGGCGCCCGCGGACGACGAGCCGATTCCCGCGGCGGCGACCGCCGAACTCTCCTTCGGCCAGGAGCGGATCTGGTTCTTCGAGCAGCTGAACGACGCGGTGCCCGCCTACCACCTGCCGGTCGCCCTGGGCATGCCCGGCGGTCGCGTGGACCTGAACTTGCTGGAGGACTGCCTGTCCGCGCTGGTGCAACGGCACCCGGCGCTGTGCACGGCCCTCGTCGGCGTCGACGGCCGGGTCCGTCCCGAACTGCGCGAGCCGGGACCGGTGCCGCTGCGCCGCACCGAGGTCGCCGAGGAGGACCTGGACGCGCTCGTGACCGAGCGGATCCGCGCCCCCTTCGCCCTCGACCGCCCACCGCTGCTGCGGGCGGACGTGCTGCGCACCCCGAGTCGGGACGTTACGTTGCTGACGCTTCATCACATAGCTTGCGACGGCGCATCGGTGGACCTGATGGTGCGGGAACTGGGCGAGCTCTACACGGGGCTCGCCGCCGGCCGTCGCCCCGCCCTGGCACCGCTGCCCGTGACGTACGCCGACTACGCGGCATGGCAGCGCGAGCGAGTCACCGGCGCCGAGCTGGAGCGGCTGCTCGACCACTGGCGCACCCGCCTGTCCGGAGTGCCCGTCCTGGAGCTGCCGACCAGCGGCCCCCGGCCGGCCGTCGCAAGTCACCGCGGACGTCGCGAACTACTGTGCATCCCGGCCGACTTGGCGCACCAACTGCGCACGCTGTGCCGGGCCGAGGGTGTCACCCTGTTCATGAGCCTGCTGGCCCCGTTGCAGGTGCTGCTCGGACGGTACGCCGACGAGAGCGATGTCGCCGTCGGCACTCTGATAGGCGGCCGACCTCGCCCGGAACTGGACGATGTGGTCGGCTACTTCGTGAACACCGTCGTCCTGCGCACCGACCTGTCCGGTGACCCGACCTGGCGCGAGCTGCTGGGCCGGGTCCGCGAGGTCGCGCGACAGGCGTACGCGCATCAGGAGCTGCCCTTCGAGAAGCTCGTGGCGCAGCTGAGCCCGGAGCGCGATCTGAGCCGCAACCCGCTCTTCCAGGTGCTGTTCGCCCTGCACGAGGAGCCGAGGGCCGGTCACCTCACCGAGCTGTACGACCGCAAGGAGCTGGAGGGACGGCTCGGCACGGCCCGCTTCGACCTCGCATTCGACGTGACGGACCACGCCGCCGGGGCCGGTGACCTCAGCATCTCCATCGAGTACGCCACCGACCTGTTCGAAGCCGACTTCGTCAGGGGCCTCGGCCGGCACTTCCTGCGGGTGATCGAGCAGATGGTGTCCGGCGCCACGGCCCGACTGTCCGAGCTGGAGATCGTCTCGGGCGAAGAGCTTCGTGCCCTCTCCATCGGCAACCTGGCCGAGCCGCTGCCCGGGCCGACCACCCTGGTCCGCTTGTGGGAGCGCCAGGTGCGGACCACCCCGGACGCGATCTGCGTCGTGGGCGACGGCCGGTCGCTGACGTTCGCCGAGACCGATGCGCGGGCCTCGGCCCTGGCCCGGGAGTTGCGTGCCGGGGGCGTGCGCCCCGAAAGCCTGGTAGGCGTTTGTCTGGAACGGTCGGTGGAGCTGGTGGTCGCCCTGCTGGGCGTGCTGAAGGCTGGCGGTGCCTACGTGCCGCTCGACCCCGGCTACCCGGCTGACCGACTGCGGTACCTGCTGGCCGACTCGGGCGTACGCCTGGTCGTCGCGGACCCGGGGCACCCCGCGTCGGCCCTGTTCGGCGACGGCGTGCGGGTCGTGGCGGTGGACCAGGAGCCCGGGGTGGATCCCGGACCGGCCGAGGAGGCACGGCCCCACCACCTCGCCTACGTGATCTACACGTCCGGCTCGACCGGCAACCCCAAGGGCGTCGCGATCACCCACGCCAACATCACCGGGTTCCTGGAGTGGAACCAGCGGCTATGCCGGCTCACCGGGCAGGACCGGGCCCTGCTCAACCACTCGGTGGCGTTCGACAACTCGGTCTGGGAGATCTTCCAGTGCCTGGTGTCCGGCGCCGAACTGCACCTGGCGAGCCCCACCGCCGCCTACGACCCCGAGGAGTTCCTGCGCGAGGTCGCCGAGCGCGGCATCACCACGCTCAACGCGACGCCCTCGCAGATGCGGATCCTGCTGGAGTCCGGTACGGATCCCGCTCCCCGACTCGGCTCCGTACGCCTGGTGTTCACCGGTGCCGAGGCCGTGCCGCACGATGTGGCCCGCCGCATCCTGTCCTCCACCGCGCCGGGATGCCAGGTCTTCAACGAGTACGGGCCCACCGAAGCGACCGTCACCTCGGCGTTCTGCCCGATCACCGAGGAACTGCTCGACCGGCACAGCCATCGCCCGAGCGTCCCCTTCGGGCGGGCGACCGACAACGCGCACCTCTACGTGCTGGACCCGCGGCTGCGCCCGGTCGCCCCGGGCTGTCGCGGTGAGCTGTACGTCGGCGGCAGCGCGGTCGGCCGCGGCTATCTCGGCAGGCCGGCCCGCACGGCAGCGGCGTATCTGCCCGACCCGTACGCCGGGGAGCCCGGCGCCCGTATGTACGCCACGGGCGACGTGGTCCGGTTGTTGCCCGACGGAAATCTGGTCTTCCTCGGCCGCAACGACCACCAGGTCAAGGTGCGCGGTTTTCGCATCGAACTCGGCGAGATCGAGTCCGCACTCCAGAGCCACCCGGCCGTCGCCGACTGCGTGGTGGCCGTACGCCGCACCAGCACCGATGTGGACCAGCTGGCGGCCTACCTGATCCTCGAGCATCCCGACCGGCCCACCCCGGACCCGGCGGAACTGCGCGCCTACCTGGCGGAGCAACTGCCGCCGTACATGCTGCCGCAGAGCTACACCGTGATCGACGAGATCCCCCTCACCCCGAACGGCAAGGTCGACCGCACCGCGCTGCCCGTCCCGCGCCCTGTGCCCGCCCCGGCCCCCGCCACCCGCCGGGCCGTCACCAAGCAGCAGCTCCTCGTCGCCGATGTGTGGCGGGAGTGCCTGGGCGTCGAGGAGGGCTTCGGGCCGCAGGACGACTTCTTCGACGTCGGCGGCACCTCGTTGACCATCACCACGGTCGCGGGCCGACTCAGCGAGCGAATCGGGCGCCGGGTCCCACCGGTGCTGGTCTTCAGAAACCCCACCGTCGCGGGCCTCGCCGAGGCCCTGGAGGCGGACGCACAGCGATGAGCAACACCGACAGCACAAGTGTCGTCCTGGTCGAGCACCGGCACCCTGCGGATGCGGGCTCCACGACCTGTATCGAACTGACCCAATGAACACGCAGATCAACACCGCCAACGTCATCGAGATCCCGGGTTCCCCGCCGTACGACCGTACCGGCCTGGCGCGCCCTGCCACACAGACCAGATCACGAGACACCAGCGAGGGACGTGACAAGATGACCCCCGGCGAAGATGAACTGGGAAAGATAGTGGCTTCCAGGAGTCCCGCACCCGTTTCTGGCTATGACCGTGTGCGACACGGAGTCCACAACCTTCGGCGTGCTGACGTCATTGCCGATCCGCAACTGTACTGGAACGCGATTGCGGAGCTCCCGTCGATCTTCTACGACGAAGTAGGAGGTGTCTGGGTCTGCTCCGGCTATTCCGAAGCGGCCGAGATCCTCTCCAACGGCCGGGTCTTCTCCTCTGCCCGTCATCATGCCCCCGGAGATCTGCAGCAGCGCGGCATGGAACATTTCCTGCCGACCGCAGAAATGCTTTCGGCGCAGTTCCTGTTCAGCGATCCGCCCGAGCACACCAGAATCCGGGACGCGCTGCGCGGGCAGTTCACCCGGGCGAGCGTGCGGCGGCACGATGCCGCGATGCGGGACATGGTCGCCGAGTTGCTGCGCTCGTTGCCCGACCATGGGACCGTCGACGTTGTAACGGACTTCGCCGAGCGGTTGCCGACACGCCTGATGACGTATCTGCTGGGCATGGACGGCCGGGGCGAGGAACTGACCCGATGGGCGGATGCCTACGAGCGGCTGCTGAGCAGTGTGTCCACGTTTCCCAGCCGGACGGACATCGAGATCGTTCCGGTTATCGACGAGGCACTCGCCGGGCTGCGCCGGCTGACGGCCGAGCGTTTGGTCACGCCTGGTGACGACCTCCTGTCCGCCCTCGCGACCGGTCTGCAGGGCGACTTCAGCCCTTGCCCGGTTTCCTCTGGAGAACCGCCCGAGGAACTACTGCAGTTGGTCGCGGCCAACGCCATGGTTTTGCTCGCCGGCGGCTATCAGACTCTCACTCACCTGGTATCCACCGGTCTACTGCTGCTCGCCGAGCAGCCTGAGCAGCTCAAGCGACTGCGCGCCGAGCCGTCCCTCATCGACTCCGCGGTGGACGAGCTGATGCGCATCGACGGATCGAGTCAGTACGTGGGACGCCATGTGGTGCGCGATGTCGAGGTCGGGGGAACGCGGCTCAAGGCCGGAGCGAGCGTCATCGTGCTTCTTGGCGCTGCCAACCTCGACCCGCGGAAGTTCACGGAGCCGCTCGTCTTCGACATAGGCCGCAGGGAGGGGCGTCACCTGGGCTTCGGAGCGGGAGCGCACTACTGCCTCGGCGCGCCCTTCGCGGAACGACTGGCCGGATGGGCGATTCAGGGCTTCATCGAGCAGTACCAGGAGTTCACTCCGCTCGACGGGCCGTCAGACGCCGTCCTGTGGGGGCCGCATGGCAACACGCGGTCCCGGGCCCACGCCGGGATGACCGTTCAGCGCGGCCCCAGGGAGAACGCGCCCGGCATCGACCCACCGGATGGCATGCAGGATGTCCCCCAAGAGCCGACGACGCCCACCGAACTCGAACGGCACCAGCTGATCACCCAATGGAACGAAACCGGCGCCCTGGCTGGCACCTCCGCCTCGGTCTGCTGGCATCTGCTGTTCGAGGAACGAGCCCGTCTGACACCGGACGCCACGGCGGTCGAAGACCAAGGCGTGCCCTACTCGTACGCCAGGATCGACGCGCTCGCGAACGGCAACGCACACCACCTGCGCGAGCTCGGCATCGAACCCGAGTCCGTCGTCGCCATCACCATGCGACGATCCGTGGACCTCGTCGTGGCGCTGCTGGCGGTCGCCAAGGCGGGCGGCGCCTTCCTGTTGGCGGACGCCGCGTGCCCCACCGAACGCCTGAAGACGATGCTCGAGCAGGCCCACGTGCGGGTGGTCCTCACCGACGACATGACGGCCGACCGGATCGAAGGGCTCGATGTCTCCGCGGCTGTCACCCTGTTGGACAGGGCCACTCCGGCAACCGAACCGCCGATCACAGGTGTCATGCCGGGCAACACCGCGTACGTAGTGTTCACCAGCGGCACCACAGGGCAGCCGAAACCCATCGTCAACAGCCATGAGTCGCTGGCGAACCTGCACATTGCCCAGCGACGTGTGTTCCAGGTGCGTCCCCAGGACAGGGTCTTGCAGTTTTTGTCCCTGAACTTCGATGGCTGCATATTCGAGATCATGATGGCGCTGCTGTGCGGAGCGCCCCTCGTCCTGGCGAGCACCGAGGAGCTCATGCCGGGCCCGTCCCTGGCGCGCCTGTTGCGCGAACGGCGGGTGACCATCGCAACCATGACCCCCTCGGTGTGGGCCGCGATTCCCCATGTGGAGCTACCCGATCTGCGCATCGCTGCGTTCGCCGGCGAGCGGTTGCGCGGCGATCTGGTGCGCCGATGGCGGGTGCCGGGACGCCGGTTGCTCAACCTCTACGGGCCCGCGGAGGCCGCGATCTGGTCCACGTGGCACGAGTGCTCGGACGACGACACCCCGCCGATCGGGCGGCCGGTTCATGGAAAACGTGTCTATGTGCTCGACGACGACCGGCAACTACTGCCCGTCGGCTGCCCTGGCGAGCTGTACATCGCAGGGGTGGGCGTCGGTAGATACCTCGGCCGCCCGGAGCGTATGGCCGACTCCTTCGCCCCGGACGTGTTTGCCGACGAGCCGGGACGACTGCTGTACCGGACCGGCGA
Source organism: Streptomyces sp. NPDC055013 (assembly GCF_053608645.1). Taxonomy (NCBI): domain Bacteria; kingdom Bacillati; phylum Actinomycetota; class Actinomycetes; order Kitasatosporales; family Streptomycetaceae; genus Streptomyces; species Streptomyces sp. NPDC055013. The sequence continues at coordinate 156,209 of NZ_JBSGVW010000004.1, forward strand.
TGTGTGCGTGTGGCGCGCGGACGGGGTCCTGGAGTACGTGGGCCGTCGCGACCGACAGGTCAAGATTCGAGGGCAGCGGGTGGAGTTGGACGAAGTGGAGCGCATCCTGGAAAGGGCACCAGGGGTGGACGCGTGCCTCGTCACGGAACGCGACGGTCGGCTGACGGCCATCGTCGTGCCCTCAGCGCCTGGTGCATGGCGTGAGGCCGATGTACGCAAGTACCTCGCGGCGCACCTGCACACCGGGATGGTCCCCGCGACGTTCACCCTCGCCGAACGGCTGCCCATCACCCGCAATGGCAAGGCGGGGCACGATGCGCCGGAGCAGGCTCACGCCCAGGCGCTCGAACCGGACGGGGGCGGGCCGGCCGCGGCGTCCCCGCGCGGAGTCTCTCAGCCCACCGAAGACCGCACCCAAAGCACCGACGAGCCCTCACACATCACCTGGGAGCTTGCCCGTCTCTTCTCGTCCTGCCTGGGCTTGCCGCAGGCGGCCGTCAAGGTGGACACCGACTTCTTCTCGGCAGGCGGAGACTCGCTGGCCATGGCCGAGTTCATGGTGTCCGCCGAAGAGCGCTATGACATGGAGATCCGAGTGGAGGAACTACTCACGGACCCCACGCTGGCCGGTGTAGTGCGGTTGGTGGGCCGGCGGAAGGAAGCGCGGTGAGCGGGTTTTCGGGCGCGGAGCCGAGTGGGCTGCGGGTCAGGCCTGCCGTCAGCAAGGTGGGCGGCGCAGACACTGCGGCGGCTCGTCCGGTGGTGTTCGTGCACGGTTCCATGGACCGCAGCATCGGCTTCCGGCGGGTTGTGGACCACCTCCCGGGGCGTCCGGTTGTCGGCTACGACCGGCGCGGGTGGGGCCGTTCACGAGCGATGGGCGGTCCGACCGTGTCCATGGAGACACATGTCGACGATCTCTGTGCAGTCCTGGCAGAGCTGGACGCGCCACCCGTGGTGGTAGGCCACAGCTATGGCGGGCTGGTGGCGTTGGCCGCTGCCGCACGCCTGCCGGAGTCGACCGTGGGCGTCGTCGCGTTCGAGCCTCCGGTGCGGTGGCTGCCGTGGTGGCCTGCCTCCGACCCTTGGGAGGAAACGGTCAGCCGCGGCGCAGCCGACGGAGGACCCGAGCAGGCGGCTCGCGCGATGCTCACCGAAATCCTCGGCCGGACAGGTCACTTGGTGCTCGCTCGTGCGCAGCCGGCGGATCTCGCTGCCGACGGAGCGTCTCTGTTGGCCGAGATGGCGGATCCGACCTTCAATGTGCCGTTCTTCGACCCGCTGGACGTCCACACGCCCACCGTTGTCGCCGCCGGCTCCCTGTCCGCCCCCCATCACCATGAGGTCGCTCGACGACTCGCGGACCTGCTACCGCACGGTCAGTTCGTGGAGATCCAGGACGCACGACATGCCGCCCACGTCAGTCATCCCCAGGAGTTCGCCCGCCTGATCGACAAGCTCGAACAGGCACTGCAGGCTTGAGAAGCGGCAAGGGGAGGCACGACCGCGGCGACCGAGGAGTAGCCGTGCCGACGATGCGTCGGACATCGCCGGACGGGTCCCCGTCCCGGGTCAGCCTGCTGCTAGGCACGGAACCGCTGTGGGCCGCCGCGGCCGGCATCGCCGCTAGGCAGCCACCGGCTCGGCGCGCTCGGCCTCGCGGGCTGCGCGCCGGTGACCGGCCGGACGGCATGAGGCCGCAGGGCCCGGGCTGACGAAACGCCGACCGCCGCCCGGTGTGCTGCCGGGCGACGGTCGGCGTCGAGTGCGATGCGCGCTCAACAGGCGCGGGGATGCTCAGCCGATGGGGTCGCCGTCGAGCTGCTCCGCGGGGGCGCCGTCCCCGGCCGGTGCGGCCTTGCTCGTGGTCGCGGCCCGTCGGTCGAGGCCGAGCACGAGCGGTACGGCCAGCACACTGATCGCGGTAAGGAACACCCAGGGCAGCGCCGCACCGCCCTCCAGCAGCGCTGTGAGCAGCGCCGGCGCGAGGGCACCGCCGACCGACCAGGACATTTGGTAGACGCCCAGATAGCGGCCCCGCAGATGCTCGGGCGCCATCACCACGCTCAGTTCGCTGGTCGGCGGCGAGCCGAGGATCTCGGCCACGGTGTAGAGCACCATCGCGATCAGTAGCCCGGCGATCACCGCCCAGCCGGGCAGCACGAGGAGCGTGCCGAAGACGACGAACGCAGCCGCGTTCAACAGCAGGGCCAGCACCAGCACCGTCACCGGCCCGCGGGCCTCGATCCACCGACTGGCGAGCGTCTGGAGCAGCGCGACCATGGCCGTGTTCAGTACGACGAGTGCGCCGACGATCCAGGAGCCGACTTCGAGGTTGTCCGCCACGTAGGCGGCGAGCAGCACCGTGATCACCGCGGAGGAGAAGGCGAAGGAGAGGTTCGTCGCGACCAGCCGCAGATACCGGGTGTCCTTTAGCACGGTGCGATAGCCGCCCCAGGGCTGTCCGGTGCGTTCGCCCTGTGGCTGCTCCGGCTCAGCCGGCTGCGGCTCTGTGTGCCCGGCGTCGGCTGCCTCGCTCGTGTCCGCGCCCCGGAAGGTGATCACGAGCCAGCCTGCGACGGCGAAGGAGACCGCGTTGATCACCATGACGGCCCGCAGCCCGGCGACGGTTCCGATGCTCAGAGCCACCGCGGACGCGGCGCCGCCGAAACCGATGCCGACATTGCGCAGGGCACGGACGAAGCCGAACCAGCGGGCACGCTCGTCGCCGGGGGCGACCAGCACGATGAGCGGACTGTTGCCCATCCAGAAGGCGGTGGCACCCAGTTGCACCACGAACTGCCACAGCACGATCTGCCAGGACGCGTGCGAGAACAGGAAACCGATGAACCCGGCCACCGAAACCCAGTTACCGACAGCGACCACAGTGCGCGGACCGAATTTGTCCAACAGGGGCCCGATCAACGGCGGAACGGGCAGGGCGAGCAGGTGGCCGGCGGTCAGCGCGGCACCGACGGCGACCAGTGACAGCGACGTCGTCTTCACGAAAAAGACGACGGTGAACGCCATCACCAACCCGTTTCCCAGGCTGTCGATCAGATTGGCCGTGACGAATCGGCCTTTTCCTGCGAGGTCCGGCAGCCCCCAGGCCGTCTGAATCCGCCGCCACGCCGAATGCGTGGGGGTCTGCTGCGGCACCATGAATTCTCTTTACTTCGCCGCGTCGGCGGGCAATTCGCCCGCGGCAGGCACCTCGCCCCAGGCGGACAGCTCGCTCTGATGGAAGACGGTTGCGTAGCGCGCCTTGGCATGTGACGTGCCGGTGATGATCCCGCCCGAACCGGCCGGTACCACCCTGGCGTCTGCTCCTGCACAACCACGCGGCGTGTAGAACATGCCATAGACCGCATGCCATTCCTCGGTTTTCCCGGATACCGGGTCCACCACAAGCTCAGGCCGGGGGATCACTCGCTGTTGTACGACACATCCTTCGACGGCGGAGTTCTCCAGAGCCCGCCGCCAAGTGGCGTCGTCGGTTTCCCAGCCCACCACGGCGCCGAATCCGCCCCCGCGTGCGTTGACCTTCAGGATCAACTGCTCGCGCCGCTCCAGGCATTCGTCGACGAGGTCGCTGTCGGTCTTGAGTACGTCAGTGTTGATCAGCCGGGTCCAGGGCAGCACGCGGTCGATGAGCCGGCACTCGTCCTCGCTGAGGTCGCGTCGCCGCGCCGGGTCCGAAAGCAGTGCCATACAGGCCTTGTTGGCGAACATGGTGCTGGAAAGCGGGGTCCACAGCAGCGTCCCGCCCGCCCGGTGCGCACGCAGCAGGGGTGCGACCAGGACCCAGCCGTCGGGTTCCTCGGCGATCTGGTCCGGGACGAAGGAGCGGTAGACCACGTCGATCTTCGTGTCCCCGAGATAGAGCGCCCCGCCGCGTTCGTGCACGTCGGAGACCTCGGCCACCAGGATGTCGAGGCCCGCCCGGCGCAGTGAGGCCTGGAAGTTGAGCCAGAGTTCGCCGTAGTCCGTCAGACCGCCGCGCCATTCCAGCAGGGCCACCACCGGGTCGCGCCCCGGTGCCACCCGGGCGCCGAAGCGGCGCAACGCCTCCACCACGGCGCGAACGGGATGCACGTAACCGAGCCTGTTCCGGCGCGCGAAATCGGCGAAGGCGTCGACCTCCAACGCAGCCCCGGACATTTCACTCGCAAGGCCCCAACCGCCGGTCTCGCTCCCCAGATTGGTCTCGAGGAGCTTGAATGACGTGCCGTCGTGGTACATGTCGGCCCGGCCATAGTACGGCGGCAGTAGGTCACCGAACCGCCGTATCGCTTCCCAGCCGCCGTCGCTGATGCCGAGCACCGACCGGAATGCGTCCAGATCGCCGCCGAACATCCGGTTCGGCAAGGAAAAGAGGATGTCGACGAGGTGCTGCAGGTCATCGGCGAATTCGCGAATCTCGCGCTCAGCGACAAAGAGGGGCCTGGCCAAATTCTCGCCATGCCAAGATGCGAGCGTCGGGAAGTCCTTGATGTGCTGGGCGACCGTACGCAAGGCACTGCCCGGTGTGCGGAACTCCTCGTTGTACTGGGCTACTACCCGCTCCGCCGACATGAGGTCTCCCTGCTCGATGGTGACTGGGCCCCTCGGCCCGCAGGGGGCACCATTTCACCCCGGTTCGCAGTGCGACTCAATTGCGGCTCAATTGTCGACCAACGGCCCCCGTGGACACTGAACATCTGTGTTAAGACTGGAATGACCGAACAGCGGAAGAAGAACAGTTCTGCAACCACGGGGGAACGCTGTGCGGGCCAGGCCCGCGGCGGTTCCGTACGCCCCCGGCGAGCCCGCCAACCCCGCCGCGGCCGCCATGGCCGGCCGGCCAAAGTTCGGCACACTCAGCATGGGAGGCTCAATTGCCCGCCACGACGGACACTTTCGCCGACGCCATCGGCGGCCTCGGGGACACCGAGTGGGACCGCCTCGCCGGCGGCAGGTTCTACTCGTCGGCGATGTGGCTGCGAGTGTGCGCCCTCGAGCCCGGGGCGGTCTCCGGCGGATTGCACGTGGAGACCCCGGGCGGCGGCCGGGCCGCGGTCCCCGTGGCGGCGGTGACCGAAGAGCCCACCCCAGACCTGCGGTGGCACGACCTGCTTGCCGCGCGCGGCCTGCCGACGCCCGAGCCGGGCGGCCTGCTCATCGGCCAGCGCCGCGGCTACCTGGCGCACCTGCTGACCGGCGAGGGAGCCGATCGGACCGAGGCCGCCGCCGAGGTGCTCGAAGCGGTCCGCGCGTTGCGCTCCCCCCTGCACGAGGAGTCGAAGATCGCCCGCGTGGCGATGTACCTGACCACCGAGGACGTGGGGGCGCTGCGCGCGGCGGGGGTGCGGACCGCCCCGGTCGCGCTGACGACCGACGCCTGGATCGAGATCCCGCCCGGCGGCTACCACGCCTGGTTGGAGTCGCTGTCGGCGCACCGGGCCCGCCGTATCCGCAGCGAGATACGAAAGTTCGAGAGGGCCGGATACGAGATGGAGCACCGGACGCTCGCCGAGTCCTGGCAGGACGTCGCCCGGCTGCTGGCCCGTTCGCTACTGCGCTATGGCAGAACTGTCGATGTCGCCCCGATGGCCGAGTCCTTCCGCCAGCAGGGTGAACTCGCCGGTTCGCGCGCCGAAGTGGTGCTGTGCTCGCGCCCCGGCGAACCGCCGGTCGGCTTCTGCCTGTACTACCGCTGGGACGACACCGTGTACCTGCGGGGGCTCGGCCTCGACCACGACCGACTCGCCTCGGCCGCCGAGTACTTCAACCTCACCTACTACATGGCGGCGCGGCTCCCGGGAGCGCGCCGGATTCACGCGGGCACCGAGACCGCGGAAGGAAAGGCACTGCGCGGTGCGAAGCTCCGGCCGCTGTGGCTGCTGGACCTGTCCGAGGACAGCCCGCTGGCCGGATACGACGAGGAGATCCACGAGCACAACCGCGCCCTGCTCACCCGCCTGCGCGACTCCTCACCCGCGGTTTCCGACGCCCTGGAGTACGAGCTCTGGGAGCCGTACTGCTGAGGCCAACTGCCAGCGGGTCTGTACACGGACCGGTAGCCGGACCGGCACGGGTCCGCGCTGTAAGCCGACTTGAACCGCGCTTGAGGCGCAGCTCCTATCGTCCCCACTAAATGACGACCTCGGCCCGAGGCCGACTGTGGCCGTTGGATGCACGAGCCCTCCATCCGGCGTTCCACGCTCGCACTCGTCCACACCGGTGGCAGCAACCTGAACTTGCTGACTGGCGCTGGCGCCCAGCGATCCATCCCGGCACTCGCCGCCCGCCCCATCCCCCTCGCCACAGGAGATTTCTATGTCTGTCTCGGCCTATGACTCCTTCGCGGAGTTGCCTGCCGCTGACTGGGACACGCTCACGGTCGGTTCCAACATCTATTCCACCAGCGGATTCGTGGGAGTGCGCGAGGAGGCACTACCACCCGAAGCGCACGCCCGCTACCTGCTGGCACGCGACAGCGACGGCACCCCGGTTGCGGGCCTCGAGGTGTACTGCTTCGCCAACGCGCCGCACGATCTCTATGCCCCTGGGGACGTGCTGGGCGAGGTAATCGGTGACGAGCGAGCGGCCCATCTGAACACGAGGCCGATATCCATCGCGACGGGCTGGTCCGAGTTCCGCGGACAGGTGCCCGGGCACGTCAACGCCTCAGCCGAGCAGCGGGAGTCGGCCCTCAGCCAACTCACCAGGGAAGCGTTGCGGTTGGCTGAGCAAGCGGACTCGAGCGTGCTGGCCTACTGCTATCTACCGCTGGAGACCGCACGCGAGTTGACGAAGGCTCACGCCTCGGACGGAGCAGTAATGCTCCTGCACAACGTTGAGACCAAGATGCCAATCGGCTTGTGGGCGGACTTCGACGAGTACGTCGACTGGCTGCCCGCCGGCCGGGGGCAGCGCGTTCGCCGCGAGCTGCGCAGATTCCGGGAGAGCGGGCGAGAGGTGACCGAGCTGCCGCTGCCTGAGGTGGTCAAGGAGATCGCTCCGCTGAACAGCGCGCTCATGCAGAAGTACGGGCACGCCGCGCACGACGAGGAGCGCGCGGTATCCATCTTCGATCGGCAGAGCCGTTTCCTCGGCGATAACAGCTCTGTGCTGCTCTGCCGGGAGAACGGAAAGACTGTCGGTTTCGTGCTGCGCTACCGGCAGGGCGACATGCTGTACGCCCGAGCCGCCGGGTTCGACTACTCGGTGCCCAACGCCGACGACTACTACAACTTGATGTTCTACCACCAGATTGCTGCCGGTGTGGGCCGCAGGGTCTCCAGCATCCACCTGGGCATCAACACTTACGAGGCCAAGATGCGCCGAGGAGGCCAGCCCACCCCGCTCTACAGCGTGTTCGTCGGCGTGGACCGGCCGTTCGAGGCGCAGGACAGTGCTGTGCGCGAGTACAACCGGACCCGATCGGCGGATTTCCTGGCCAAGCACAACAAGTACGTGGTGGGTGGCATCAACGCCGCCGAGTGGCTGCTGGACTGACCTGGAGGCCGACGAGGGTCACGGGTCAGGAACTTCCTGGAGCGTGACCGTCAGGCGGAGCACATCACCGGCGCGCTAGTCGGCAGCGTCGCGAACGGGCGTATGCCTGGCTCCCATTCGTAGGAGAACCGGCCGTTCACACACGGGTGCCGCGCGCGCAGCAGGTAGCTCTCCGCCAACTCCTCCAGCAGGTCCTCGGCCCGCTGGTCGCTGACCCCCAGGGCCCCGGCGGCAAGCGCCGGCGTGAGCCGATCGGGGACACCGGGAGACAACAGCGCGTACGCCAGGGACCGAGACTCGGCGGGCAGCGTCGCGAGCGTCCGGTCCAATCCGGCCCGCACGCCCAGCGGGTCGCTGTCGGCGCCCCCGGACCCGAGGACCCACGCAGTGGCCTGCCGGGCCGTCCAGTGCGGGCGGCGGCGTAACTGCGACGCGACCGCGAAGAGCGCGCCCGGCAGTCCCCGGCACAACCCGGCCAGCCGTCGCAGCCCCGCCGGGTCCGTGGCGATCGGATGTCCCGGCACTGAGGATGCCAGCAGGTGCAGACAATCGTCGAAGGGCAGTCCGGCCAGTTCGACGTGGAGGGCCGACGTGGACACGAACAGCCGCCGTCGGCTGCCGATCACCACGCCGCAGCCGGCGCCGGACGGCAGCAGCGGCGTCAAGTCCCGTACGTCGCACACGTCGTCGAGCACCACCAGGACGCGCAGATCGGCGGTCCAGGTACGGAACAGCAGGCTCAGGTCGGTCGTGCCCAGTCGCAACTGCTCCTCCGTCGCGCCGAGTCCACGCAGGAACGAGCGAAGGATCTCGGCGGGACGCACCCGCCGGCCGGCGCCGTCACGGAGACGCGCGTAGAGCCGCCCGTCCGGATAGTGAACGCTCACCTGATGCGCGGCGTGCAGACACAGCTCACTCTTCCCCGTGCCGGGGGCGCCCCCCACGATCACGACCGGCCGGTCCTCCCGCGCCCGGCCGGCCAGCACCGTCGTGAGGCGCGCCAACTGGCCGGCACGTCCGGTCAGCCGCTCGCGTGGGGCGGGCAGATGGCAGGGCGCCCGGGTGGCGGCGGTCACGGCCGTGGGCCGGCCGCCAGGACGCAGCAGCGCCTCGTCCGACGTGAGCACAGCCGTGTGCAGGGCCTGGAGTTGGGGCGAAGGGTCGAGACCCAGCTCGGTGGCGATCCGCTCGCGTGTCCGCCGGTAGACCTGGAGCGCCTCCGCCCGCCGGTCCATGCGGTAGAGAGCCGTCATCAGATTGCCCTGGGCCCGCTCGTCCGTCGGTTCCCGCCCGGCCATCGACGTGAGTTCGCCGAGCACCTCGTGGTGCCGACCGAGGTGCAGCTCGGATTCGATCCGTAGGTGGTGTGCGCTGGTACGCAGCTCCTTCAGGCGGACCGCCTCGGCGTTCAGCGTGGGCCCCTTGCGTACGTCCACCAGGGCATCGTCCCGCCACAGCTGCAGCGCCGCCACGGCCGTGTCACGGGCCCGGGCGAAGTCCTCGTCACGGAACTCCGCCCGGGCACGGGCGAGCAACGGCTCGCACCGGAAGACGTCCACGTGATCGGCGGGCAGCGACAGTTGGTAGCCGCCGTCGACCGTGCCCAGCAGCGGCCCGGCCGCCCGTACCGCGCCGCCACTCCTCGGATTGCCGAGGGAGAACCGCTTCCTGAGCTGGTACACATACGTCTGCAGCGCGGTGTGCGCGCTGGCCGGCGGGTTGTCGTTCCACAGCTCGTCCATGAGTTGCTCGAAGGGCACCACCCGGCCCGCGTTCAGCACGAGCATGGCCAGCGTCTGCCGTACTTTCTGGGCGGCCGGCGCCATCTCGACGCGGTGATCGTCCCCGTAGGCCTGGAGCGGCCCGAGAAGGTTGATTCTCATGAAATTCGCCCTGTCTCACGTTCGTTCGGTTCCCGTCGGACCGGCCGGCGACGCCGCCCCCGCCAGGCCCGACCCCGCTCGAGCCGGGCGGTGAGGATGTGCTCGGCCGCCCGGTGTCAGGAACTCCTGGACCCGGCTACCACGGCCAGGTTCGGGTGGTGCCGGGCAACGATGTCGGGGAAGGAGCGGATCAGCCCCTTCATGACGTTGTCGCCGTACAGGGCGAACAGCGGGTTGCCGACAACGTCGATGACTCCCCCGGCGCCCTCGACATACGGGCTGGGCAATGGCTGCATCGTGGCGTCCAGCCGAGGATTGAAGAAGAAGGGAATGGAGTAACGGTTGACGCCCGGAGCCGGCCGGACCACCCGATGCAGGGTGGCACGCACGTAGCCCCTCGTCGCCACCTCCAGCAGCTCTCCCAGGTTGACCACGAACGCCCCCGGGATCACCGGCACGTCGGCGAACTTGCCGTCCTCGACCGCGACCTGGAGGCCGCCGTTGCCGTCCTGGACGAGCAGGGTGAGCAGCCCGAGATCGTTGTGTATGCCGGTCCCCTGGCCCTCGTCGGCGTCCTCGCTCGCGTGCGCGGGACCGGGGTAGTGCAGGAGTTTGAGGTGGATCTGCGGATCCGGATCGACCACGTCGTCCAGGAACCCGGCGGGCGCGTCCAGCGACTCGAGCATCAGCCGTAGCAGTCGATGGGACAGATCGGTCAGCCGGGCGATCCATGACTCGATGGCCAGGCGCAGCTCGGGCATCGCCTCGGGCCACTCGTTCGGGCCGATGAGGCACCGGTAGGCGGGATCGCCGGGCGCGGACGTCCTCGCGGGCTGCTCCGGGCCGATGTCCAGCTGCTGGCGCTGGTCGGGGATGCCCTTGGTGTGTTCGCGGCCGAGTTCGGAGTAGCCGCGGAACAGCGGCGAGTCGAGGATGTTCAGCGCGAGCCGATCGGCCTCGGGCAGGGCGAAGAACCGACGGGCCAGCTCGAGCATGTCGTCGGCGTCCTCGACACCGTGGCCGACGAGCTGGAAGAAGCCGACCTCGTGGATGGCCTTGCGCAACCGGTTCAGGAAGCCTGCCCGGGTTTCTTCCGGCCCTGCGGCGTCACGCAGGTCGAGCACGGGAAAGGTGTCGGTCATCGCAGCTCCTTCGTATCGCTGGTCTGGTAGTTCGTCGGGTCGGTCACGCCGGCGTCCCGGAACGCTTCCTGCCGCTCCCGGCACGCGGCGCACCGGCCGCACTGCAGCGCGTCGCCACGAAAGCAGCTCCAGGTCTCGGTCCAGGGGACGCCGAGTTCCTCGCCGAGCGACACCACGTCGCTCTTGCGCAGCCTGACCAGCGGCGCTGTCAGGGTCAGGTCGGGGTGCGCGTATCCGCGGGTCGCGATCCGCTCCATGGCGAGGAAGGAATCGATGAACGCGGCATTGCTGTCGGGCGCGGCCTGCAGGTCGTCGACCACCCCGACGGCCACCGCTTGTGCCTTCTCGGCGACGGCGACCGCGAAGGCGACGGACAGCAGAAGGGCATTGCGGTTGGGTACGACGTTCGGGCTTCCGCCGGACGACTGACTCTTGTGGTCCGGCACGTCGACGGTCGGGTCGGTGAGTGACGAGCCGCTCAGGAGCTTGCCGACGGGGCTGAGATCGACGATGTCATGCGGCACCCCGAGCGATCGGGCCGCCTTCTCGGCGAATTCGTGCTCGACGAGATGACGCTGGCCGTAGTTCACGGACAGCAGGTGGAGTGCGTGTCCTTGCGCCTGGAGGTGGTAGGCCATGGTGACCGAGTCCAGGCCGCCGGACACGATTGCGACAGTTTTCGGCATACGACGCCTCCCGGCGGACGTGCGGGCGTCCGTCACGGCGCCGGCGTGGCCGGGACGGCCAGCTGGGTCGAGCGGTGGCCCTTGCGGTAGGTGAGCTCGACTTCGGGCCGCGGACCGTCCAGCCTCGTGGTGACGGTTCGCTCCTCGCTCCACCCGACCAGGCGGTACTCGTGTCCGCCGAGGGCCACCAACGGGAAGAGGTGGTCCTCGGGAGATCGAATGGCAAGGCCCGTGCCGGTGTCCACGATGCTGAAGGTGGCCTGCGGCTGCGGGCCGGTGAGCGAACCGAACACCTCTATCTCCAGCAGGTGCGCCGGCGCGTCGAACGTGCACCGCGCAGCTTCCCGCTCTCGGTCGGTCGTGGCCACCGTCGGGCGGTTGTAGAGCACATCCGAGCCGTTGAAGTAGTCGGCCCAGTCGGCCGGGAACAGTTGTGCGAGCTCCGGCGTGACGAGCACATCCACGACGAGGTGCACCCGGTGCTCGGGGCCGAGGTTCTGGATCTGGTGCTTGCGGCTGAAGTCGCCGAACCAGAACTCACCGGGCTGCCAGCGATAGATCCCTCCGTCAAGGTCCAGCGAGGCTTCCACGTGGGTGATGACCGGGATGTGCAGCCGGGCCATACCCCAGTCCGGGGCGAACTTGGGATCGGAATGGGGGTATCCGACGACGCCGGGTCCAAGGTCCATGAATCGGGCTGCGTAGAGGGGCCCGGGAATCGAGCGCAGGACCTCCCGCACGTACGGCATGTGGTCCAGCCACTCGGTGTCGGCGAACTCCGCACCGCCTGGGCCTCCCGGGTCGGTACGTGTCTTGTCACCACCCGGGCTGCGCACCGAGAGGCAGCGCCAGTCCTGTCCGGCCCACCTGGACACTCGCCCGTTGGTGTACGAGCTCTGCTCGCTCCACAGGTGGTCACGCGCGGTCATGAGGTCGGCCACCAGCCGGTCGGCGTCCAGCACGGGACGCAGCCGAACCGCTTCCGCCGGCGTCGAGGAATCATTTACGTCCATCGTTGTCCTTTGATGTCGAGCGGACCGGATGCGCAGGTGTGTCGACCCCGTCGGCCGCGATCGACCAGCACGGCGGTACGACCGCGACTCGCTTGCGGAGTCGGACAGCTCGTCACGCCCGGAGCAGGTCGAACAGCTCGCCCCGAAGCCCGGCATCCGTGCCGAACTCCCCGCGGTATGCGGTCGATGTCATCTGCGCAGGAGCCTTGATGCCGCGCATCGACATGCAAAGGTGCTCGCCCTTCGCTATGACCGCCACGTCCGGGGTGCCGCTGAGGGTGCTGATCTCGAGCGCGATCTGGTCCACGAGGCGCTCCTGGACCTGCAGCTTGTGCGCGTACTGGTGGGCGACCCTGGCGAACTTCGACAGACCGAGCAGTTGCCCCGTCGGGCGGTACGCGATGGTCACGGAGCAGTTGAACGGCAGAAGGTGATGTTCACACAGCGACCAGACTCGAATGTCCGAGACGACCACCATCTGACTCGTGCCGACGGACTCGAAAAGCGTTCCCAGCGAACCCGGGTCGTAGTTGATGAACTCGCGCCACCAGCGGGCGAACCGCGCCGGCGTGTCGCGCAGTCCATCGCGATTCGGGTCCTCGCCGATCTCCTTCAGCAGTTGGCGGGCGAGTTCGACCAGCGGGTCCTCAGTCGTCCTCGACGCCGAGGGGTCACCGTCAAGGTCCATTTTCGTCACCGACATGCGGCCACCTTTCGTCCGGGCTCTGATGTTTCGGACCTCACGGCCGGTACTCGGCCCAAGTCTTGGGAGTTTCTGAGACGCGCACGCAGGTCAACTCGGAGAACTCCATCGACCATGTCCTGTAGACCCAGACCGCCATGTTCTCAGCCGTCGGATTTTCGTCCATCACATCGTTCAGGTGCCGATGATCAAGGTGTTTGTCGAGCCAGACCTTGAATGCGGACAGATCTCCGTAGTCTCGAACGAAGCCCACGGGCGTCAGACCCTTGTCATCGGCTTCAAGCTCCAGCTCGATCACATAGTTGTGCCCGTGCATTCGGGCACACTGGTGTTCAGGAGCGAGACCAGAGAGCTGATGACTGGCCGAGAATTCAAACTTCTTCGTGATGCGAAATGCCATCGATGTGCATCCCCTCTTCTTGCATTTCCCGTGACTCAGACGGCACGCTTGTCGCCCCATAGCAGGGTGTGCAGCCTGGTTGTCAGATTCCAGCCGCGCTCTACCACTGCATCAGCCAACTCGCTCATGTGTTTTGTGACATCGTCGGCGGTACGCCCGATCGGCATGATCCACACCGAGGTCAGATTGCAGGCAGCGACTATCTCCGCCACCTCGTCGAGATCGCGAATGTTCTGGCAGACGAACTTGAACGTGCTTCCAGGCAGCGCCGAGAGGCTTTTCAGAGCATCAGGGACGATCCTGCGCTGCAGGGTGTCACCGGAGTGCGAAAGCTTCGGCGAGACGTTGAACCTGACGCCGGCGGCGATGAGTTCGGGGTGCGCAGCGTGCGTCCCGTTCGTCTCGATCTCAATCTCTCTACCGCGTTCGGTCAGCGCTGTCACCAGGGGAATCAGCCGCTCCTGTTGCCCCAAGGGCTCACCACCCGAGATCACGATCAGGCCGGTGTTGAATTCGAGCAATTCCGCGACGACATCTTCGACGGGGCGGCGGTGCAGCTCCTTGCGCGGATCGTGGGCGACCCCGCTGTCCCCGGCTCCGGTCCAGTCCCACGTGTATGGCGTATCGCACCACGAGCACGACAGGTTGCACCCACCGAGTCGCAGGAACGCGCACCTGCGTCCCAGGGACTGCCCCTCGCCCTGGACGGTCGGACCGAAGATTTCGTTGACTACGAGATCCTGCGCCATGGTGCACCGTTCCTATGAGTGGGACGACTCGACGCGAGCCGGCTTCTGCGCCTGTACTACGAACCAATGCCGACTCAGCCGGACGCCCTGACTGGCGGTCACCGCGGTGACATATCCATCGAATGCCTCCTTGTCCGCCTCAGAATCGTAGTTTTCGACGATCGGCACTTGATGCAAAAACGTATCCAGATCGCTCGCCGAGTGGTAGAACTCCTCGAACCGGAACGCTTGGTTTAGCGTCACAATGAAGCCTGCGTCGGAGAGTTCTTTGGCAATCTCCTCAGACAAGGGCCTGGCGTTCCAGCTGTCGAAGTTCTGGCCACGGCCGAAGGTTTCCTTCAGCTCGCGCGCATCCTGCTCGCCGATCCCCATGTACACCACGACTCCACCTGGGCGCAGCACCCGCTCGAACTCACGGGTTATCAGCGGTCCGCGACGGGAAGTGACCACATCGGCGTACCCATCAGGCAGGCCCGTGTGGGCGGCATCGCACAGCTCGAACGTGACATGCGACAGACCTGAATCCGCCAGATGGCGCGCGGCGCATTCCAGCATCGACGGCGACAGATCTATACCGGTTACGGCGCCGTACGCACGAGAGATGCGCAGCAAACTACGCCCGTCGGCGCAGCCGACATCCAGCAGTCGGGCGTCCGAAGTTCCCAGCGCATTCACCAGTTCATCGAAGACGGCGTCCGGGCGGCCGTCGGCGAATACGTCGGTGCTCCGCGCATCGCTGAAGTACCCGCCGAACCGCTCGGCAACCCGGGAGTAGAACTCCGCGTCCATCGTCATCGACCGTGCACCTTCCCCTGAGCCACGGTCAAAGAGAGGCCCTGGAGCGCACGCCCCGGTTCCTTCTTCTTCCGCAGGAAATCCCTGACATGGTCTACCGCTGCTGTCGCGGGTTCCTTTTTGCTGCGCTGTGATTCGGTTTCCGGGACGCCGAACGCGGCAGGCGTCACTGCGTCCCGGGTCGCTACGGTCATTCGGACCACTCCTTGAGGGCCATCCCCCCGAAGGGGCGCCGAGGTCGGCATGACCCAATCTCCGGTGTCGCCCTATCGGCCCGGCATCACAGCACATCCACGGCGGAACGAGGCCGGGATAAGACGGCGATAGCGTGAGCATGTGACCGCGATAAGCAGCTGATTCACGCCGACTTCAGCAACGCCCTGATGCAGGTGACGAAGGGAGGGTTCACTGCGATGGCCATCGAGGAGCTGCCGGGTGCCGCGGCGACTCCCGTCGTGCTCAGGGGCGGAAGTACCCTGCCCCTCGCCTTGCTGTGCGCGGCCATCACGGCGGTACTGACCGGGGACCGCTCACTCATCGCGATCAGCGAGCGGATCACGGATGCCCCGCAACACGTACTGAACGTCCTCGACTTCGACCTTGACCCGTCCGGGCTGCAGTCGGCGCCGCACGCGGCCGCCGTGCGGCGTCTGCCGCACCGTGTCGACACAGAGGTACTGGACGCGGCGATCAGCGCGTACCCGCCGACCAGAGCCGCGCCCGCACCGTCGCCGGACGGGAATCGGCAAGGGCGGCAGGTCATCGTGGTCGACGGCAAGTTGGTGTGCGGCTCGCGGACCAGGACGGCCCGGCAGTCCGGTTGCCGGCCGCGATGATCCAAGTCGTGCGGTGGCGACGCGAGATGAGCACCGAGAAACTGACGATCGAGTGCGCGCCTACCTAATCACCATCCTGCGCGTCTTCGATGCCACCTACGCCGAGCTCGCCACCTGGATCAGAGGCCACTGGGGCATCGAGACCCTCCGGCACCACGTACGCGACGGACCGCCCCTTCCGCGAGGTCGGCACCGGCTGCGCCAGGCCGGGCCGGACCGACATCGCGGCCGCCGTCCGCCGCTACCACCGGCACCCCTGCCGGCCCTCGGCCTCACTTGACGAACCCGGACAGATCTCGCTCACGCAAAGCCCCAGTAGCGCTACCGAGGGCGACAACGATGTCGGCCCGGACCGCAGCGGCCCCGCTGTGGTCCAAGACCCGCTCCCGAATCCTGGCCGATCGCGAGTAGTACTGGACGGCCTGTTCCATGCGACGCAGGTGGGCATTGACCCGGCCGAGGTCGTGCAGCACATACCCCTCTCCGACCAGGTCGCCGCTCGCCGCGACCATGGCGAGGACCTCGAGCAGGGTTCGTTCCGCCGCCTCGTACCGCTGCTGGTGCATCAGCATTTGACCCAGCCGTCGCAGTGCGAGGGCCTGGCCCCGGTCGAAGCCGGCCGCGCGGCAGATCCCGAGAGCCTCGTCCAGGTACGAACGGGTTCGCGCGAAGTCCGCACGCCGCGTCATGATGTGTGCCATCTCGCCCAGCACGTACGCCCGGCCAATGGCGTCCTGCACCCGCACGAAGTGGCGCTCGGCGCTCCCGTAGAGAACCAGTGCCCGATCGTCGTCACCGTGGCGCCGCTCGACGCGCGCCAGATCGCGCAGGCAAAGCGCCTGACCACGCACGTCACCAATCCGCTCGAAGATCTCCAGGGCGGAGGTGAGGTAAGGGGCTGCTGCTTCATTCTCGCCCCGGTACAGGTGCAGGGTCCCCAACGAGCCGAGTACCGCGGCCTGGCCCCGTTCGTTTCCGGCCTCCTGTACCGCGGTCAGCGCCACCAGATGTGTGCGCTCCCAGAGTTCGGGACAGCCACGGGCCTCGAAGAGCGTCACCAGAGTCGTGGCCAGCTCCCAGCACAACTCGTCGAGCCCGGACCGAGCCGCCAACTCGACGGCGTTCACCAGATTGTTCTGCTCGCTCTCCAGCCACCCGAGCGGGTCGCGGCGGCACCGCTGGACTTGATCCTCCGGCGGATGCCACCGTTCACCCCGACCCGCGACGATGGTGTACGTACCACCGTAGATCTCCTTGCGCGCCCTCTCCGCCAGCGCCATCCAGCCACCGACCATACGCCGCACCGCTCCGGCGCGCTCTGCCTCGGGAATCTCCTCGAGCAGCCGCTCGTGCGCGAACATCCGCACGATCTGCGACAGTCCATATCGGACTCCCCCGCCCTGGTCCATGACGCTGATATCGAGGAGCCGCATGTCGATGAGCGGTTCCAGCAAATCAGTGGGGTGCTGCGTGCGGTCGTCGATGAGCGCGGCACCCAGCCAGCTCGGAATCTCCGTCCCCTCGGCCAGGCTGAGGAGGCACAACAGGCGACGGTCGGGCGCCGCCAGGCCGTCGTAGCTGAGCGACAGACTTGCCCGGATCGACAGCTCGCCGTGTGCCAGCTCGTCCAACAAGCGCTGCTCGTTCTCAAGCCGCTGCCGCATGGAGGTGAGTGACCAGTGCGGGCGCGCGGCCAGGCGCGCGCCGATGATACGCAGTGCGAGGGGCAGCCCTCCCACCAAGCGGATGAGGGCCCGCGCTGCCTCCCACTCGCTCTCCACACGGCGCTCTCCAATGATCCGCTCCAGGAGCTGGACGGCCAGTTCCGAGCTCAGCGGCTCCAAGTCGAACCGGCATGTGCCCGGCAACGCCGTGAGCTGGCCACGGCTGGTGACCAGCACGCCACTGCTGCAAGTACCGGGCAGCAGCGGCATCACCTGCGACTCGCTCACCGCGTCGTCCAGCAACACCAGGATCCGGCGGTCGGCCAGCAGACTGCGGTACATCTCCGCGCGCTCATCAAGCGCATCGGGGATGGCATGGCCTGGTACGCCCAGCGCTCGGAGAAACCGCCCCAACGCCTCAGCGGGGCCCACCAGTTGTCCGCCCGGCCCACGGAGGTCGCAGTAGAGCTGTCCGTCCGGGAAGTGCTCACCTGCGAGTCGGTGCGCCACGTGCCTGGCCAACGTGCTTTTGCCGACACCAGGTCTGCCAAGCACCAGGACCACGTTCAGGTACCCCATCTCCTGTCCCTCGGTGACGGCGTCGCAGACCGCTGAAACGATGGTGTCGTCGGCTACGAGGTCGCCGATGTCGGCGGGAAGTTGCCTTGGGATGACGACCGGGTCGGGATCGGCACTACGCTCTTGCACCGCCTCAGAGAGCGGCGTCGCCACGAGAGACCGTGGTTCGGCCACGTCGGCGCCTTCGGCCGCTGTCGGTTCGGTCGGTTCGGTCGGTTCGGCCAGTGCAAGCTCGGCGTCGTCGGTCA
Source organism: Streptomyces sp. NPDC055013 (assembly GCF_053608645.1). Classification (NCBI taxonomy): domain Bacteria; kingdom Bacillati; phylum Actinomycetota; class Actinomycetes; order Kitasatosporales; family Streptomycetaceae; genus Streptomyces; species Streptomyces sp. NPDC055013. The sequence goes on from NZ_JBSGVW010000004.1 coordinate 174,407, forward strand.
GGATTGCCTGAGCCAGGTCGCGTAGTTCCCTTCCCGGGTCCAGGCCCAGTTCTTCGGTGAGCATCACGCGGCCCTGGTGGTAGGCATCCAGCGCCTCCGCCTGCCGGCCCGAACGGTACAACGCCACCATGAGGTGCCCCCGCAGCCGCTCACGCAGAGGATGGTCGGCGACCAGCTGCATCAGCTCGCAGACCAGGTGCTCGTGACGGCCAAGCTCCAGCAACAGCCGCATGCAGGTCTCCACCGCTTCCAGGCGGCTCTCGTCCCACTGCGCCGCCGTACCGGCCAGGACTTCGCTGGGTACACCGGCCAGGCACCGCCCCCGCCACAGGCCCATCGCCGAGCGAAGCGTTTCCACCGCAGGCATCTTCATACCATCACGGGCCAGGGCATGCGCCTCTGCCACCAGGCGACGGAAATTGCCGACGTCGGTCGCATCCTCCGGCGCCCTCAGGCTGTACCCGCAAGCGCGGGTCTCGATGGTCGCGTCGACTCCCCCGTCCGAAAGTGCCTTGCGGAGCCGGGAAATACAGATCTGCACCTGGGCGCGTGCGGTCTTCGGCGGATCATGACCCCAGATGACATCCACCAGACGGGTCGTCTCCACCACCCGGTTCAGGTCGAGCACCAGCGCCCCGAGGACGATCTCTTGACGCCCCGGGGCCACGGATACGGCCCCCAGCTCGCCGCTCACCTCAAGTGGCCCGAGCACCCGAAAAGGAGCTGCCGCTACGTCGCTGCCGTCGTAGCCTAACGAGACTGCCATGCATGACCTGCTTCTGTGGTATCAGCCAGGCGATGTGGGCCGGCTTGCAAAGTTGGACGGAACTCATGCCGACCTGGCTACTCAGCCGTAGTGGTTGCCCCGTCGCCAAGCACCTTCAAGAGCTCGGCGGGAAGGAGGGTGCGGTGTGCGCGGCTGCGTGAGACCGAGGTGCTGGGGGTACCACCTCGGCGACCGGCACGTGCACTGCATGCACTGTCCGTGCCAGGTCCGGGCGTTGAAGTGCAGCCCCACCGGCGGCCGGGTCGGCGTCCGGCCGGCAGAGGACATCGCTCCGCAACCCGCGGTGCCCGCAGGCGCCGAAGGAGACATGCCGGTGACACTCGGGCTCTCACCGCGAGGGCCAGGCCGGCCCCTCCTTCACCCGGCTCTGGAAAAGTGGTGGCGATACTGGCCCGGGGTGACGCCCAGGCTCCGCTTGAAGCGGCGGTGCAAGGTCTCGGCGAAGCCGAAGCCGCAGGCTCGAGCGATCGCGTCGATGGTGGTGTCCGTCGTCTCCAGAAGAGCCCGGGCGGCCTCGAGGCGGACGGTTTCCACGTAGGCGGCCGGGGTGAGTCCGGTCTCGGCGCGGAAGACCCGGGTGAAGTTGCGCTCACTCATGTTGGCCCGTTCGGCGAGCACCCGGACGGTCAGGTCGTCGGCGAGGTGGTCGGTGACCCATGCCTGAACGGCCCGCAGCGGCTCACGCATGGGCCGCTGCGCCGCGAGCTGGGTGCTGAACTGGGCCTGTCCGCCCGAGCGTTGGACGAACATCACCAGCATCCGCGCGACGGCCCGGGAGACCTCGGGTCCGTGGTCCTCCTCGACCATGGCGAGCGCCAGGTCCATCCCCGCCGTGATTCCGGCGGAGGTCCACACCGCCCCGTCGTGCACGAAGATCTGGTCCGGGGTGACCGTGACGTCCGGGTGGTCGCGGGCCAGCCGCTCGCAGGCCGCCCAGTGTGTCACCGCGCGCCGTCCGTCGAGCAGTCCTGCGCGTGCGAGTAGGAACGCGCCCGTACACACCGAAGCGACCCGCCGGGCGCGCCCGGCCGCAGCCTTGAGCCAGCCGACGAGCTCTTCGTCATCCACCACCTCCCTATCGCCCGGTCCACCGACGACCACCAGCGTGTCCAGTGGTCCGTCACACTGCTGGACGCTACTGCCGGCCGTGACATCGATCCCGTGCCAGGCCGGTACCGCTCCGGCCCGGCCTGCGACGATCTCTACGGAATAGCCCTCACCCTCGGGCACCCACTGTTCCGTCTGCGCGAACACCTCATGCGGTCCCGCCAGGTCCAGCACCTGAAACCGCGGATAGACAAGGAAGACGACGCGCCGTTGAGTCACCGGATCATCCTGGCCCGCCCTGCCATTTGGCAGCAAGGACACAAACATGACGATCTCCGCCATTGGCTTGGCGCCAGGTTTCACCTGCGGCAGCACGGCGGGTGGTCGTACTTCCGGTTCCCGCTCAACCAACACCGCGACGGCGAGACGGTGTTCGTCCTCAGGGAGCTTCGTCCACGCCGTCACGTGGTGCGACGGACGCAACCAGCACCTCGGCTGACGCGGTTTCACCACGCGGGCGTGCACCGCCACGGGAACCTGAGCCGACGGCGGCACGGCGGCGCCGTCTGCCGTACCGGCGTGCGTCATCCGGATTGAGTTGAGCACCTTGTCTCCTGTCCGCGGCCCCGCCACACCTGTGGGTCACAGGCGTGCGGAGGCTGTTCACCCTCATGTGACCCTCGTGACCAGCGCAATCGTGGAGCACCACGACACGGACCACGAGATCGTCCGGACCGGAACCACGACAGTGGGAACGTGATGCCGGAAGCGACACCCCGGTTCCGTCGCACACATGCGCGATCATGGTGGTTCTTCTCACGGTGGGGGTCACGCCACCGATGTCCGGCGCACTGCGTCCTCGTGTGTGAGGACGCTCACGTCCGCACGAGGAGGCAGGGATGTCCCGACCGGCATGTGCACTACGGGAAGCAGCACAGCTGCTGGCCGCAGCGACCGAGCGCGCTCATGCGGGCACCGGTCGCCTGGTCCTGGTGCGCGGTGCCACCGGCACGGGCCGCACCACGGTCCTGGAGGCCGCCTCCGAGGACGCCGCCGCCCACGGCATGCAGGTGCTGCGCGCTCGCTGCTCCGTCGGCGACTCCGACATCCCCTTCGCCACGGTCCGTCAACTACTGTGTCCTGTATCCGAGTTCGCCGCCCCTGCCCGGGATGGCGATGAACGGGCGATCGGCGCCGAGCTGCGACGGGTACTGCGCTCCTACGCGGAGCAGTCGCCGGTGCTGGTCACCGTGGACGATGTGCATCTGGCTGACCCGGCGTCCCGCCGCTGGCTGGTGGAGTCCGCACGGGTCATGGACCAGCTGCCGATCGTCCTGGCGGCCACCGAGCGCAGCCAATACGACGTCGACCCGCCCGCACCGGGTCTCGCCCACAGCCTCTCCCCTGCCCTGGTCACCACCCACACCCTGACCCCGCTGTCCGACAACTCGGCGGCGACAGAGGTCCGTTCGGCCTTCCCGGACGCCGACGACTCCTGGATCGAGGACTGCGTACGGGCCGGCGCGGGCAACCCCCTCCTGCTGCGGGCCCTGCTGGACGACCTCTCCGACGGCACTCACCCGGTCGTGCCGAACACCTCGGCGGCGCTGTACCCGGGAGGTTTTCCGGCGGCCGTGCAGTGGTGGCTCGACTGTGCCGGGCCGGGTACCGCGGAGGTGGCGCGCACGCTGGCGATCCTGGACGAGGGCTGGGACCACGGACCCGCCCTCGGCCCAGGGGTCCCCGTCCTCCACATCCCGTCGCTCCTCGCCGAACTCTCCGGCGCCGACCCGGCCCGGGTCGCGGGCTGGATCACCGCGATGACCGGCCTCGGACTGCTGCGCCCCGACGGCATGGGCCGCGCCCGCTACGCCCATCCGCTGCTGCGGGACGCGGTGCTCACCGGCGTACCCGCGGACCGGCGGCGTGCCGCGCACCGGACGACCGCAGAGGCGATGCTGCACCGCGGTGTCTGTAGCGAGCTGGTCGCCCGTCAACTGCTGCTCACCGACGTGGTGGGCGCGCCCTGGACACTGCCGGTGCTTCAGGACGCTGCTTCACTGGCGTTGCGTGAGGGGCAGATCGAGGACGCGGTGGCCTTCCTGCGCCGCGCTCTGGACGAACCCCTCTGCGATGAGGACAGACAACGCCTGCTCACCGATCTGGGCTCATTGGAGTACGCGGTGCCCGGCTCCTCGGCCGCGATCCTCAGGCTCACCGAGGCGCTGCGGCTGCCCGGGCCGCCACAGGAACGAGTACGCGCCGCGGTCGCCCTGGGGACGGCGCTGACCGGCCGCGGCCGGACTCGCGAGGGGGTCGAGGTGCTGCGCTCGCTGTACGACTCGCTCGCCGACCGGCCCGACCTGATACGCATCCTGCGGCAGGCGTTCTTACAACTGTCCGACAAGGAACAACTGGTGCGGCAGGAGGCGTACAAGCGGCTGGCCGAGGTGGCCGAGCACGCACCGGAGACGATCAGCACGGCCGGTCACGCGTTCCTGGTGAAATACGCGGTCACGGCAGGTCGGAGCTCGGCGACGGAAGCGATGCTGCGCCTGCGCGGGCTGTTGTCGGAACCGGCCGACCCGCTGTCCGAGCCGTACCTGCTGGGGACGGCCGCTGTGGTCGCACAGTGGGCCGACGAACTCGACGAGGCCGAACGGCTGGTGGAGCGCGGTCTGACCGGGCAACGGCCCGACATCCTGCACCCCATGCACGAGGCGCTGCTCAATACCCGTATGGACATCGTCGCGGCACGGGCCGACTACACGCACCTGCTGGCCGACCCGCCGCCCGCCGCCGCAGGCCCGACCCACGCCCATGCCCACACGCTGTCGGCACTCGTGGCGACGGGCCGCCTCGCCGAGGCCGAACGCCTCGCCGATGGCTTCGACTTGCGGACGGCGCCGGAGTCCTCGGAACTGAACCGGTTCCTGTACGCGCGCGGGGAACTGCGCGCCGCGAACGGTGACCTGGCGGGAGCCCTGCACGACTTCCTGGAGTGCGGGCGCCGCCAGTCGGCCCGGGAGGAGTTCAGCCCGGTCGTCACCCCGTGGCGCACGGCAGCCGCCGAGTGCCATCTGGCCCTGGGTGTCCCACGCGAGGCGCTCGCCCTGGCCGAGGAGGAGCTGCGCCTGGCCCGGGTGTGGAACACGCCCCGCACGGTGGGCCGGGCACTGCGGGTCCTCGGCACCGCGACCGGCGGGCGCCGGGGTCTGGAGCTGACTCAGGAGGCGGTACGGCTACTGCGTGACGGCCCGGCAGGACCGGAGCTCGTGGCGGCGTTGTCGGCCCTGGGCCGTCAGTTGACCGCGTCGGGCGAGTCGTCCCGCGCCCGCGACGTCCTGCGGGAGGCGGCCGGGCTCGCCGAACGCCTGGGCGCGATACGGCTGCGGGACCTGGCGGAGGAGGCCCTGCGGGCGGGCGGCGCGCGTCGTCCGGCGACCCGGACCGGTGCTGCCTCGCTCACCGACAGCGAGCGCCGCATCGCCGAACTGGCTGTGGGGGGACGCACCAACGCGGAGATCGCGGATCTGCTGCATCTGGCCCGCCGTACCGTCGAGACCCACCTGACGCACTGCTACCGCAAGTTGGGCATCCACCGGCGCAGCGCGCTGAGCGCGGCGCTGTCCGGGGGTGACGTGGTGTACGGATCCCTGGTCGGCGGCCGGGACACGTAGGGCGGGTATGAGGGCGATGCGCCCGCCTGCGAACCGAAGAACAGACCTGCACTCGTGGCGGCATCGACCAGTTCGGCATCGGGAGTACGGGTAGTGTCTCCTGGCTGCGAGGCTGTTCACGGGGAGTGTGGTGTGCGGGGACGCATTGGGATGGTGGCGCTCGTTGGTGCGAGCCTCGTGCTGGCCGCGCTGTTGTCGCTGGCCGCCAACGCGGCTACTGCAAAGGAACATTGGCCCGGCCCGCTCGACAGTCTACGGCGACAATCGTGGCCCTCGGTGGCCGTGTTGGTGGTCCTGTCCGTTGCCGTAGCCGGCGCAATGACTTGGAAGCAGGGGCGCCCATCTGCTGGTCGCGACGACCCTCCACCCCCACAGCCTGCGGAGGTACCAGGTTGGTTCGTGGCTCGCTCAGAGACTCTCGATGCAGTGGCAGCGGTATGTCGTGGTGGTCGCGCGGTAGGAATCACTACGTCGCTGTGGGGTGCCGGCGGATTCGGTAAGACGGCTTTGGCTACCGCGGTATGCGCGCATAAGCGAGTCCGACGGCGCTTTCGCTCCCGGATCTACACCGTCACCATCGGCCGGGATGTTCGCGGCCGCGCGGCCGTGGCGGCCAAGATCGCGGAAGTGACCCTGTTCATCACAGGTGACACCACCGAGTTCGACGATCCGAATCTGGCCGGCGACCATCTGGGCCGCCTACTCGAGCAGCGGCCTCGTATCCTCCTGGTCCTCGATGATGTCTGGGAGGACGAGCAGTTAACCCCGTTCCTGCGCGGTGGTCGCCGCTGCGTTCGCTTGGTCACCACCCGAAATCCCAGTCTGCTACCGCTCGGCGCCCGGCCCATCAAGGTCGATGAGATGTCCCCTGACCAAGCCCGTGCAGTGTTGGCCTGGCAACTGCCGCCACTTCCTGCCGACATCATCGACGCGCTCTTGGAGACCACAGGACGGTGGGCCCTCCTGCTGCATCTGACCAACCGGCTGATCGCCGAGCAGACGGCAACCGGCGCTGCTCCCGCGGCTGCCGCAACCCAGATCTTGCAACAGCTGCGCGTGTTGGGGCCAGTTGCCGTGGACGAGCCGGCAGGGGCCTGGGACTTGGACGACCCTCAGCGTCGCAGCCAAGCCGTCCAGGCATCGATCGAGGCAGCGATCACCCTGCTGCCCCCGGACGGTGCTGCCCGTTTCACCGAACTCGCCGTCTTCGCTGAGGATGAGGCCATCCCCCTCGTCCTGGTCGCTCTTCTGTGGCGTGAGACGGGTGGACTCACCGAAGGGCAGTCACGCGCTCTGTGCCGCGCCATGGAACGCTTGTCGTTGCTGATGCTCAAACCTGATGAAGGCGGCCGCATCCGCCTGCACGACGTCATCCGTGACTACTTGCGCGGCCGTCTCGGCGAAGCTCCACTCACTGCCCTGCATGCGCGTCTAGTGAGTGCTGTCGCTGCCACGCTGCCCGCGGCCGCACCACTGGCGCCGACTGCCCCCCATCCCGGACGCGCTTGGTGGAGCCTTGAAGAGGGCTACCTGCTCGACCACCTCATAGAGCACCTTCTCGCGGCGAACCTCACAGCCCAAGCGGAAGCCGTGGCAGGCGACCTGCGCTGGGTCGAGACTCGACTGACTCAGCGTGGCCCCACCGCACCCTGGAGTGATCTCACCCTTATCGACACTCCTCGGGCTCGCGCGGCAGCCCTCAGCCTCGCCCAGGCGGCCCACCTCCTCATGCCCACAGATCCCGCCCGAGCGCTGGCCGGTGTCCTCTACAGTCGCCTCCAGCCCAACCCACACTGGGGCGATCAGGTCACCGCGCGTGAGTGTGAGCCTTCGCAGCATCCGCTTCTGGCGAATCGCTGGATTCCACCCGATCACCCCGGCTCTGTCGTGCAACGCGCCTTCTCCGGCTACGGCAGGGCCTTCTGGCTGCTGACGGTTCTGCCAGATGGGACGCGGCTTGCCACCGGCAGTTACAACGGGTCGGTGCGCATCTGGGACGCGGCGTCAAGAACTCGTACAGCCACGCTCACCGGTCACACCCACCAGCTGCGGTCGGTAGCAGTCACACCGGACGGAGCGCGGCTCGCCACCGTCGGTGATGACCGCACGGCACGAGTCTGGGACTTGGCGTCCGGAACCTGCCTTGCGACGCTTGCGGGCCACACCAGAGCGGTGCACTCAGTAGCGATCACGGCGGATGGGACGCAGCTTGTCACAGCAAGTCACGACGGGTCGGTGCGGATGTGGGACGTGGTGTCCCGGACTTGCACCACCGTTTTCACCGACCACATCGATCCGGTCCATCTGATGGCGATCGCCCCGGATGGCGCCTGGTTAGCGACTTCCAGCAAGGACCGCTCCTTGCGGATATGGGACTCGGCGTCAGGCTCACGCCTTGCCGGCCTGATGGGTCACACCAAGCGTCTGACGGCGGCAGTGGTGGCACCTGACGGATCGTGGCTCGCCACCGCATCGGAAGACTGCTCCGTGCGACTTTGGGATCTGGCGTCCAGAACCTGCCGGGCCACGCTGCCCGGCCACACCGAGCGTGTAACGGCGATGGCGATCACACCGAACGGAGCGTGGCTTGCCACTGTCAGCCGTGACCGCACCGTGCGGATCTGGGACGCCGTCAGGCACCACACCGTGGCCTTGGTGCGCACCGAAGGGCCACTGACCGCGTGTTCATGGGGGCCGGACAATCAAAGTCTCGCAGTGGTAGGCCGCTACGGGGTGTACCTGTTCGGTCTGCTCGTTTGACACGCCGTCCGAGGGAGACCGCATCCGGAGAAGGCCGTTAACAGGCTCCGTAGAACATGCGAGCAGTTGAGACACGGAATCGGTCTGTGCCCCAGTAGACCGATCTGGAAATGGCGATCTCATCCCCCGCAAGGCGTTAGTCCACGGATCAATGCTTCAGCCACCGAACTGGTCGGCCGCTGCGACGCGGCCGACAACCTCGTCCTCCACGACAGCAGAATGGAGACGCTTCCACCCACCGGCTCGTCGTCGACAGCGACCTGCTGCAACGGCGTCTCGGCGAAGGGTCGTGCTCGATGCCGCCGACAGTCGCCCCACGCCACCGACGGCACGGACGGTGCGGCCCCCGATGCCCAGCTCCGGGCGGTGCGGATAAGGGACCGCAGCCGGCCGCGGAGCTCCTCAGTGCTCGCAGAGGGAGAACTCTCGTTCGTAGAGCTGCTCGTTGTGCTCGTCGACGAAGAACTTGCGTTCCTGCATGAGTTGTTCGCGGTAGCCCTTAGCCTGCTCAAGCGTCATGGTCGAGGTGGGCGACCATGGCTGTTGCGGTGGCACATCGGACGTCGAGACGATCTTTTCCGATGGGTCGACCAGGAAGAACGCGAGAATTTTGCGATGTCCCGGGCCAGTCGGGTCCGCGAGGCGGAATGAGCCGACGCGGTGTTGCAGGATGTTCGGGAACGCCAGGCAGCGACCCGCTGGGGTCGAGGCCGATCCCAGCATCTGGTTCAGTGCGTCTTCGTCCTCCAGGCCGTAGACCTCACGCAGACCGTTGTCGTCGTTCTGCTCGTAGGCCGGGTCATCGAGTGCCGCCCTGAAACTCAGCTGGCTTTCGGTGATGTTCTCGCTGTCCCAGTAGTAGATGCCGGTCGAGACAATCCGTTCGTTCAACATCCCCTCGACATGCCAGGAACCGCCGGGATACTCGGGCTTGTCCGGGGTGAGATGAATGGTGGCCAGCTTGACAATGACCTGAAGACGGCGGCCGCGCAGGACCACCCGGGCGGATTCCCCGGGCAACTCGGGCGGGGTGAAAGCCGGTGCGTCCGGGATGACCGGGCGGCGGTTTTCCCACCAGTCGTCCTGCGCGTCTCCCCAAGCATGGACGGCTTCTTGGTAAGCCCCATCATCACCGTAGGCAGACTTGTCCGGGTACTCCGGCTTCGAGTCGTACCATCCGTATGGATCGGCCTCGACCCGCAGGGGCCGCGGATGGCGCAGATCGGTGAGCACGTTCTCCAGCAGCGGGCGCACGCGCGCGAACACGTCCGGTAGGACGGCTGCCAGTTCACGATGCGCTTCGGGGTGGACATTGTTGACGTACGAACGGAAGACGACATCGCCGTCATCACTGACATCGACGTCAGTGGGCAACCACTGGAATTTCTCCGAGAATTCGTACCGCGAATAGCGGTCCGTCGGGTTCTGCCAAGCCCGCTCGGGCGCGCCGCTCACCTCGCGCACCAGGCAGAAAAGCGAAGGATGAACCAGATCCAGCACCTGGCCATCGGATCCGGGATGCCAATCCTGTTCCGCTTCGGGGACCTGTTCCAGAACCCGAACCGCCTCGCGCAGCCGGGATCTGAGCTCGTTGTCGATCAGTGCGTCCGACTGCCACACCCCGTCGACGGCGGAGACCTCGACACCCGTTCGTCCGTCCCGCATCGCGGCGTAATACGCGAGTTCGGCAAGCACGTAACGAACCTGGGCTTCGGTAAGACCCTGGGCGACCGCTTCTTTCGTCCACCTGGCGACGATGTCGGCGTCGTTCATCTTGTCGAACCACCCCGGCTTCGCCCGAATATGGGCGCTGCACTGCATCATCTGAAGTTCCCGCAGCGTTCGCGGTGTCGCGAACGCTATGGAACGGGAAGCATGAAAAGGCAGCGGGAAAGCAGGCAGGCCAGTCAACTCTCTTAATCCTCCCAGTCGGTGTACAGCAGCCGGAAGGATACGTCAGCGCACTGACACCGGAGCTCGGGTCATCGCTGGTCCGGCAGCCAGGGCTCCGGCGATTGCTCGGCGCCAGCGGAGCAACAGAGCAGGACGTCGAGTGCCACACCACCCTCCCAACTCGCTCAGGCGACACGGTAGTTGACTGAGGACCGGACCAGAGGGCCTGGAGGCATGTGCCGACAGGCACGGACCCGAACCACGAACGCAACTGTCCAGACACGGTCTCCTCGTCCGCCTTGGTGCGAGCAGCAGGGCCACCACCGGTTGACCAGCGGCCACGCGAGGTGAGCCCCGAGCCGATGCGGGTTCGGGTCCACCTGCGTACGGAGCCGGCCATCTGAGGCATGTTCCAGATCTCGTGCTCGCTGCCTGCTGCGTGCTGCCCTGCTCCGGGGCTACCTATGATTTGAGCATGCCACCTGCCAGCGCCGCTCCAGACCGATGTTCCGGTGATGCGCCTCCGGGTGGCCACGCGTCTTCTCCGGTGGATCGGGTGATCACAGTGTTGTCATGGTGGTGGGTGACCGCGCCTCTCATCCTGGTGACTCCCCCGATCGCCCATTGGCTGGGGTTTCCGGGGGTGCGGGACCAGTTCGGTCTCGTGTTCGGGCTGACTGCGGTGATCAGTGCGGTGGCAGCGCCGGTTGCGGGGTTCATTGTGGCCCTGGTTGCGCGCCGGCGCAGGGCTCGCGGGCGTTTCGTCATCAGTGGTGACCAGCGTGCCGCTGCTCTTCTTCTGGGTTTTCGGCGTGCTGCTCGCTGAGTGACCTGACGGTCATCACCACTGACGACGGTCATTGAGGTCTTTCAGGGTTGCCGCTCCATAGTGAGCACGGCCGCGGAGATTGACGACATTCGATTCGGACTGCACCGGGACTTGCGGAAGTTCCGCCAGGACTTCAGTCGTGCGACGCCGCGTTCGACCGGTGCCCGTGCCCTGGCCAGCGCTCGGCTGATGGTCTGCTGGGTCGGGGTGAGGTCACGGCCCGGCGGGCGTCTGAGGGGTGTTGTCACCCATGGGCCGGCTCCCATGTAGGCGTGGTCGGCGAGGATCGGGACGCCCTGGCGTTCACAGATCCGGATGATCCGGTGGGCGCGGGCCGCAGTGAGATCGTGCGCGCGGCCGGGCATCGTCGGCGAGATCCACAGCAGCCGCCCGGCGGGGTCGGTCACCACCTGCACGTTCACCCCGTGTCGGCGGTGTTTGTGGGAGTAGTCGGCCCGGCTGTCGCCGACCCGGTCGCACTCGGCAAGGGTGCCGTCGAGCAGGACGTAGTCCGGGTCCGTCTCGCGCAAAGAACGCAGCAGGCCGGGAGCCCGGTCGGCGAGCAGGTCGACGACGGCTGTTGTGTAGGCGTGGGCGGGGCCGACGGAGATGCCGAACCCGGCAGCGAGCTGGGCGAGGGTGTCGTGCGGGCGCAGGTACACCAGGCCGACCAGGGCACGCTGGTGCGGTGGGAGCTTGCAGCGGCGGTCACCCTCGCGGGTGACGATGAGCATGGTGACCCCTTAAGAATGGTGATGGTCCGGGAGGACTGGGTGTAGCTGATGGTGACCTGCCGTTGATGGCTCCGAGTGAGTGGCTGCCCGGTTCTCCGGGACGCTCCGGCTGCTGATTGAGAAGTGCGGTCATCGCTGGTTAAGGGCTTGGCGGCGGAGTGTTCCCGGACCCTGAAGGTGCTGCTTGCTGGGGAACGGAGCGATGGTGGTGACGGAACGTCATGAGCAAGTATGGGTCGGCATCGACGCCGGCAAGGCGCATCACTGGGCTGTCGGAGTCAACGCCACCGGAGAGAAGGTGCTTTCAAGGAAGGTCGTCAATGGCGAAGACGAGATCCTGGACCTGATCGTCGCAGCGTGCGAGATGGCTGACGAGGTTCGTTGGGCGGTCGACATCTGCGGTCGGGCCTCGACGTTGCTGCTCGCGTTGTTGATCGCCAACGGCCAGAGCGTGGTGTACGTGCCTGGTCGTACGGTCAACCGCATGTCTGGCGCCTACCGCGGCGAAGGGAAGACTGACGCCAAGGACGCCCTGGTCATCGCCGACACCGCGCGCATGCGCCGGGACTTCGCACTCCTGAGCCTGCCGAACGAGACCGTGGCTGATCTCCAGTTACTCACCGCGCATCGAGCCGATCTGATCGCCGACCGGGTGCGACTGATCAACCGCCTGCGCGATGCCCTGGTCGGCATCTGCCCCGCTCTGGAGCGGGCCTTCGACTACTCAGCGGCCAAGGGACCGGTCGTCATGCTGACTGAGTACCAGACCCCGGCCGCCCTGCAACGAGCCGGCGTCAGGCAGCTCGCGGACTGGCTGGCACGACGTGCGGTCCGTGGTGCAGACGAGGTCGCTGTCCGTGCGCTCGAAGCTGCCCAATCCCAGGTGACAGCTCTGCCGGGCGAAAAGCGAGCCGCCAAACTCGTGAGCGACCTCGCCCACCAGCTCCTCATGCTCGACGAACTGATCAAAGACACCGACCGGGAGATCCGCAAGGCGTTCCGCCTCGACGAGCGCGCCGAAGTCATCGAATCCCTGCCGGGCATGGGGCCCGTCCTCGGGGCCGAGCTTCTCGCCATCGTCGGAGACCTGTCCAGCTACGCAGACGCTGGCCGGCTGGCCGCTCACGCGGGACTGGCCCCGGTGCCGCGCGACTCCGGCCGCCGGACCGGCAACCACCACCGGCCCAAGCACTACCACCGCCGTCTGCGGCACGTCTTCTACATGGCCGCCCAAACCGCCATGATGCGCCCCGGCCCATCCCGCGACTATTACCTCAAAAAACGCGCCGAAGGACTGATCCACACCCAGGCACTGCTCGCCCTAGCACGCCGCCGAGTCGACGTCCTCTGGGCCATGCTCCGTGACAAGAGGCACTTCACGCTCACCCCACCAGCCACCCAATCGGCTTGACACCATCATTGAGACTCACTCGATCAGGGCATGGGGCAGATCGAGTGCGGCAGAATACGGAACCAACGCGGCTCCTGTGCCTTTGGGTTGAGACTTCGAACACCTCCCTCAACGGCACGGGAGCCTCGTGCGTTGCGCAAGGGCTCACTGACATCAAGTCGCTCCGACAATCGGCCGCCGACGCGGGCATGACGATCACCACGCGAGTGGTGAAGACTGGATAGATGCGACCTCACGCCCCAGGCGGACTCCTGTTCGTAGCGCTCGGTCTCATCCTTGTCGCCGCCGGCTACGTCTGGAGAGGACATGTCCTGCGTCCCCTCTCGGCGAAACGCGCCCAGGCAGCCGTGATCCGGGATCGTTCCAGAAACCTGCTGCGCTCTGCGGACACGGCAATCGCCGGAGCGCGTCGACGGGCCGCACACGGCGAACCGGCCATCGTCACGGTCGAAGACGTGACCAGGGTGGCGCGCCAGCACTACGGGTACCCCTTTGTGGAGCGCGAAGAAGCAGCTGCCGCCCTCCGCCAGCGCTATGAGGCTGCCGACTGCCGGGTGGACTGCATGACCGACGCTTTCAACTGACTGCCTCCCCGGCAAGTGCTTGACGCCAGAGGCGCCGGAGCTGTCACCTGATAGCTGGTCACGCTGAAAATGCTCATTGAGTGCACAGGGCTTCAAGGGCCCGGACTACGAGAATTCCGCCTGGGTGGCTGGCTCGGATGCACTCTGCAAACCGTTGCCAGTCAGAAGACCGGGTAGGTCTGCGTCCGTGGGTGTTGACCGCAGTCTGGTACGGGCGGCGCTGCCGACCGTGAACTCGAGAAGGATCAGTCCCGTTGGGCCTCGCAGAAGGCGTGCTGTCCGCTCCGGGGGCCCAGCAGGTGATGCGCCTGGGTACGAGCGTGCTTGCCCTCCAGGTGATCAGCGTCCGCCTGCTGAATGAGCCGCTCATAGTCCCGGGCGTGAGAACGGGCCCGCAACCCGCCCAGCGGAGGCCACCAACACGCGTTTGCGGCAGCCCCGAACGTCGGGGAGCATGGAGCCTCTGACGCTCACGAGGAGACCTGCGACGGTCAGAACGGCATGCGGCCACGCGCTCGTCGACCGGCCGAACCGCTGCGACCGACAGCCTTGGAACTGCTGCGGAAGGGCTTACTGAGAACGCGCCCCAGGAAGCCGGGGGCCTTCCCACCGGCCCGTGCTCCGACGCCGAGTGAGCGCTGAGTGCCGCGTTGCGGATGGTGAGACAGGCGCGGTACGAGGAAAGCGAGAAGCGCGAGTACGACGCACAGCGCCACTATTCCGACGATCATCATCATGCGACTCCTGAACGTGAGACGTGTCTGTCGGTTGCCCTCAGGGCGCGCGGCGCGCACGACGGCAGGGGAACCTAGGCACCGATGCCACTGACGAGCAGCTGTCCATGCCGGGTACCCGGGTACTTCACGGGCGGAACTACCGAATTCGCCGTGCTTTCATGCCTGGTCGTCGCGGGCGGAGCGCCGGCGAAGCCAGACAGGCAATCCGTACCAGCACAAGGCGAACCACAACATGACCCCGCCGACGAGCAATTCGGCGAGAAGGCTCGGCACGACGACGTGGAGGAGAAGCAGAAGCGTGCCGCTGATCGTCAACGCGAGCAGCACCATTCCGAACACCATCAGTCTGCCCGCAACGCTGACGATGTGGTCCTTCATGCGTTGCCCGGACAGCAGCCGGTGTATGGACACCGGCGCAATCAGCGCCCCAGTAGCGGAGGCTCCGAGTATCACGGTGATCACATAAACCACGTGATCGAACGTTTCCAACTTGTGGAAGTGCGGAGTGAACGCCACGCTCAGCAGGAAACCGAAGAGAATCTGCACGCCGGTCTGGGCAACCCTCGTCTCCTGCAGGATCTCGTTCCACCTGCGATTCAGACGTTCCGCTTCCGACTCCTGCGGTTCCAGGGCTCTGTGGTCTCCCGCTTCGCGGCAACAGGGGCAGCGGGACTGCGGGGCGTCGGACAGCGTCTGGTCGGTCATGCTCATGGCATCCTCCTCTTCAGGGAATACCCGAATGCCCGCCATCGGCGATTTCACGTCTCCCGGAGAAGGGCGACATGCTCGAGCATCCGCGCATCCGCGCCATGTGCTGTGCCGGGAATCGCTCCGTACCTCTGCCCCTGACACACCTCACGCTCGCCGAGAAGCAGCTTTGTGGTCACGCCTCATGAACACGGCGGGCGCGGGATTCCCCTTGGCCACGCGCCCACGCGGGAGGCGGACACCGGCACGGTGTGACGTGATTGCGCCCCTTCCGGACTCGTCCGGCCGGATGTGAAGATGACGGGCACGCACGTCCACCGCAGGAATGACGCGACGGTCACTGGCCCGAAGAGGGCGCGGCAGCCCGCCTAGGCAGCAGACCGACGGGCCGTGACCAGGAGATACTCCCAGTTCATCGTGCCATCGGTCAGGTGTTGCGCAGCCAGGTCGTCGAGGGCCGCGTCAAGGGCGGCCACCCGATCGGGTTCCTCCGCGATGAAGCGGTACGTGGCGATGGTCGGCCCGTAGCAGGTCTTGAAGAACTCCCGGAACTCTTCAGGCCGTACGAACCGGTCGACGCGCAGCGGCTGCCGACGGGCGTCAACGTCCGTCACGCGATCCCCCAGGAGGGAGTGCACGTGCTCCGGGTCGCCCCACAGGGGCGGCGGCTGGGCGCCCGGCGGAGGCGGAGGAGCGTATGGGCGCATCGCTGCGAACATCTGCCCGATGAACCCCTCCGGGGTCCAGTTGATCAGGCCGATCGTGCCGCCCGGCCGACAGACCCGGACCAGTTCGTGGGCCGTTCGCTGGTGGTGCGGAGCGAACATGACACCGACGCAGGACATCACCCTGTCGAACTCTCCGTCCGCGAAGGGCAGAGCTTCCGCGTCCGCCACCCGCCAGTCCAACCGGGCACCGCGAGCCTCGGCGATGCTGCGCCCGACTTCCAGGAGCTCGGGCGTGAGGTCGGAGGCAACGACGTCGGCGCCAAGGAGTGCGGCGGGGATGGACGCGTTCCCGGAGCCGGCCGCGACATCGAGGACGCGGTCACCGGGCCGAACGCCGATCCCCCGCACCAGCTCGTCACCCAGCTCATGAATGACATCCGACACCACGGCGGGATAGTCGCCCATCGCCCACATCGCACGGTGTTTCGCCTTCACGGCATCTGGCGCGGCATTGTCATTGTTCATGTCCCTATGCTCAGCCCCACGCAGGCCCCGCGGCCACGGCCAGGAGGGTGATTCTCAGGCATTAAAGGGCCTGCCCGGGGCGCTGGGGGCCATCCCTCCACCGGGCCTGATGAGGTGGTCCGCTAGGTACTGTGTGACCGACTTGGTTCGCCGCAGCCGACGCGGACGGGCGGGTGCGGGTGTGGGATGCCGTGCCCAAGGCAGCCCTGGAGCACTGCCCAGGCGCGGCGCGCGGCCCGGCCGTTGCACGACGAGGTCGTCGGTGAAGAGGTCCTCGAACTCGTCGTCGGTGAGCACGCCGGCCATCCAGGTTCGTCGGGAGCCGAGGGCACTGGGAGTGTGCGGTGTGCTCCTCTGTCCGGGTACCGGTGCCTACCCGGTCGTCTCAGGACGGGCTGAGGGTGCCGCCTCATCAGCCGGGTCCTGGCACAGCTCTAGCCGGTACCGCATCAGGAGCAGGGCGGTGATGTGGACCGGGCCGGGGATGGCGGCATCGTCACCTGCGCGACCGCAGCGACGGTGCCGGTGATGAGCTCGCGAATCGGTGCCGGCACGGGGTGGGCGTCCATCAAAGGTGTGGCGGGGTGGGTGTCCATGGGCGGTCGTCCGCCCGGCCGGGACACCAGTAAGGGTCACCCGTTTGGGAGTTCCGCCATCTCCCAGGGGCGGCTCCGCACTCTGGAGGTCTCCGGTTCCGGCAGGTAGGGCGCCGTTCCCAGGCCATCCTGCGTGCCTGGCGGTCTGGCGGGGTGCAGAAGGCTTGGCGTTCCATCCTTAGATGCGCAGTTACGCGAGGGCACGCACCACGCCGGACACCAGCGAGATGATCACGGTAGCCGCTGCGACGGCGACTATCGCCGCCCGTCCGTTCCACGACGCCGACAGGTGTGTCCAACGGCCCTGCCTGAGGACACCGCTCCGGTCATCCAACTCAGGCCGGAATCGGTCACCGGCCAGCGCAGCCGCACCGGGCCCCGCGACACCACTGGGAGCATCCACGATCTACCCAACGAACGATCAAGCGATCGGACACAAGCAGCGGCGCTCTACGGTGGGACATGGAGGGCAGGTCCTGTCGCCGGCTCGATCCGCCATGTCGAACGCTCGCACCGCCTCCGCGCGGCACTGTCCGCAGACACGCCTCCCACGAGGCGGCAACACGGGCCCGATTCAGGCCCCGCACCCTCCCATCGAGGGACACACCCTACGCAAGAACACGAATCAGGGTGAGTTGAGCGAAGCGGAAGCCCAACACCCAGATCATTCAAGCCGATTCGACACTGCGAGTAGCGCCCCTTCCTGCTGAGTACCCGTCACAGCACCGACGTTTTTGCAGGGCTTTCACGCTTGGCGAGCGCGCAGCGCGCTCGTTTGCCCTGCCCATCCGGATCGACACGGGGGCGAAGGGAAGGTTCACGGTTTCTCGACTGAAGCCCCATGCATGCGGAGGAGTGGGGGCGTGTCACGGCGGGGCTGGTTCTGTCCGGTTCCTGCGTTGACCCGCAGCTGATCGGTTCGCGGGTGCATGGAATCCACTGCATGAGCACATCAATGAGTCACGGCTTTCGCCGCAGATCACCGGAGATATTGCGGTTGAAGGCTCAACCCCCCACAAAAACCGGCGAGGAGACCTCTCTTCATGGCAACTCACAAGCGCTCGAACCGGATCCGGCTCACCGCCATCGCCGTCGCGGCCACCGCGGCAGGCGTCACGCTGCTGAACCCGTTCTCTGCCGGCGCCGCGGCGCCGGCAGAGGGCAAGATCTACGGAGCGAACGCCGACGGAGCCGTCGCAGGCAGCTTCATCGTCATGCTCGACCAGAAGGCCAACAAGCAGGAGTTGGCCAAGGAGTACGGCGGCACGCTGCAGCGCACCTACCGCTCCGTAATCAACGGCTTCTCGGCCAGCGGTCTCTCGCAGACCGAGGCCAAGCGCCTGGCCGCCGACCCGGCCGTCGCCAAGGTGGTGCAGAACAAGAAGTTCACGATCAACGCGGAGCAGCAGAACCCGCCGTCGTGGGGCCTGGACCGCGTCGATCAGGCCGACACCGCCGGTGACAGCAAGTACACCTATCCGGACGCCGCCGGGGAGGGCGTCACCGCCTACGTGATCGACACCGGCGTCCGCATCTCGCACAAGGACTTCGAGGGTCGCGCCACGCATGGCTTCGACGCGATTGACAACGACAACAGTGCGGACGACGGCAACGGGCACGGCACGCACGTGGCCGGCACCATAGCCGGTGCCGCGCACGGCGTGGCAAAGAAGGCGAAGATCGTCGCCGTGCGGGTCCTGGACGACAACGGATCGGGCACCACGGAGCAGGTCGTCGCGGGCATCGACTGGGTCACCCAGAACCACCAGGGGCCCTCCGTTGCCAACATGAGCTTGGGCGGCTCCGCCGACGAGGCCCTCGATGAAGCCGTTCGCAAGGCGATCGCCGCGGGCGTCACCTTCGCCGTCGCCGCGGGCAACGACTCCGCCGACGCCGGCCAGGGCTCCCCGGCCCGTGTTCAGGAGGCTCTCACCGTCGCCTCGTCGACCAAGGACGACGCCCAGTCCGACTTCTCCAACTTCGGTTCGGTCGTGGACATCTACGCGCCGGGCTCGGACATCACCTCCGCGTGGAACGACAGCGACGAGGGCACCAAGACCATCTCCGGCACCTCGATGGCCACCCCCCACGTGGTCGGCGCGGCCGCGGTCTACCTCGCCGGACACAAAGACGCCGCTCCGGCGGACGTCGCCACCGCCCTGACAGGCGGCGCCACCCCCGACAAGATCACCAGCCCAGGTGCGGGCACACCCAACAAGCTCCTGAAGATCACCGAGTAACCCCCTCTCGCATCCGCCGTGCCCAGGGGCAGATCACGGCCCGTACGGCACGGCGGATTGCCCGGGATCTGGGCGCCGGGGCAAGAGCTCGGAGACCGAATCGACCGCGACGGAAATGCACTCCAGCTCATGGGGTGACGTGGTTTTCGCGGTTGCACTCGGCGGGATCTGCCTGGCCGGCCGACATGGCATTTTTTCGACGCTTCTCGGGTTCTTCTCCGTGCTCGATTTGGAAATCCGGCTTTCGCCGAATCAACCGCTCGATTTCGGTCCCCACAGCCTTGCCTACGCCCCCTGCATCGAGGGCGGCCACACAGCCCTCGGCACGGGTCTCGGGGACTCGGGCAACGGCGGTGCAGCCCCTCATCCCAGTCCTCAGCGGGGCTTCGAGGGCGACGTTGTCTCCCTCGGCCACGGTCTGGACGAGTTGGGCGCACGCGGCCGCTTCGTGGGCAGGACCGGCCGGGGGCTCAAGGTTCGCCATGACCGGTCAGGGGCCACGCATGCTGACAAGGGCGGTTACGTCTTCCTTCGCACCGTAAGCGCGGTAACCCTGGCCATCTGACTCCGCGCATGGGGGCCCGCCAAGTGCTAGGAGTTCATGGTCGCCACGACGTATAGGCAAGCCGCGAGTGCGACTACACAGACAACAGCCATGGCGATCAGTGCGCAGCCGAGCAGCCCTGCCGTGCCGGCGATCGCTGCCCAGCCGAACCGCGTTGCTCGTTCGGCCCGCTTAACTGCGTCGCGGTGTCCGCTCTCGTCGTCCCAGCTGCGGTCAGTCACAGATTCACCCCCGACTGGACCTTACGCTCGACCGTCTTGTCCCAGAGGCACTGGCCCCATCAACATTCCCGGGGGGGCGCACCACGGCCCGCATTCCCTTTATCTAGCGAAACGGCCACCTCGCGAGAGGGCTCTGCTCTCCTGCGGAAGCGCGTCCGCCTCATGTCCTGATCACTGACGAGGGAAACTTGATGGCGGCAACGTCGGCATATGTGCCAGCCTTCGTCTCCCAGATGCCGATCGAGAAGACTCTGATGACCCGCGACGACGCCCTCGACCAGCTCAGACACCTCGCCCGTGAGAGGGCATTCGGTAGGCACGTCGGGTCTGACCGGCTCATCCAGGCTGGGCTGGACGCGCTGATGGCTGAGGTTGAGAGCCCGTCCCTCGCCATGTTGGCCGGCCTCCTCCGGAGCGAAGAGCCCGAAGCGTCGGCGCTCTTCGACCAGGTGCTGGAGGAACTGGGACTGCTCTTCCAGGCGCCGGCGGACCCCCGGGCCGCAAAGTGGGCGATGGCCTACTGGATTGCTGGTCAGATCGCTGACGGTTCTCTGAATCCCGCCGTAGGCACCCACCTCATCTGGGCAGACGTCGCCTATGACCTTGGCTACCCCGAAGAGCTGCAACCTCTCGTGCACTGCGCGCACAATCTGGCCGGCTGGGAGCAGAGTTGGGGCGGCTCCTTCGAGGAACTCAACAGAGAAGCGGTCGAGGCGGCGAAGCAGTTCTTGAACAAGCAGCCGACAGCAGTGGACTGACCGCTTGCTTTGACCACCGGGAATGCACCATCTCCTTTCTGAACCCCTTACTCAGCGGGTCCGTAGCACGGCAGTTGAGCCAGTTCCCGTGAAATGCCTGCACTGTTGTTAGTTCGAGGGGGCCCGCACGCACAGTTCATGGGGCGACCAGGGCCTCGGGGCAAGCAGACAAGGTAATTTGAGGTCATGCCCGAGCCACCGGTGGCGCATTTCTACGACGAGCTGGCCGACGACTACCACCTGATCTACGCAGATTGGGACGCGAGCCTCCGTCGGCAGGGGGACGCCCTGGATGCCCTGATCGGCCTTGAACGTGCTGCGGTGCTCGACTGTGCCTGCGGAATCGGCACGCAGGCGATCGGTCTGGCGTTGCGCGGGCACCGCGTCATCGGGAGCGACCTCAGCCCCCGCGCCGCCGCCCGCGCTGCCCGTGAGGCCGCCCGCCGGGGCCTGAGCCTGCGCACGGCCGTCGCCGACATGCGACGCCTCCCGTTTCCAGATGGCCAGTTCGACGCCGTCGTCTGCGCCGACAATTCGTTGCCTCACTTGCTGACGGAGCAGGATGTGCACGCCGCCCTCGCCGAGATGCGCCGCGTGCTGCGTCCCGCCGGCCTGCTGCTGGTCAGCACACGCCCCTATGACGATCTGGTGCGCGACCGCCCGGCTTCGACGCCTCCGCAAGTCCACCAGGTCGCCGACACCGAGGGCGGAGAACGTACCGTCACCTTTCAGCTCTGGCACTGGCACGACGACGGCGAGCACTACGACTTGGAGCACTTCCAACTCCTCCCGGCGGGCGGACATTGGTGCGTCCAGGTCCGCCGGACCACCTACTGGGCACTCGGCCGGGACCGGCTGGCAGGCCTTGCAGCCGAGGCCGGGTTTGTCGGCCTCGGGTGGCGGATGCCAGACGAGACTGGCTTCTTCCAGCCGCTGCTAGTGGCCCGCGCCGGCGGGTAGGTGATCCCACTTCTCGGCGTGGGACAGGCGTAGGGCGTTCGGCCGGACCGGCCTCAGCAGGGGAACTGCCAGCCGTAGCGCTGGTCCGCGCCCACCGGGAGCCCCGCTTCACCGACCTTCATCATCAAGGGGCGAAGACATAACGGACTTCGTTCGCCGTCAACTCCCGGGCGCGTTCAATGCATTGACACGTGCATTACAGAGGCTTTACGTTCCGGCCATCTGAGAGCGCTCTCAGACTCCTCTTCTGTGAAGACTTGAGGTGCCGCATGCCATCCCCACGCACCAGACCGGCCGTCATACTGCTGCTGGCCTCAGCGCTCGCCGTCGTCGGCCTGGTCCCGGCCGCCGTACCGGCGGCCGCGGCTACCGTTCCCGTAGGCTCCGGCAGCTACTCCGACACCCGGCCCGCCGGCACGTCGGGCCCTACCACCAACACAGGAACACCCGTCACACCCAAGCTGACCACCGCCGCCCGGAACCGGCCCGTGCCCACCAACGACTGGTGGTCCTCCCTCGCCTTCCAGCGCTACGGCGACAACCCCTGGTCGACCCCCATGTACGGGCATCCCCTCACCTACCAGGCCACGGCCGGCGGACTCGACGTCGGCTACCCGACGTCGCCCGCGATCGTCGGTGACGGCCGACAGTACGAGTACGCCCACAAGCGCGACCTCACCATCGGGCTGACCGGCCTCAACTCCCCCGACACCAAGGCCGACGACTGGTCCGACTGGACCGTCACTCCCCTGTGGTCCGACGGTGCCCGAACCCTGCGCACCACCATCGGACACGGCTCCCCGTTCGTATACGCGAGGGGCTCCGGCGGCAATGCCCAGATCACCACCGCCGGTGCGCCCACCGTCTTCGCCGACCAGACCAACGTCCTCGGCATCACCGTCGGCGGGCACCACTACGCCCTCTTCGCGCCGACCGGCAGCGACTGGAACGTCGCGGGCTCCACCATCACCGCCGGTCTCGGCTCCAAGGACTACTTCTCCGTCGCCGTGCTGCCGAACACCGACGCGCTCGCGACGTTCAAGAAGTACGCCTACAGCTTCGTCACCGACTCCAAGGTGACCTGGAGCTACGCCGGTGGCACCGTGAAGGCCACCTACGCCCTCACCACGGAGGCGAAGGAAGGCACCGAGCGCGGCGCACTCCAAGCGCTCTACCGCCACCAGTGGCTGAACACCACGGACGCCCTCACCTCCTACACGTACGTCTCACCGCGCGGCACCATGAAGGTCCGCGAGTCGGCCTCTTTCAGCACGAGCCAGAAGGCAGCGGCGGTCCTGCCCGCACTGCCGAAGTCGGACGGCGTGGACGCCGCCCGGCTACGCGGATACCTGAACGATGTCGTGAATGCGGCCGACCCCTTCTCCGGCGCCACCGATACGTACTGGACCGGCAAGGCCCTCGGCCGCCTCGCCCAACTCGTGCCGGTGGCCGAGCAGATCGGTGAGACCGGCATCCGCGACAGGCTTCTCGGTCTGATGAAGGGCAAGCTGCAGGAGTGGTTCACGGCGGGCGGCGCGAACGAGTTCAGCTACGACAAGGACTGGAAGACCCTCACCGGCTATCCCGCGTCCTACGGCAGCGACACCGAACTCAACGACCACCACTTCCACTACAGCTACTACGTCTACGCGGCGGCGATCGTCGCCCAGTACGACCAGGCATGGGCCGCCGACTCCGCATGGGGCGGCATGGTCAAGACCCTCGTACGGGACACCGCCAACCCCAGCCGCACCGACAGCTCCTTCCCCTTCCTGCGCGGCTTCGACGTCTACGCCGGCCACAGCTGGGCATCCGGCCATCAGGGCTTCGCCGCCGGCAACAACCAGGAGTCCTCCTCCGAGTCCACCAACCTCAGCGCGGCCCTCGTCCTGTGGGGCTCCGTCACCGGCGACACCTCGCTGCGTGACCTCGGCACCTACTTGCTGACCACCGAGTCGGAATCGATAGCCCAGTACTGGTTCGACGCCGACGAGCAGGTCTTCCCCTCCTCGTTCGGGCACGACACGGCAGGCATGGTCTGGGGCAGCGGCGCCGCCTACGCCACCTGGTGGACCGCCAACCCCGAGGAGATCCACGGCATCAATGTCCTTCCCGTCACCGGCGGATCACTCCACCTCGGCGGTGAGAAGGCCGCCATCCGGCGCAACATCGCCGAGATGGAACGGGAGAACGGAGGCCCGGCCGTCGAATGGCGCGACATCCTCTGGGAGTTCCAGTCCCTGGCCGACCCTGCCACGGCGAAGGCGAAGTGGGACGCGGGCAACGCCGGATACACCCCGGAGCAGGGAGAGTCCAAGGCACACACCTACCACTGGATCAACACCCTCGACACGCTCGGCGCCCCGGACGCAACGGTGACCGGCGACATCCCCACCTCCGCCGTCCTCACCAAGGGGACGACCCGCACCTACGTCGCCCACAACCACGGATCGTCGGCCCGTACCGTCACCTTCTCGGACGGCAAAACCCTTTCCGTTCCGGCCCGTTCCACCGCGACCGGCACCGGGTCGGGGTCGCAGGACCCCGATCCCGACCCCGATCCCGACCCGCCGACCGGGAACACGTTCCAACTGCGCAGCGGTGGCGTACTGACCACAGCCACCGGTGGCAGCTCGGGCAGCGACACGATCGCTTCCGCGGGCGGCGCCAACCACGACGGCACCCCGCACCAGGCCCTCGTCTACGAGGTCCGCGGAGTCAACGGCACGCTCACACCGGGCGTCGGAACCACGTTCCGGCTCCAGGTGGACGCCGACACCACGGTCGGTCTCGGCCAACAGGCGCGCGTCAGCTACGACCTCACCGGTGACGGCACCTTCGACCGGACCGAGACCTACAACTACTTCGCCACCGACCCGGTCGCCGGGTGGGAGGAGTACACGCAGGCGCGCGGTCTCAAGGCGTCCACCGGCACACTGGGCACCCTCAAGGGCGGCACCGTACGTCTCGAGGTTTGGAACGCCATCGGCAACGGCGCCTCCAAGCTGCAGACGGGCACCGACAAGTCCGTGTTGGTGATCCCCTACAGCTGATCCGGCGAGAGCCGTGGGGGGGGGGGGGGGGGGGGGGGCGGGCCCCCCCCCCCCCCCCCACACACCCCCCCCCCCCCCCCGACCATAAGCAACCCCCGGGGGGGGGCCGCCCGCGGCGGGGGCACC
>NZ_JBSGVW010000004.1:199298-375989 GCF_053608645.1 Streptomyces sp. NPDC055013
GTGTGTGGGTTACCCCAAACGGTTTATCGGGCGTGTGCGGTGGGGGGGTAACCGCCACGCGTCTGTGCCCCGCCGCACCGACATATCCCGGCCCACGGGGAGAAGTAACTACCGACGGCCGGGGAGCTACCGGGCCGATGGAGTCGACCTTCCACTTGCTCCTGACCGGCGCATTCCGTCGGTCCGCCAGCGGCGTCGGTAGAGCTCGCCTCGACCATCGCCTCGGTGCCCAGGGCTATCCCCGACTCATCCGAGAAGATTCTTGAGCACCGTTTCTGGTCCGAGTGCCACGGCGTGCGCGATCACTGCCTCGTGGCGTTCGTCCCCCAGCTCAGTACGAACCAGGCGCTCGCACTGGGCCCGCAGCCGGCCTTCCCCCGGTGTGCCGCGCTTGGGGTGTCCAACCGAACTCCACAGCACTTCAGCAGTGGCTCCCGCGGCAGCAGCCTGCTCGACAGCGCCCTCCGTGGCGAGCGCTGCTGCCAGCAGGTCCAGGCCGAGGGCAAGGCCAAAGCGGTCACCGATGCGGCGCTTGCCCTCCAGCATCGATCTGGCGTGCGCACCGGCCTCCCTGACGCGGCCTTGGAACAGGGCGATGGCAGCCAGCTGGTAGGCGCTGTAGGAGCGAGCCCACCACTCTTCTCGCGCGGTGCACTCGGTCAGCAGGTCTTCCGCTTCGGCGCGTGCCCGATCGAGAAGTCCCTGACCGGTCAGGGCAAACACGCGGGCGATGCGACACAGCACCGTGCCCGGCGCGGTATGCGGCGTTCGCGGCGACTGCATCAGCGCCACGTCCACAGCATCCTGAGCGGCTCGAGGCCGACCGGCCAGAAGATGGATGAGGCTCAGCAAGTAGGCAGATCGAAGCACCCCGTCGGCGTCATTGATGCATGCTGCCTCCTGGACTGCGCTGTCGGCGAGCACGCGCGCTGCGCCACTGTCCCCGCTCAGTACCCGGGCCACCCCCAGCCCCCACAGGGCCCTGGCCCGGACTTGCCTGGGAGCGGCGCATCGTGCCAGGGCCGCCTCGAGGTACTCACCGGCTACCTGCAGGTGCCCGCAGCAACTCCAGAAGAATGCGAGGCGTCCGCACATTTCCACGGCGGCGCCGGAATTGGTCGACAGAAAGTAGTCCAGTGCGGCACGCAGGTCGGCGTGCGTGTTCTCCAGGCGCCGGTACCAGCCCGTCTGGTGCGGGCCCCACCATCCTGCGTCGGCTTGGCACGCCTGGTCCAAGAAGTAGTGGGCGTGCCGGTACGACAGCGCCGCTGTTTCCCCTAGTTCGTCCAACCACATGCGGCCGTACTCGCGGACCGTGTCGAGGAGCCGGTAGCGGTCGCCGCGGCGCCGCAGGATCGACTTGCGCTCCAGCCCCGCGAGTGCGGAATCGAGCCGGTCCTCGGAGAGCGGTCCGTGGGCACAAACCCGCCGCACGGCCTCACGGTCAACCTCGCTGCGGAAGACCGACAGTCTCGCCCAGAGCAGGCGCTCGGCGGGTTCGCACAGTTCGTGGCTCCAGCCGAGCGTCGTCCGCAGTGTGCGATGCCTTGACGGGCCGTCGGGGCAGTCGGCCGCGAGTTGCAGGCGAGAGTAAAGATGTCGATCAACGTCGTGGATGCTCTGATTGGCCAATTGTCCGGCGGCCAACTCGATAGCGAGCGGGATGCCTTCCAGGCGAAGGCACAGGCGTTCGACAGTCGCCTGATCTACGGTGCGGTGCAACGGAACGCCGAGAGCTGCCGCTCGTGTGCGGAGCAGATTCGCGCCGTCGGTTGTGGCAGGCAGGGGCAGCACCTCTA
The DNA here is from genome assembly GCF_053608645.1 of Streptomyces sp. NPDC055013. Lineage (NCBI taxonomy): Bacteria > Bacillati > Actinomycetota > Actinomycetes > Kitasatosporales > Streptomycetaceae > Streptomyces > Streptomyces sp. NPDC055013. Next base: position 201,098 of record NZ_JBSGVW010000004.1, read on the forward strand.
CAACGTGTTCCCCGGCGAGACCGAGAGGTTCCCTGCTGGTCGTCAGCACAGCCAGATTGGGGGCAGCCTCAAGGAGGCGACCCACCAGCCCGCGGCAACCGCTCAAAAGGTGCTCGCAGGAATCCAGGACAAGCAGAACGTGCTGGTCCTTGAGCCACCTGGCGAGGGCGTCCAACGTATCGACAACCGTGTGGTTGGCGAATCCGAAAGCGTGAGCCACGCTGGGTACCAGCAACTTGTCATTCTGGAGCGGCCAAAGATCGACCCAGACCACTGCTCGGCCGCTGTCCAGCCCCACGCGGTCCGCCCCGTGGAAGGCGAGACGGCTCTTGCCTACGCCGCCCACGCCCGTAAGGGTGACGAGGCGCTGCTTTGCCAGGCTTTCGGCTACGTGGGCCAGCTCACTCACACGGCCCACGAAACCGCCCGGAAGGTCGGAGAAGTGGATCATCACACGGTCAGTGTGCCGGGGCTGCGGTGCGGGCCTCAGCGCCTCGCGCCTGCTCGTCGGGGTCACAACCGAGGGGGCGCAGCCCTGTGCTACCAGCAACGGCCATCGCCAGGAGCCCGGGCAACAAAGCAACCCTGCAGCAAGCAAGCAACATCAGCGGCGGCGGAATCTCCGCGGCGATGAGCTGAACTACGCCACACCACGCCAACTGGCCTGGCAGCACAGCGGCGGGACAGCCGCGCAGCCTCACCCCTTCGAGGTACATGTCGGCTTGCAGTCCCTCCGCTCGCGGGGAGCCCCACAAGTCGTGCCGCACGCGCTGAGCGTGTCGCCACCAGAGGCCGTGTCCGCACACGCGAGGGGGTAGTTGGGAGGGGCGTTGTTCATCCTGCGCGACCGCTCGGACGCTGGAGCGGACGTCGTAGTCAGGGGCGGTGCGATGCAGTGGCCCGGTCCACCGGCAAGCCGAGCGTGTCTGGATCGACGCGGGCGAAGACCGCGCCGTCGTCAGAGGCCGTCTGCTTCGTTGTTTCGTCCCGCGGATGCTGTTGGTCTCACGGGAGCGGCTCGCGCCATGTCGGGGTGACGTCGCCGGTGACGCAGCGAGACAGGCGGCGAACCCTGGAGCATCAACTGTGCGTCTAGGCGATGGTGAGCGCGAGGGGAGCCGGGTGCGGGCCCAGTCGACGCGGTGGCGTATCTGCGGTCGGCCCACAGCGCGATGATCCTGCAGTGGAGTTCACGCCGTCGCGACGGCAGCCGCAGCATCCCGGTCTCCGTGGACGCTCGCGGCGGTGACCAGCACGACCAGCAGCCGGCCAGGCGGTCACGACCTGCCCTTTTGCGGCCTGCCGCCCCCCTTCCCGCCGTCGGTGTACGGCTGAAAGCTTACAATTCTGAGCAAATCGCACTTTAGGCTATTTTAATCTTGTAGTTCCTGCAGGCGTGTAGCCAGAAGCTTCGGATCCCGCGTCCGGTCTGCCCGAAGACCCGCAGTGAGGAGCTGCCGGCCAGCACGCTGTGAGGCCGCGGGCGAATCGCACAGGCGCCAGGAGGAAGATCTCTCGATGACCCGGCCCGATGACCCGAGCACCGCGGCGGCCCGGATGTTCGCCGAGGCCGGTGCCTTCGGCGAGCTGCTGGCCGGGATCGAGTGGACGGCGACGCCGCTCGGGCCGCCCGAGTCCTGGCCGGGGCCCCTGGTGGACACCCTGCGCCTGATGCTCACCTCTGAGCACGGGATGGCTCTGTACTGGGGCCCCGAATTCGCCACGCTGTACAACCTGGGCTCCTCACCCATTGTCGGCGCCAAGCATCCCTGGGCGCTCGGCAGGCCCTACAAGGATGTGTTCCCCGAGGTCTGGGCCCACCCCGTGAGCTCCCACTTCCACTATGTGACCGACACCCGCAAGTCCCTGCTGATCTCCGATGAGCCGCTCATCATGGAGCGCCACGGCTTTCCGGAACAGTGCTACTTCGAGTCCTCCTTCCAGCCCGTGCTGCTGGACGACGGCACCGCCGGCGGCGTGCTGCAGATCATCACCGAGACCACCGGACGGGTGCTGGGCGAGCGCCGGCTGCGCCTGCTGAGCGAGACCGGCGCCCGCACCGCCGGGCTGCTCACGCCGGGCGAGGTCGCCGACGTCGTCGCGGAAGTGCTGGGTTCCTATCCCGAGGAGATCCCGTTCCTTTGCCTGTACCTGGCCTCCGAGCCGGGGGTGCTGCATCCGGCGGCCGCCACCGGGCTCCGGACGATGCCCAAGGCGGTCTCCTTGAGTGCGGCCGACGGACCGGAGGCCGCGGCCCGGCTGGCGCAAGCGGTCGCCGACGGTGCTCCTGCCACGCTGCCGGCCACCGTGTTCACCGCGGGCAACACGGCCGGGCAGCACGCCGCGGCCTCCCGGCTCCCGGTCGAGGAGGCGGTGGCGCTGCCGCTGGACTGCGCGGGCCAGGTGGGAGGCGTCCTGGTCGTGGGCATCAACCCCTGCTTCCCGCCGGCCGGGGCCTACCGGGACTTCTTGGAGGTACTCGCCGCCGCCGTGGCCGGGGCGCTGACGGCCGCACTCGCCCACGACGAGCAGCGCCGGCGGGCGGAAGCACTGGCCGAGCTGGACCGGGCCAAGACCACCTTCTTCGCCAACGTCAGCCATGAGTTGCGGACGCCGCTCACGCTGCTCCTGGGCCCGCTCCAGCAGGCCTTGGCCGACGAAGACCGGCCCGAGAGGCGCGAGCAGCTGGAGCTGTCCGAGCGCGGCGCCCTGCGCCTGCTGAAGCAGGTCAACACCCTGTTGGAGGTCGCCAGGGCCGATGCCGGGCAGATACGACCGGTCCTCGAGCCGGTCGACCTCGCCGGTGCCACAGCCGAGCTGGCCGGGGTGTTCCGCTCCGCCTTCGAGGCGGCCGGTCTGACGCTGGAGGTGGACTGCCCGCCGCTGTCCAAGCCGGTGTCCCTGGACCGGGAGATGTGGGAGAAGATCGTCCTCAACCTGCTCAGCAACGCCCTGAAGTTCACCTTCACCGGCGGCGCCCGGGTGCAGGTGGCCCCCGCCGGCGACCGCGCCCGGCTGACCGTGACCGACACCGGCACCGGCATCTCCGCGGACGAGCTGCCGCGCCTGTTCGAGCGCTTCTACCGGGTCCGCGGCGCCCGCTCCCGCTCCCACGAGGGCAGCGGCCTCGGCCTGGTGCTGGTGAAGGACCTGGTGGAGGCGCACGGCGGCACCGTCGGCGTGGACAGCCGGCTCGGCCAGGGCACCAGCGTCACCGTGGACCTCCCGTTCGCCGCCGCCCACCGGCCCCACCCGAACACACCCGCGGCCGGCGCCGCACCCCCCGGGGAAACCCCCAAGGAAGGTGGAAGCAGCGGGCCCGGCCGCGCCGCGGCCTACGTGGACGAGGCGCTGGGCTGGCTGGCGGCGGGCCCCGTCCCCGCCGCGGCGACTCACGGGGCAGGCACTCCACCCGCCCCCGCGACCCGGGAGCCCCGCCACGACCCCGGCCCCGGTCCGCACGAAACCGACAGCCCCCGCCCGGCCCGCCTGCTGGTCGTCGACGACAACGCCGACATGCGCGCCTACCTCACCCAGCTCCTGGAGCCCGACTACGACGTGCTGCTCGCCGCCGACGGCCGGGCCGCCCTGGAGATGGCCCTGGCGCAGCCGGTGGAGCTGGTGCTCAGCGACGTGATGATGCCCCACATGGACGGCTTCGAGCTGGTCCGGGCGCTGCGCGGCGACCCGCGCACGGCCCGCCTGCCCATCGTCCTGCTCACCGCCCGGGCCGGCGAGGAGGAATCCATGCAGGGCCGGCAGGCCGGCGCCGACGACTACCTGGCCAAACCCTTCTCCGCCCGTCAGCTGCTGGCGCGCGTCCGCACCGGGTTGGAACTGTCCCGGCTGCGTGAACAGGTCCTGACCGAGACCCGCGACCAGTTGGCCGTGCTGGCCTCCCTGGCCGACGCGGGCCTGCGGCTGTCCGCCACTCTCGACCCGGACCAGATACTTCAGACCGTCGGCCAGATCCTGCTGCCCGACTTCGCCGACCAGATCAGCGTCCACCTCACCACCGCACGACCCGCCGCGGCACAGTCGCCACCGGCATACATCGCCGGCACTCCACTTCTCGCCCGCGAGACCCTGGCCACCGCCGCCACACACGCGATCAAGGGCACCGCCCCGGCCCCAGCCGCCGCGCGCCAGGCGCCCGCCTCCATGCTGGCCCTGCCGCTGCAGGCCCACGACCAGACACTGGGAGCCCTGGTGCTGGTCCGGCACACCGGCTACTCCGCGGTCGAACACAAGTATCTGGAGAACCTCGCCCACCGCCTGGCCCTGGCCTACGACAACGCCACCCGGTACCACAACGAGCGCCGCCTCGCCCTGACCTTGCAGCGCGCCCTGCTGCCCCACAGCCTGCCCGAGGTGCCCGGCGTACGCCTGGCCACCCACTACAGAGCCAGCAACCGGGGCGCCAAGGTCGGCGGCGACTGGTACGACGTGCTCGCACTGCCCGACGGTGCCGTGGGGCTGGCCATCGGCGACGTCATGGGCCACGACGTGGACGCCGCCATCGTGATGGGCCAACTCCGCTCCGCCCTGCACAGCCTCGCGATGGAAGGCGCCGGCCCGGCCCAGGTGCTGGCCAGGCTGGACGCCTACATGCAGTCACTCGCCGCCGAACGCTTCGCCACTTGCCTGTACGCGGTCTACGACCCGCACCTCCATCGCCTGCGCTACGCCGCGAGCGGACACCTGCCGCCTCTGCTGATAGCCACCGACACCGCCTATCTGGAGCTGCCGCCGGCGCTGCCGCTGGGACTGGGCAGCACCCCGGTCGACCGCGAGGTGGCGTTCCCGCCCGGCACCAGCCTGCTGATGTACACCGACGGCCTGGTGGAAAACCGGGCGCTGTCCCTGGACGGCTGTCTGGAGGCGCTGCGCCAGACCTGCGGCACCCTGCCCACCGCCGCCCGCACCGACCCCCAGCAGATCACCGAACGAGCCCTGGAGCTGCTGAACACCCCCGACCGGGTCGACGACGACACGGCCCTGCTCGCCTTCACCGCCGAACCATCGTCTCTGACCCGCGACCCCCCGCCTGACTGAAGTGTCAGACGACCGCCAGCTACTGCGTGGTCGTTGCCAAGGAGGCTGCGGATTTGCTGATCCACTGCTGGAGGGTGGGCGTGAGCGAGGTGCGCGCAGCAGCCGGGTCGTCCCCGATCTGGTGTTCGGTCACCCGCTCGTAGGCCGAGGTGAGGTTGTCGGTGGTGCCGCGGAGGGCCGGGGCCCTGCGGCGCGGCGGAGCCGGTTGGCGATCGCCACTCCCAGACCGTTCTCCGTCGGCAAGGACGCGACGATGAGGTCGCACCCCTGCTGGTCGAGCTCACGCAGGAACCCGTACAGGCCGCGCGCGTAGGCCGCCATCGAACCGGGGACCGCCACGACGGCGTGCACCTTCAGCGCGCTGTTGGCCAAGGAGGGGGGAAGAAAAACGCCCACCTGATGCCCCCGCTCTTGCGCGAGCTCGGCTTCGGCGACGACCTTCTCGGGCTCGACGAGGATGACCCTCGCACGCGGCGCGTAGTGTGACGGATGCTGGCCCGGCACCCGAACGTGACTGTTCGAATTGACCGCAACTGGGCGCCCCAGCACCGCTTCGAGGTCCTCGCGCGTCACCCCGCCGGGCCGAAGGATGCTCGGGATATCGCCCATGGCGTCGACGATGGTCGACTCGACGCCGACCTCGCAGGAACCGCCGTCCAGGACGAAGTCGACGGCATCACCGAGCTCCGCACGGACGTGGTCCGCCGTCGTGGGGCTCACTGAGCCGAAGCGATTGGCGGACGGGGCCGCGACACCGCCGCCGAAGGACGCCAGCAGCGCGAGTGCGACGGGATGGTCGGGCACCCGCACGGCCACCGTCTCCAGGCCGCCAGTCGCCTCGAGGGGCACCCGGCCACCGCGCCGCAGGACCAGCGTGAGTGGCCCCGGCCAGAAGTGTTCGGCCAACAGCCGCGCCGCCGCGGGCACGTCCTCCACCCAATCGCCCAAGTGCTCCGCGCCGCCGATGTGAACGATCAGCGGGTGCGAGGGAGGGCGCCCCTTGACCTGGAAGATGCGCGCGACAGCGGCGGAGTCCTCGGCGTTGGCGCCCAGACCGTAGACGGTTTCGGTCGGGAGGGCCACCAGCCCTCCGACGCGCAGCACACCGGCCGCCTTCTCGATGTCGCTGATACTTGCCGTCACCCTTGCATCCTCTCCCTGATTCCGTTCTCCGCGTCCAATGGTCTCGCCTACTCATAACGACCAACGCAGGGCCGACGGCACCGGGTGAGCGATGGCCGTAGGAAAGCCGTCGCGGCGGCACCTGGGTACACCGCCAGGACAGCCCGGCCTATGGACTCTTGGAATCATCTGTACCTAGTAGTCAACTTTGACTAATGTGCCGGTATGAATGAGAAGACCATTCCGATCCTGCCGTGCCGGACCATCCAGCCCGTTCTCGACTTCTACACCGCCCTCGGGTTCGAAGTGACCTTCCAGCAGAAGAGCCCCAACCCGTACGCCGCCGTGAAGCGCGGCGGCATCGAGCTCCAGTTCTTCGGAATGAAGCAGTACGAGCCGGCCGAGTCGTTCAGCACGTGCTACGTCCAGACCGATGACGTCGCCGGGCTGCACGCCGCCTTCCGGGCCGGGCTCAAGGCGGCGTACGGGAGGATCCCGACCCGCAGCCTGCCGCGCATCGGGCCGCTCAAGGACATGTCGTACGGCGTGCGGCAGTTCCTCATCACCGACCCGGGCGGCAACTGCATCCGCATCGGGCAGCAGACGAGCGAGGACCCGCATCACCGGCCCGCCCCCAAGGAGACCTTCGCCCGCGCCCTGCACCACGCGGCCCTCCTCGCGGACTCGAAAGAGGATCCGGCGGGCGCCGCAAAGACCATCGACCGGGTGCTGCGCCTTGAGGACGAGCAACCCACACCTGTGCAGTTGCTTCGCCTCCTGGTCCTGCGAGCAGACGTCGCCGGGCGCCTCGGCGACGAACGAACAGCGACGACAGTCCTCGCCAAGGCCGTCGCGGTCCACCTCACCGCCGAGGAGCGAGAGACGGTCCATGACGACCTCGAGCGTCTCAAGGAGCTGCGGGCCTAGCCGACAGTGTGCGTGGCGGCAGCGTCGGCCGCGCCTCGCCCGGACAGGACTCCCCCTTTTCTGACCCCGGCGGCGCGTTCTCTGACCCCGGCGGCGCGCCGGTGGGTCCGCACAGTCGTGGAGTCGTCAGGAGCGGGCCCCGAAGGAGAACCCCGTAGACCCGCCTCAGACCCCTGCCATGCCGCTATTTGCGCCTGACCGTGGGCGAGTGCGCCGGAGCCACTACCTGGGCGGCGTGTCCTTGCGGAGGGCCTTGTTGACGCCGGTGATGACCACGGTGATCAGGCAGAGGGCGATGATGGTCTCGGCCCACAGGAAGGCGAACCAGTCCAGCACGCAGCCGATCGGGGGTGTGCCGGGGGCGGTGTTGCGGAACGCGGCGAGGGCGAACAGGGTGGCGGCCATCCAGGCGAAGCCGGGCCAGACCACGCCCTCGCTGCTGGTCGTCAGATACCAGGCCCCGATGAGCACGGCCGCCGCCAGCGCCCACATGACCACCATCATGAAGACCGCGAAGACGAGCAGGCTGCCCGATCGCGCCAGCTCCAGCGCCAGCACGGCCTCCTGCCGGGAGGGCGCGGGTTCCGCGGAAATCGAGAAGAGCGTGTCGGCGTTGGAGAACAGCATCCGTACCGGCACCTGCTTGCCGTCCAGCTGCGCCCGGAACGCGATGTCGGTCTCGTAGGTGTCGAACGGGTAGTCACTGATCGATCCGCCCGTGAGCACAACCTGCACGTCTCTCGTCGCGAGCCGCTCATGCGCCCCGAACTCCAGGTCGCTGACGGTCGCCCCCGAGGTCTGGAGGCTGAGATCGGCCACCGGGGCCGCACCGTCGGCCTCACCGAGGGTCCCGCGCGGGGTCACCCAGACCCGCAGCACCAGCTCTCTGCCCGCGGCGTCGACGCTTTGGACGACGGCCTCCACATCCACCCGGTCGACGGCCGAGGATCCGACGGTGTGCACCGTGTCGACCGCCTGCCGCTCGGTGAACTGCAGCCACGAGCCAACGGCCACCGCCGCCACGATCAAGAACGCTATGAGGATGAGCACGGGCAGGATAGATCTTCCGAAGCGTCTTGGGCGAGGCGAGTCGGCAGATGCCGGACGGCCCTGACGCATCACTGGGTCCGGATGTCCAGCAGTTGGTTTGCCGCCCACAGCTCGATGCCCTCGGCCTCCAGAAGATCCTGGTCGTCGAGAAGGCCGCACGTATGGCGCATCAGGTCGCCCAGCGTGACGTCCCGCGCCCAGGGCGGAGGTTTGTCGAGGTGGTCGGACAGGGGGGCGTTCCGCGCGAGTTGGTGCCGGCTGGCCAGCAACAGGACCGCGTCTACGGTGAATTGCTTGGGGCTGGAGGCCATGTCGGAGGCCGTCTTCGAGGTGATGGCGCGCCCTGTCGTCAGATCGGCGTTCCCTTGCCCCGCCTCCCGGACAACGCTTCCGCGTACGCCGACACCTGCCGCACGGCGCGGGCCATCCGGGTCCCGGGAAGGCACCAGCTCGTGGAGAACCTCCAGGCTGCGCGTTTCCCGGTCATCGACGCCCGCATAGGCATGCGGGTGCGCGACACCCTCCCGTACGACCACCGCCTCGGCGCCCCCGGCGGTACACGACGACGCCGTCCGATTCACGTACACCACCTGCTTTCGCCACCTGGAACGAGATCGGCTCGGTGCCATCGCGAACTTCGCGGGGTTGAGGGCATCAAGTCCGCTGCGGGTGCGCCGCTACGGGTGTGCCGTGATGCGGCGCCGGCCGACACCGGCCCGCGTTGCCGGAAGGACCAGGACGCCCTGGCGGCCGGCGCCCCGATGCGGAAGCCGCGCTCTGCCACGAGATCCCGTTCCCTACCGACAGCCACGGGGCCTGCCGGGCGACGCCGAGGCGGTGTTGGCGGAACGCACGTAGTCCACGCTACGGGGTGGTCCGAGGACGTGCATGCGGACGATGTGGCGGCTACGAAGCGCGCGCCGCCTGCCTCGGGCATACGGCTGAGTGACAGCGGCGCCCAGTCGCCGCTCGTCGGCGAGCCCGGACGGCCACGGCAAGGCGCCGGAACTCCGCCTCTGGCCCGGACTTCCCAGATCAGCACTCGTAGGCGTAATACGGGACGTCGTCCGCCTCCGGAACAACCCTCCCGACGCCACCCGGGCGGATGCGAATGCAATTCGGGTCATACCCATCGGTCTCGACTGTGGCATGGATCGTGCGCCTGCACACGTTGCGGATGTCCGCTCGTCCACCGCCGTAGGCGGCGAGCTTGGCGCAGCCCGGCTCCCTTGCGGAGCCGGGCTGCAGTGACGGTTCCTGCGACGGTCGGCCCGGTCAGCAGGGCCAACGCGGCCACCACGACGAGTGCGGATCGAAGACGAGCCAGGGGGGCCGTTCCACCTCACCGGAAGACGGCCTGACCGAGCACACCATCGTCGTCTATTGGCGTGGCATGGATGGCGTGCTTCGGTCTGCCTTCGCCGACTCGTCGAAGAACCTGACGATCCGGGGCAGGGCTTGCCGCACCGATTCGTTGTGGTCGTAGGCGCCGACATCGGTCTGCCGGCTTGTGGCATCGTTCCTCGTCAACTGGTCCGCGCAGTAATCCGCGTGACTGAAGTCGACGTCCTTGTCGCCCCGGCCGTGGAAGATCTCCACCGGTACGTTCGGCCGCCAGTCACATGTGTTGTCCATCGGGCGCAGCTTGTCCTTCAGGACTCCGTCGGGCTTGCGGATCTTGTTCAGGAAGTCTTCGGTGAACAGGTCCTTGGAGGCCGCCGGAAGTTCGCTGAAGATCTGCCCGGCGGTGTGATGGCCGTCGAAGAGACCCTCCACTTTGCTGTCGTAGGGGGAGCGGAAGGCGTCGCCGGGTGACGCGTAGAGGCCGTACATCCTGTTCCAGGCGGTGACGAAGTAGGCGAGGTAGATGCCGGATTTGGCGATCTTGTCGTCGGCTGCGGCGGCCTCGAAGGCCGAGAGGTTGTAGGGGCCGCTGACCGGGGCGAGCGCCCCCAGCCTGAAGTAGCGGTCGGCATCCTCCTGCTGAAGCGCCCGGCCAACCAGCATGGTCGCGGGGCCGCCCTGCGAGAACCCGCTGACCTGAACCTTCCGCTTCAGCTCCCGGCCGTTGCGGTGGGCGAAGGTGCGGGCCGCGCGCAGGCCGTCCACCGAGGCCGCGACGGTGGCCCGAGGGTCACCGTAGGGGTGGAAGCCTTCGCCCGAGCCGAGGCCCACCTAGTCGGGCGCCGAAACGGCCCGCCCGGTCGAGGCGAACAGCAGGGCGACCAGCCGGTCGTTCGACTTCGGATTCTCCGAGGCGACGTCCTTGCGGTAGACGGTGGTGCCGTGCAGCCAGGAGACGGTGGACAGGTGGCGCGCCCCGTTCTTGGGCAGGACGACGAGCTGGCTCGCGGTCGTGAGGGCGCCCGCGCTGTCGGTGGTGCGGTAGGTGACCCGAAAGGCGGTCACGCCGTAGCGGACCTGGTACGAGTCGATCTTTCCCCGGAGTTCCCCGGCCACTTCCTCCGCGGTGAGGTCCGCCAATTGCTCAACGGAGACGACGGCCCCGCCTTGCGCCGGCCCGCGGTGGGAGCCGGTCGCGGCCGAGACCGGAGCGAGCGAGGCGGACACACTGCCGAGAACCGCCGCACCAGCCAGAATCCGGATTTTCGTTCGCCGTGAAGTCATGGATGGATCATGCACGTCGGCTGCCCCGCTGGGACATGGAGCAACCCCCCGGGCCACAAAGGGGGAAAGCCCCCTCGGGGCCCGCAGGGGCGCTGGAGGAGTGAAATTCGCATCGCGATGGGTTTCACGCCGCGGGAAGTTGTCCGTCCCCGGCGAGCAGGGGCCGGAGGCACGCCGATCGTCGGCCGACCTGATCGGGACCCGTTTTCGTGATCGAAGTCGTGCCCGTATAGGCGCTTGCGGCGCTCGGCATCTTGCGGGGGATCACGCGGCCAGGTACCGAACATGGCGGCCTTCTCGTCGGCTCGGGCGGGCAGGTGGCGCCCGGCGAGCGGATCGGTGAGCTGTCCACGGTCGCTGACTTCGCACACCAGCTGCGTATCCTCGGCCCACACCCGCAGGCTGCCCGAACCGCCGCCGTGCACCACACTGTTGGTGGTCAGCTCGGACACCGCCAGGGTGAAGTCCTCCAACGGACGCCGGACAGTCCGAGCCGGGTTGCCTGCTCGACCGCGGCACATCGGACGGTGGCCAGCCCCTCGATGCCGAAAACCCGCGACTCGGCCGATGTGGGGGCCGGTGCCAGTGGCTGGTTTTAGCGGTCCACGATCTGACCGCGCGCGTAGGAGGGGCTGGGCAGCCGGTGCCCGCCGGAGACGACGACCACGGGGTGCGTGGCGTAGGCGTCGATCAGTACGCGCTCGTCCAGGCGGTCGGCGTCGTACGGGCACAGGATGGTCACCTCCCTGGCCTGGAAGGCCGGGTTGTTCAACGCCTCCTGCTGGTCGCAGGCCGGGTACTCCAGGCTGCTGCGGTCCGGCCAGATCGGCTCGCCGATGATCCGCACCCGAGTCGTGGGATGAGCGTCGGCGAAGGACCGCAGCACGGTCGGGATGATCCGGCCGGGGTTGCGGCCCGCCTCGGTCATGTCGAGGAAGCGCACCGACGCCGCGTCCGCGCCCAGGCTCTCCTTGAGGGCGGTCAGGTTCGGCCCGCCCGGCCTGACGGCCGTCGCGGATGAAGGGGACCGTGCCATCCACGTACTCCTGCTCACCCCGGTAGAACAGGGCGGGATGCACGAACGGCTCGGTGGCAGCAGAACCGTTCATCGCGCCACCACCTCGATCGCCGGCAGATCCGGCCAGAACATCTCCAGCAGCCGCTCCATGCTGGCAGGCGGCCGTTCGAGGACAACGCGCCGTCCGGCAGGAAGCCCTTGGACTGCCACCGCCAGGACCGAGACACCGGCTACGTCGGCGAACGTCACGGCGGACAGCTCCAGACGGCACTCGCCCGTGCCGCTCCCGGCCAGCCCATCCATCGTCCGCTGCCATGCCGGACGCGTCGCCAGGGTGATCTCACCGATCGCCCGCCAGCCCATGAGGTCAGGAAGTGGGTACACCCGCAGCGTGCCTGCGGGCGGGAGCGGCGGTGAGGCCGACGCGTGAGCCTCGTGCGCATCGTTCACTCCCTCACCCCCGGTGGGTTGTGGTGCCCGCCCCCGGTGCCCCACGCTACCCCGCGAGCCGAGGCCGGATACGCGAAACGGCCGCGCCTGCCAGGACACGACTGTGCTGCTCCTGCCCTGCACGACCAGAAGCAAAGGCCCATCCCCAACCCCGGCTGCGGACCGAGCGTCTGGACCGTTACACCAGCCCGCGGGCAGCGGTGTCGCTGGACGTGTCGGACAGGCTGATGCGGGCCGTGATGCGCTTGCCGACCGGTATTCGCTCGATGAAGAGGTCCTCGGCGACGGCCTTGACGATCTCCAAGCCGTGCTGGCCGATCCTGCTGGGATCGGCGGCTCGGGCCACCGGGATGGCGGGGTCGCTGTCCCACATGACGACGTCCACACATTCAGCGGAGATGCGCAGCTCCAACAAGACAGGGCCCGGGGCGTACTTACAGGCGTTGGTGATCAACTCACTGACCACCAGCTGGGTGAGGTCCCGCGCACGGACCGACACCGGCAGGTGGTGGTCGGCGTGAGCCTGGTCGAGGAACGCGACGGCAAGGTGGCGGGCGTCCGCGATGCAGACGTCATCTCCGCCCAGGGCATACCCGGCACGCATCACAGGCTCACCCGGCCCACTACGGCCGTCACCGTCGACATGGGATGCCACGTGCCTCGCCCTCACTCCCCGTTCTCGTAAGCGCCACTACCCGCCCCACCACGGTGCATGCCTGGCAACTATGCGGTTTGGCATCGTGCCCGACCTGCTGCATCCCGCCCCGGGCGGTGGGGCAGAATCGTCCGTGTCCGCCCCGACCCGGGGCAGGTTCGCGAGCGCAGTCGAGGAGACGTGGCCGACATCGACAACGCAGACCGTCCCGATCAGCTGGCCATCGACACCCGTTTGATCGACGGCGTGCGCGTCGTGACGGCACGGGGCGAGATCGATCAGACCGTGCAGGAAGTCTTCAGCAGGGCGCTGTCGGAGGACGACCGTGTCGTGCCGACGCGGATCGTGCTGGACCTGGGCGGTGTGACCTTCATGGACTCCAGCGGCATCAACGTTCTCCTCACCGCCCACCGCGAGGCGAGCGCCACGCACGGCTGGCTCCGCCTCGCCTGCCCAAGAGATGCCGTCCTGCGCGTGCTTCAGTTGGTCGGCGTCGACACCCTCATCGACTGCTACCCCACCGTCGATCAGGCACTGACTCCCTGACCACCCACCGCCTGTCCCGGCGGACCCAGGGCTTGCTCACCGTGTGAGCACCGCGGCGAAACTTAGGTATGCCTAAGTTTTACTCACAACACAACATCTGGGATGCGCACGCGCAGTCAATTCTAGATGTAGTGTTGGCGGTGCTGGTGGTTCGCCGGGCACGCCTGTGTCCGGCGTCGCAAGAGGGAACCCGGTGAGAATCCGGGACTGCCCCGCAGCGGTGAGCGGGAACGACCGCCGTCACACGCACTGGGCCCACGAACAGGGCCTGGGAAGCGACGGCCAATAGGAGTCTCGTACGACCTCGTACGACGGGACGCGCCCGCGAGTCCGAAGACCTGCCACCGGCGCGCACGCCGAAGAGCGGTGTGCGCGCTCCGAGGCCCCGAGGGAGGGCCACGTGGCAGACGCACGGACCCGGGTCAGGTGTACGTTTCTCCGCCGCCCCGGTCTTCCGCCGTATGCGCCGCGCCGCTCCTCCCCTCCCGGTCCTCGGACGGAGACGGGAACGAGCGAGAGGAGGCGGCGAGCGATGAGCGGTCTCGTGTATTTCTCCAGCGTCTCGGAGAACACCAAGCGCTTCGTGGAGAAGCTGGGCCTGCCGGCCACGCGCATCCCCCTGCACCCGCACCGCGAAGGCATGCCGCAGGTGACCGAGCCGTTTGTGCTGATCGTGCCGACGTACGGCGGCGGCGAGCGCGCGGGCGCGGTCCCCAAGCAGGTGGTGCGCTTCTTGAACATCGAGGCCAACCGGGCCCTGCTGCGCGGGGTCATCGCCTCCGGCAACACCAACTTCGGCGCCGACTACTGCCTGGCCGGCCGGGTGATCTCGGCCAAGTGCGGCGTGCCGGAGCTGTACCGATTCGAACTGCTGGGCACGGACCGCGACGTCCGCGCCGTGAGGGAAGGACTGCAGAGGTTTTGGACACGACACTCATCGACGGCAACGGGGCGACCGGCGGCATGAACACCCTCACCACGGCGGTCACGGTCCCCGCGGCCCAGCGCGAGTCGGTCGGCACGCGCAAGGACTACCACGCGCTCAACGCCATGCTGAACATGTACGACTGCGACGGCAACGTTCAGTTCGACAAGGACCGCGAGGCCGTCCGCCAGTACTTCCTCCAGCACGTCAACCCCAACACCGTGATGTTCGCGTCGCTGAAGGAAAAGATCGACTACCTGATCGAGAACGACTACTACGAAGACGCCCCGATCCGGGCCTATGACTGGGAGTTCCTCGAGGCGCTGCACCAGCAGGCCTACGCGCACGAACACCGCTTCCGCACCTTCCTCGGCGCGTTCAAGTACTACACGTCGTACACACTGAAGACCTTCGACGGCTCCCGCTACCTGGAGCGCTACGAGGACCGCGTCGTCGCCACCGCCCTGTATCTCGGTGGCGGCGACCAGGAGTTGGCCTCCCGGCTGGTCGACGAGATGATGACCGGCCGCTTCCAGCCCGCCACGCCCACCTTCCTCAATGCCGGCAAGGCCCAGCGTGGCGAGCTGGTCTCCTGCTTCCTCCTGCGCGTCGAGGACAACCTGGAGTCCATCGGACGCGGCATCAACTCCGCGCTCCAGCTGTCCAAGCGCGGCGGCGGAGTGGCCCTGCTGCTGACCAACCTGCGCGAACAGGGCGCCCCGATCAAGAAGATCGAGAACCAGTCGTCGGGGGTCGTCCCGGTGATGAAGCTCCTGGAGGACTCGTTCTCCTACGCCAACCAGCTCGGCGCCCGGCAGGGCGCGGGCGCGGTGTACCTGCACGCCCACCACCCCGACATCATGCGGTTCCTGGACACCAAGCGGGAGAACGCGGACGAGAAGATCCGCATCAAGACCCTCTCCCTCGGCGTCGTCGTCCCGGACATCACCTTCGAACTCGCCAAGCGCAACGAGGACATGCATCTGTTCTCGCCGTACAACGTGGAGCGTGAGTACGGCAGGCCGCTGTCGGACCTGTCGGTCAGCGAGCACTACGACGACCTGGTCGCCAACCCCCGTATCCGCAGGACGACCCTCAGCGCCCGGGAGTTCTTCAAGACCGTCGCGGAGCTGCAGTTCGAGTCGGGGTACCCGTATCTGCTGTTCGAGGACACCGTGAACCGGGCCAACCCGATCCCGGGCTGGATCAACATGTCCAACCTGTGCTCGGAGATCCTCCAGGTCAACACGCCGAGCACGTACGACACTTCGCTCGGCTACGAGACCGTCGGCAAGGACATCTCCTGCAACCTGGGCTCGCTGAACATCGCCGCCGCGATGGCCTCCCCCGACCTGGGCGCGACCGTGGAGACCGCGGTGCGCGGGCTGACCTCGGTCTCCGACCAGTCGAACATCGACGCCGTTCCGTCCGTGGCGCACGGCAACGACCTCTCCCACGCCATCGGCCTCGGCCAGATGAACCTGCACGGCTATCTCGCCTCGCAGCGCATCCACTACGGCAGCGAGGAAGGCGTGGACTTCACCAACATGTACTTCTACGCCGTCGCCTTCCACGCGCTGCAGGCGTCGAACCGGATCGCGATCGAGCGCGGCACGGCCTTCGACGGGTTCGAGCACACGGCGTACGCCGACGGCTCGTACTTCGACAAGTACAGCGAGCGGGCGTGGGAGCCGGCCACCGAGCGGGTACGCGCTCTGTTCTCCGAGGCCGGGGTGCACCTGCCCACGCAGGACGACTGGCGGGAGCTGCAGCGTTCGGTCCAGGAACACGGCATCTACAACCAGTACCTCCAGGCCGTCCCGCCCACCGGTTCCATCAGCTACATCAACGACGCCACCGCCTCCATCCACCCGATCGCCTCCAAGGTGGAGATCCGCAAGGAGGGCAAGCTCGGCCGCGTCTACTACCCGGCGCCGCACATGGACAACGACAACCTGGAGTACTTCCAGGACGCGTACGAGATCGGCTACGAGAAGATTCTCGACACCTACGCCGCCGCCACCCAGCACGTCGACCAGGGCCTGAGCTGCACGCTCTTCTTCCGCGACACGGCCACCACCCGCGACCTGAACCGGGCGCAGATCCAGGCCTGGCGCAAGGGCATCAAGACCCTCTACTACATCCGGCTGCGCCAGGAGGCCCTGGCCGGCACCGAGATCGAGAACTGCCTGTCCTGCACGCTGTGAGGAACGTACCGACGATGACCACCACACCTGCCCCGCTGACCGAGCTGTCGGTCACTCCCCCGTCGTACCGCCACGACCCGGCCGCGCGCCTGCGCCCGGTCAACTGGAACCGTGTCACCGACGACAAGGACCTGGAGGTGTGGAACCGGCTCACGGCCAACTTCTGGCTGCCCGAGAAGGTTCCGCTCTCCAACGACGTGAACGCCTGGCAGCAGCGGCTCACCGCCGGGGAACGCACCCTGACCATGCGGGTGTTCACCGGTCTGACGATGCTCGACACCGTGCAGGCCACGGTCGGCGAGATCGTGCAGATCCAGGATGCGCGCACCGAGCACGAGGAGGCGGTGTACACCAACATCGCCTTCATGCAGGCCGTGCACGCCCGCAGCTACTCCTCGGTGTTCTCCACGCTCTCCAACACCCCGGAGATCGACGACGCCTACCGCTGGGCCGTGGACAACGACGTCCTCCAGCAGCGCTGCAAGACGGTTCTGAAGTACTACTACGGCGACGACCCGCTGAAGCGGAAGGTCGCCTCCACCCTGCTGTCGTCGCTGCTGCTGTACGCGGGTTTCTACCTCCCGCTGCATTTCTCCACCCACGCCCTGCTCACCAACACCGCCGACATGATCCGCCTGATCCTGCGCGACAAGGCGGTGCACGGCTACTACTCCGGCTACAAGTACCAGCGCGGCCTGGAGAGGCGGTCGGCAGCCGAGCAGGACGAGATGCGGGACTTCACGCACACGCTGCTGGAGGAGCTGTACCAGCTGGAGCTCCAGTACTCGGGTGAGCTGTACGAGCCGCTGGGACTCATGGACGACGTGGCCGTCTTCGTCCGCTACAACGCCAACAAGGCACTGATGAACCTCGGTTACCCGGCCCGCTTCGGCGCGGACGAGACCGAGGTCAACCCGGAGATCCTCGCCGCGCTGTCACCCGGCGCGGACGAGAACCACGACTTCTTCTCCGGCTCCGGCTCCTCCTACGTCATGGGCAAGGCGGAGGACACCGCCGACGACGACTGGGACTTCTGAGAGGCACGCGCATGTCCGGTTTCAGCAGCCCCTGCGTGTTGCTCAAACACGGGGAGGTCTTCCTCAAGGGGCGCAACCGCCACCGTTTCCACGAGCGACTGCACGACAACCTTCGGGTCGCGCTGCGCGGCATCGGAGGCTCGACGTGGATCAAGACCGCTCAGAACGTCACGGTGCTGGGCGGCGAGGTTCCGCGGGAGGCTCTCGTGGAGCGGGCCCGCAGGGTGATCGGCTTCAACTCCGTGGAGCCGGCCGTGCGGGTGCCCAGCACCGTCGAGGACATCGCACGGGCGTCCGTCGAGGCGTTGGCCGGTCAGCGGCAGGGATGCGGTTTCGCTGTGCGGGTCAAGCGGCGGGACAAGCAGTTCCCGCTGACATCGTCCCGGTTGGAGGCGTACCTGGGGGCCCGGGTCCTGGAGGAGGTCGCCGACCTGCGCGTCGATCTGTCCCGGCCGGACGTCGTGCTGACCGTGGAGATCGACCGCAAGGAGCGTATCTCTCCTGGGCCCGGCACCCCGGTGTATCCGGGCTGCCGGTCGGTTCCAGCGGGCGTGCCCTGGTGCTGCTGTCGGGCGGCTACGACTCCCCCGTGGCCGCCCACCGGGCCATGCGGCGCGGACTGGCCTGCGACTTCGTGCACTTCAGCGGGGCTCCGTACACGAACCCGTCGTCGGTCTACAAGGCGTACGCCCTCGCCCGCGAGCTGAACCTCTACCAGCCGCCCGGCCACCTTCACGTCATCGCGCTGGGCAAGGCCCAGAAGCAGCTGGCGGTGGCCGGTGCGGGACGGCTGCAGGTCGTCGCCCAGCGGCGGCTGATGGTGCGAGCGGCCTCCGCGCTCGCCGTCCGCACCGAGGCGCAGGCCCTGGTCACCGGCGACAGCCTCGGGCAGGTGGCGAGCCAGACGCTGGCCAACCTGGCCGCGGTGGACGAGGCGGCGGCCCTGCCGTTGCTGCGTCCGCTGATCGGCTGGGAGAAGCAGGAGATCATCGACGAGGCCCGGTCCATCGGCACTGCCGGCATCTCGGTCCTCCCCGACGAGGACTGCTGCCAACTCCTGGCGCCGCCACGAGCCACCACCCGGGCCGGGCTGCCCCGTCTACGGGCGGTGGAGAAGCGGCTCGACCTCGACGAGGTGACGGCGGCACTGCTCGACAACATGCAGGTGCTGCTGCCCGGCGAGGACACCGTCGTGGCCCCGGTGACTGGATCCGGGCATGTGCCGGCGCCCGCCTGAGCACCTCAGGGAGGTTTACGAGGGAGAAAACTATAGTTAGGCTAACCTAACTTGAGCCTCGCGCTCTTGGTCATGCCGATCAATTCCACGGAGAGGCCATGTCGCCGTCCCGCCCCGCACCTTCCCTCCGTCGTCACGACGCCGCCGGGAAGGCCGTGGCCGAGTGAGCGCGGAGCTGGAACTGGCCGGGCGGCTCGCCCTGGTCACCGGGGCGGCCCGGGGCATCGGCGCCGCCGTGGTCGAGGTGCTCGCCGAGCAGGGTGCGCGCGTGATCGCCACCGACACCGACGAAGCCGGAGCCAAGGCGCTGGCCGATCGGTGTGGGCACCGGGTCACCGCGCACGCTCTCGACGTCACCGACGCCGGGGCGGTCGAGAACGCCGTCGCCGAGGCCGAACGCACTCTCGGTCCGCTGGACATCGTGGTCAACGTGGCCGGCATCCTGCGAAGCGCTGCCGTGGTCGACCTGGACGACGAGGACTGGGCCGCCGTCTTCGCCGTCAACACCAACGGCGTCTTCCATGTGTCCCGCGCCGCCGCCCGCCGCATGGCGGAGCGTGGCCGGGGCAGCATCGTCACCGTCGCCTCCAACGCCGCCGGCATCCCACGCAGCGGCATGGCCGCGTACGCCGCCTCCAAGGCCGCCGCCGTGATGTTCACCAAGTGCCTGGGACTTGAGGTCGCCCCGCACGGGGTGCGCTGCAACACCGTGTCGCCGGGCTCCACCTTGACCGACATGCAGCGCGCGATGTGGGAGAGGTCTCCCGGGGGCGAGGCGACGGGCCGGCGTGCCGTCATCGACGGCGACCTGGCGTCGTACCGCACCGGCATACCGCTGGGCCGGATCGCCGAGCCGACCGACATCGCGCACGCGGTCGCCTTCCTGGTGTCCGACCGTGCCCGTCACATCACCCTGCACGACCTGTACGTCGACGGCGGCGCCACCCTGCGCGCCTGACCGCAACGGCGGGCAGCCCGCCGAATTCCTTGCCTTCGTACCTTCCTGAACATAGTGGGAGCCCCGCCGTGACCGTCGACCCGACATCCGCCCGCCCCGGCAGAACCGGCCCAGGCATCGAAGCCGTGGACGCGCTGACCCCGGGCGTCGACGCGCCCACCTGGCCGGCCGAGTTCGCCGAGCGCTACCGCGCGGCCGGCCACTGGCGCGGCGAGACCTTCGGCGGCATGCTGCGCGAGCGGGCCGCCGACCACCCCGACCGGATCGCCCTGGTCGACCCGGCGCCGGAGCGCCGCACCTGGACGTACCGGCAACTGGACGAGGCCGCAGACCGGCTGGCCGCCGGGTTCGCGGCGCGCGGGATCGGCCGCGGCGACCGGGTGGTCGTACAGCTGCCGAACATCGGCGAGTTCGCCGAAGTGGTCTTCGCCCTGTTCCGCGTCGGCGCCCTGCCCGTGTACGCCCTTCCGGCCCACCGGGAAACCGAGATAAGCCACTTCTGCTCTTTCTCGGAAGCCGTCGCGTACGTCATCCCGGACCTGCTCGCCGGGTTCGACCACCGCACCCTGGCCACGGTGGTCCAGCAGCAGACTCCGGGCCTCAAGCACGTCTTCGTCGTCGGTGAGCCCGGTGAGCACACCGCGCTGTCCGACGTGCCGTGCGATCCTTCGGTGCCGTTCGCCGGGCCGGAGCCGCACGAGCTGGCCTTCCTGCAGCTGTCCGGCGGTACGACCGGGGTGTCCAAGCTGATCCCCCGCACCCACGACGACTACGTCTACTCCTTGCGCGGCTCCAACGAGATCTGCGGCGTCGACGAGGACACCCGCTTCCTCGTCGTCCTCCCCGCCGCCCACAACTTCCCGATGAGCTCACCGGGGTGGCTCGGCACCCTCTACGCAGGCGGCACGGTCGTCCTGTGTCCGAGGCCCGATCCCGCGACCGCGTTCCCCCTGATCGAGCGGGAGCGGATCACCATGACCGGACTCGTGCCGCCACTCGCCCTGGTGTGGACGACGTCGGCAGCGCAGGCCGGAGAAGGCCTGTCCAGTCTGGAGCTGATCCTGGTCGGCGGTGCCAAGTACAGCGAGCAGGCCGCCCGTCGGCTGGAGCCCGCGCTCGGCTGCCGGCTGATGCAGGTCTTCGGCATGGCGGAGGGACTGGTCAACTACACGCGGCTGGACGACGACGAGGAGACGGTCGTCACCACCCAGGGCCTGCCGATCTCCCCCGACGACGAGATCCGGATCGTGGACGATGTCGACCAGGAAGTGCCGGAGGGCGAGTTCGGGCATCTGCTCACCCGCGGCCCGTACACGATCCGCGGCTACTGGCGGGCCGACGAGCACAACCGGACCGCGTTCACCGAGGACGGCTTCTACCGCACCGGCGACATCGTGCGCCGCGTCCCGACCGGCCATCTCGTGGTGGAGGGGCGGGCCAAGGACCAGATCAACCGGGGCGGTGAGAAGGTCGCGCCGGAGGAGGTCGAGAACGTCATCCTCGCCCACCCGTCGGTGCACGACGTCTCCTTGGTCGCCGTGCCCGACGAGTTCCTCGGTGAACGCACCCTCGCCTACGTGATCCTGCGCGCGGACGCCGAGCCGCTGAAGGCCTCCCAGATCAGGACCTTCGTCCGCGAACGCGGGATCGCCGCCTACAAGGTCCCCGATCTCGTCCAGTTCGTCGACGCCTTCCCGCAGACCGGCGTCGGCAAGGTCAGCAAGAAGGGTCTGCGGTCGGCTGCCGCGACCTCGACAGAGCAGCACTGAAAGGTCGGCCCACCCATGGCGATCCCGCCCATCACCGCCTACCCGCTTCCGGCCCCGGAACGGTTGCCCGCCAACCGGGTGTCCTGGACCGTGGACCCGGCCCGCGCCGTGCTGCTCGTGCACGACCTCCAGCAGCACTTCCTGTCCGCGTTCCCCGCCGGTGAACAGCCGTTGACCGGGATGCTCGCCAACACCTCCCGGCTGCTGAAGGAAGCCCGCCGGACCGGTGTGCCGGTGGTCTACTCGGCCCAGCGCGGCGGCCAGACGCCGGAAGAACGCGGACTCCAGCTCGACTTCTGGGGCCCGGGGGTGGCCGACGATCCGGCCGCTCTGGCCGTACCGGAAGTGGTGGCGCCCGAGGCCGGTGACAGGCTGCTGACCAAGTGGAAGTACAGCGCCTTCGCGCGCACCGACCTGGAGGAGTGGCTGCGCGGCTGGGACCGCGACCAGCTGGTGATCGTCGGCGTGTACGCGCACATCGGCGTCATGATGACGGCCTGCGACGCGTGGACGCGGGACATCCAGGCCTTCGTTGTCGCCGACGCCATCGCCGACTTCTCCCCCGAGGAGCACGAGATTGCGCTGCGCTGGTCCGCCGGGCGCTGCGCCGTGGTGACCACGACGGACGATGTGCTGCAACAGCTCTGACGCACCGCCGGGCCGGAGGACGACCCTCCTACCCAGCCTCGACGCCGGCTCGGCCGCTGTGGAACGCCTCCACCACTGAGTCGGTGAGCGTGACCGCCGCGCAGGTCGCCGCCATCCACTGGAGGGCCATGGCGTGGCGGTCGGCGGCCTCGTCGACCACCGCGTCGGCGACGACGAAGGGACGCAGGTCCTGCATCCAGGCGTCCGCGGCGGTGAGCAGTACGTCCGTGTGCGCGGGCGCGCCGACGACGACCAGTTGGTCGCGTCCCAGTTCCTTCAAGCGCGCCCGCAGCCGGGTTCCGGCGAACGCGCTGTACCGCTTGGCCGTGAACACGGTGTCACCGGGCTGCGGTTGGACGACGTCCGCGACCGCGCGGGCCGCGGCCTCGGCCGGTGGTTCCGGGGAGACCGGGCCCCGTCTGTCTCCCCACGCCGCCGCCCGCTGCCCGGGAACCCGTACGACGTACACGACGGGGACCGCGGCCGATCGGGCGGAATGTGTTAACCGGCAGGCGTTGGCGAGGAGTTCCCCCACCGGCGCCCGGTCCTGGAGGGCGTGCAGGAGGTGCCGCTGCACATGCTGCACGAGGAGTGCCGACCTGCGCGGGTCGAGGCTCCACGACGGCCCGTCGACGGGCAGCGAACTCGCCGTGGGCATGAGGTAGGAGGCGGTGCGGGAGAGCGTCATGGGTTCGGCCTTTCGCGGCTCAGGTCATGAGACGGCCCGTGTGGGAGAGGCGGCGGGCCGCGGCCAGCAAGGCGTGGATCTGCGGACCGACGTGATCGATGTGATGCACGGGCTTGTGGAAGGGCAGGCGGATGTCGCGGTGGGTACGCGCGTGTTCCAGGCGCAGGGTCAGTCCGTAGCGGTCGATGCCGACGGGGAGAGCGCGCCGCACACCGCTGTCCGGCTGCGGGCGGACCAGGCGCAGGAGCAGGGGGACGAGTTCGGGGTGGTCGTCGACGAGGTGGGTCAGCATGCCCGCCTCGCTCGTCGCCAGCGGGTCGAGCTCGGCCGCCTCCAGTTCCTGGAGGGTCACATAGGCGCGTCCGGTGTCGTCCTCCAGCACGCACTGCCCGAGTTCCATGCAGGTGCTCTCGGTGGCCTCGGGGTCGTACGGCGCGGCCAGCAGTCCGGTCAGGGTGACTCGGGCGCGCAGCCGGTCGCGTACGGGTGTGGGCGCGACGTCGGTGAGTTCCAGCCGGACCGGCACCCGCCCGCCCGGCGGGGAGCCGGGTCCTTCGAACGGCGCGTGCAGATGGACGTGGCCCATGACTCCGGCGCCGTCCAGACGCCGGACTTCGCTGTGCAGTCCGTCGGTCACCACGGTCATCGAGTGGGCGACGGACAGGATCGAGCGAGCGCGCTCGGCGGCTGTCGGCGCGGCCGCGCGCAGGGGAATACGACGCATCCGGATCCTTCCGGAGAATCCAGTGAGTTAGGTGAGCCTAACCTTACTTACTAACCTCTTTCTTGTCAGGCCGAAAGCCCTAATCGCAAGCGGCCCGGTCACGCGCGTGAGCGCGAGGCCGGGCCGCTTGGAGGTGATCCGCTGGGGAGTGCTCAGCTCTTCCCGTGCCCGACGACCCACAACCGGTGGTCCCAGCCGATGTCACGGCGGGCACGCACCGTCAGCCCGGCCTGTCCGACAAGCCGTGCGATGTGCTCCTCGTCCCGCACCCCGGAACCGAAGGCGCACTTCAGACGCAGGTGGTGCAGGACCGCGTCGATGTCGTCCGGGTCGGCCGGCGTCACCTGCTCGACAAGGACCAGCGTGCCGGCGGGCGCGAGCGCATCGCCCGCCTCGGCGAGAACCTGTACGGCGTCCTCGTCCGCAAGCCACTCCAGCTGACGGGACATCAACAGCGTGTCGGCGCCGCCGGGTACGCCCGAGGCGCGCGGCACCAGCTCGACGCGCGGCAGCACATCGGTGTCGAGCAGTTCCTCGCGCAGCACCCGCAGCGCCGAGGGCAGGGCCGCGATCCGGGCGCGCAGCCCCGGGAACGACTTGACCAGGGCGTTGACGACAGTCGCCGAGCCGTGGCCGGTCGCGGTGAGTACAGGCACCGCCGACCAGTCGTACGCCCCGGCCACGCCGGGGGCGACCCAGCGGGCCTCGTCCTCGACCGCCGCGCGAGCGGTGCCGGCGAGGCGGGGGTCGTCGGCCATGGCTGCGGCGAGGGTCTCGCCGCCCTGGGTGCGGTACCCGGCCTCGCCGGTGCGCAGGGTGTGCAGCAGTCCGCTGAAGGAGGCGTCCATGGCGGCCTGGGCGCCGCCGAGGTGGTACTCGTACGCCGAGTGGTCGTCGTCGACGAGTTCCTCGCCGATCGCGGCGAGACGGTAGCCGCCGTCACCGTCGTCGGCCAGGACGTCGAGGTGGGCCAGGTAGGCCAGGAGCGCGGTGAGGGCGGAGGGGTCGGCGCCGGTGCGGGCGGCGAGCTCGGCCGGCGTGCGCACACCGGAGGCCACCAGTTCGAAGACGTCCAGGGTGACGGCCGCGCGGATGGCATAGCCAGGGGCCAGGTCGGTCAGCTCATGCAGCCGCTCGTGCGCGTCGTCCTCCTCGGCCTCCGTGTCCTGTGCGGCCGTGGCGCCGGGAGCGGCGGTTTCGGTGCGGCGCCAGTAGCCGGTGACGTCCAGCTGCTCACGGGGCACCTGACGCTCGGTCACCAGATGGCGGCGGATGCCCTTGAGGGTGACGGCCTCGCCGGCCACCCAGGCGAAGACGCTGCCCGGCAGCCACTCCATGTCGCGTACGGCTTGCTCCAGCAGGTCGCCGGTGCCGGCCGGGGTGCCCTGGCGCGACAGCCAGACGATGTCGGCGTCGGCGCAGGTGGGCAGTTCCTGGCGGTGGCTGTCCTCGCCGACCTCGATGAAAACCCTGGCCCGCGTGCCCTCGGGCATCTCCGCGAGCCACCGGCCGATGGCGGGCAGGGCGGTCTCGTCGCCCACGACGAGCAGCCAGTCGGCGCCCTCGGGATGGCTGTGGGACATCTTGGGCCCGGCGATCCAGGCGCTCTCGCCGGGCTTGACGCGTTCGGCCCAGCCGGAGGCGATGCCGCCCTCGTGCCGGACGAAGTCGAAGTCGATCTCGCCTGCCTCGGGGTCGAAGCGGACCGGCGTGTAGTCCTTGCAGACGGGCCGTGTATCCGCCGGCCAGTCCAGGCTGCTGACGTTCTGCCGGGGCAGGATGAGGTGTCCGCTCTCGTCGGTGAAGAAGAACTTCACGTGGTCGTCGAAGCCCTCCGTGCGCAGTCCGGGCAGGTCCAGACCGTCCCGGGTGAAGGCGCGCAGCTGTTCACCGCCGAGGGTCAGTCGACGCATCCCCGGCGTGATGTTCTCGGCGCGCAGCACGGTCAGCTCCCTGAGCACGATGGGGAACGTGACGACCGAACGGGGGCTGCGGGTGGGCATGTTGCTGCTCCTTAGTCATGACGCGCGGTCCCCGCGGGTGCGGGGACGCGGATGCGCCGCGAACGCGCCCCGGCCGCCGGGCTGGTGGGCCCGGCAGCCGGACAGCGGCGGACGGCGCGGTCGTGCTACTTGCCGGCGACGGCGTCGGCCAGGATCGGGGTGAGCTTCTCGGCCACCCACGGGGAGCTGAGCGCGTCCGGGTAGGCGACGGCGGAGGCCAGGGTGTTCTCAGAGGGCACGATCGCGTAGTGCTTGGCCTGAACCGCCTTAAGGGACTTGAAGAGCTTGTTCTTCTCCAACTCGGCGGCGGAGATCAGCCCGTTGTCACCGAAGGGGTACGTCATCAGAAGGACATCCGCCTCCAGCTCGTCCAGGTTCTCCAGGCTGACGGCGTTCTTGTCCGCGGTGTACTTCTTGGAGTTGGCCGCCTTGGTCAGGCCCAGCCCCTCGAAGACGCCGGGGTCCTGGTCGGCGTACGACATGTAGGTGATCTGCTCCGGGTGGACGACCGCGTACGTGTACGTCTTGCCCTTGAACTCGGGGTGTGCGGCGGCCGCGTCGGCGAAGGCCTTCTCGTTGGCGGCGATGATCTCCTCGGCCTTGTCGGTCAGACCGAGCGCCTTCGCGGCGGTGGTCAGCCGCTCCTGCCAGGTGAGGGTGTCGGCGCCCTTCTTGTCCGCATAGGTGACGACCGGGGCGATGGGCGAGAGCTTGGCGTAGTCGGTGTCCATCGACCAGGTGTTCATGCCGAGGATGATGTCCGGCGCCGCGGTGGCGATGGCCTCGAAGTCGGTGCCGTCGGTGTCGTCGTACGTCTTCAGCTTGCCGGCGCCGAGCTTGTCGATGGCGCGCTGCTTGTACTCGGGGACGGGGCCGCCGTCCTCGGCGTCCGGGGTGATGACGGGGACCAGACCGAGGGCGAGGGCGATGTCGGTGTCGCCGTCGGAGACGGTGGCGACCTTGACCGGCTTCTTGTCGACGTCGGTCTTGCCCCACGCGTTGGTGAGGGACACCGGGAAGGCCGCGGAGCCGGCGTCGGCGGAGGACTTCGACTCCGACTTGGCGTCGTCGTCCGAGCCGGCGCAGCCGGTGGCCAGCGCGAGACAGGCGGCCATGGCCACGAGGGTGCGGGCGGCGCCGCGGCGGCCGAAGGGTCTGGGAAGGCGGTTCACTTTCAGTTCTCCTCGTTGAGGTGACGGCGACCCAGAGGGAAGATCTGGGGCCGGTCGGTGCGGGGGTGCGGCACGACGACGCAGTCCAGGCCGAAGACCTCGGCCACGGTGCGTTCGTCGAGCACGTCTTCCGGGGACCCTTGGCGCACGATGCGGCCGTCGCGCAGGGCGACGATCGTGTGGGCGTACAGGGCCGCCTGGTTGAGGTCGTGGGAGACGAGCACGATCGTCTTGCCGGTCGACTCGTTGAGGTCGGCCAGCAGGTCCATCACCTCGATCTGGTGCGCGATGTCCAGATAGGTGGTGGGCTCGTCCAGAAGCAGGGTCGGGGTGTTCTGGGCCAGGGCGAGCGCGATCCACACGCGCTGACGCTGCCCGCCGGAGAGTTCGTCGACGGGCCGGTCGATGAGGTCGGCGGTGCCGGTGGCCGTGAGAGCCTCGGCGATCACCAGTTCGTCGGCGGCGGTACGGCGCTGTCCGAACCGGCGATGCGGGTGGCGGCCGCGCCAGACGAGGTCGCCCACGGTGATGGACTCCGGCGCGACGGGCGACTGGGGCAGGATGCCGAGGCGGCGGGCCACGTCGCGGGTACGCAGCGAGTGGATCTCGGCGCCGTCGAGCAGCACCGAGCCCGCCGCGATCGGCAGCAGCCGTGCCATGGACTTCAACAGGGTTGACTTGCCACAGGCGTTGGGCCCGACGAGGGTGGTGATCCGGCCGGTCTCGACGCTGAGCGACAGTTCCTCGATCACGTACGCGTCGCCGTATCCGGCGGAGATGCCGCGTGCTTCGAGGCCGTGGGTGCCGGGTGGGGTGGCGGCGGCCTGCCGGTCGGTGACGCCCCGCTGGTCGAAGGCGGTCTGCCGACCGGTGGCGGACTGCCCGTTCACGGTGGTCTGTTCCTTCACGAGACGGCTCCCTGTCTGCGCCGGAGGATCAGCCAGACGAAGTACGGCGCGCCGAGCAGCGCGGTGAGGACCCCGGTGGGCACCGGGCTGATCAGGGGCGCGTTCTGCGCGAGGACGTCGGAGCCGATCACCAGCACCGAACCGACCAGCGGCGCGAGCGCGGTGGAGCGGTCGCCGCCGACCAGCCGGACCGCGATGGGCCCGCTGATCAGGGACACGAACGCGATCGGGCCGACCACGCTGGTGGCCAGGGCGGCCGCGGCGGCACCGACCAGCAGCGCGGCGATCCTGGCGCGGGCCACGCGCGTGCCCAGCCCGACGGCGAGCTGGTCGCCGAGGGCCATCCCGCTCATCGACCGGTGCAGCAGAGCCGCGCCGGTCAGACAGAGGGCCAGCGCGACGGCGAGCGTGCGGACGCCCTGCCAGTCGGCGCCGTTGGTGCTGCCGATCATCCAGCGCATCACCACGGCGATGCTGTCCTCACCCGCGACGGTGAAGAGGTAGTTGGTATAGGCGGTGCACGCGGCGCTGAGCCCGATGCCCACGAGGATCAGCCGGTAGGTGTCCACCCCGCGCTGCCAACTGAGCGCGTGCACGGCGGCGAGGAGCGTGAAGGCTCCGGCGAGTGCGGCGAGCGACGGCCCGAAGGCGAAGGCGGAGGGTGCGAGCAGCAGGATCGTGGCGGCGCCCGCGGAGGCGCCGGCCGAGATGCCGACGACGTCGGGCGTGGCCAGCGGGTTGCGGATGAGGCGCTGGTACAGCGCGCCCGCGAGCCCGAACAGGGCGCCGGCGAGCAGCGCGGCGAGGGCGCGTGGCATCCGCAGCTGGAAGATGAGGTAGTCGGCCAGTCCGTCGCGCAGTCCGAGCGCGGCCGGCAGGACATCACCGGGGGCGACGTTTCCGACACCGCCGAGAAGCACCGAGGCGGCGGTCAGACCGAGGAGCAGCGCGACCAGTACGACGGTCGCCACAGCGGTGCGGAGGTTGTGGGCGCGCCGGGCGGTGCGCAACGTGGCGGCAGTGCTCTGAAGCGTCGCGGCCGCGGCGGGGCGGCTCTTTCGGATCGCGGTCGCCATCACACCCGTACCAGGTTCCGGCGGCGGGCCAGCCACACGAAGAAGGGCGTACCGATCGCCGCGGTCATCACGCCGACCTGGATCTCCCCGTGGTCGAGGACGAGACGTCCGGCGATGTCGGCTCCGGTGAGCAGCACCGCCCCGAGGGCCGTGGCCAGCGGAAGCGACCAGCGGTGGTCGGGTCCGACGAGCATGCGCGCGCAGTGCGGGGCGACCAGACCGACGAAGGCGACCGGGCCGACGGCCGCGGTGGCCGCGGCGCACAGCAGTACGGCGACGGCGGCGCTCGCGAGCCGGGCACGCTCGACGGGGACGCCGAGGGCGCGGGCGGTGTCGTCTCCGAGGCTGAGGATGTTGAGGGTGCGGCCGAGCGGCAGCGCGAGCAGCAGCCCGGCGACGACGAACGGCCAGGCCTCGTCCAGGACCGAGGCCCGCCCGGTGAGCTGGCCGACCGACCAGAAGCGCAGATGGGCAAAGGCGGCGGCGTCCCGGACGACCATCAGGGTGATCAGTGAGGACATCACGGCGGCCAGTGACACCCCGGCGAGCACCAGTCCGATGGTGGAGCTGCCGGTGTTGGTGCGGGTGCCGATGAGGTGGACGAGGGCCGCGCTCACGGCGGAGCCGACGAGTGCGAGCCAGAAGTAGCCCTGGAGTCCGGAGACGTCGAGGAAGACGATGCCGAGCACCACGAACATCGCGGCCCCCTGCTGGATGCCGAGGATGCCGGGGTCGGAGAGCGGGTTCATGGTCAGCGCCTGCATGATCATCCCGGAGGCGCCGAGGGCGGCGCCGACCAGCAGGCCGAGGAACGTCCGCGGGATCCGCTCGGTCCACAGCACATGGGAGTTGTACGCCTCGTCCGCCGGGTGCAGCAGGATGCGGACGATCTCCGGCGCCGATATGTCCCGGGAGCCGAGCCCGATGCTCGCCACCAAGGTCACCGCCACCGCCACCGCCGCCAGCAGCAGCCAGGCGGTGCCTCGCGTGAAGCGGGTCCTTGACGCCGGGGGCGACGATGCCACCGGCGGGGACGTGGTTGTCATGATTTCTTCCGCTCCTCACGGTTGTACGGCGGGTTAGGTTACCCTTACCTTGCTTGCGGCCGATCCAACGTGGAGGCACAGGCCTCGAATTCAGAGGTCGGTCTGCACACCTGCGAGCCCACGGGGGGAATGTCGTGACACGAGGTGCGATCAGCACGCCGCATCCGGAACGGCCGGATCAGGAGCATCCGGTCGACGGTTTCGTCGCCGCGGAGGGACATCCCACGCATGTGCACGACTTCCACCAGTTCCTGTACGTGCCGATCGGACGCATCGTCGTCACGGCGGCCGGCGCGGACCATGTGCTCTGTCCGACGGTGGCCTTGTGGCTGCCGGCCGGGCTGCCGCACAGCGCCCGGTTCGATCCGGACTCACTGGTGATCAGCGAGTCGTTCGACGCCGAGCGGCACCGCCTGGCGTCGGAGGAGGCGCTGGTGGTGCACGTCGGTGAGGCGCAGCGCCGGCTTCTGTTCGCCCGGATGCGCACCCGGCAGACGGTGCCCGACGACGCGACGGTCTTCGCCGAGCTGACCGGGGAGAAGGAACTCCCCCTGCCACTGCCGCGACCGACCGGCAAGGCAGCCCGCGCGGTGGCCGGCGCACTGCTCCGCGACCCCGCCGACCAACGGACCGCGACCCAGTGGGCGGAGGAGCTGTACCTCAGCTCGACCAGCCTGCGCCGGGCGTTCCGCACGGAGACCGGACTGGCGTTCTCGGACTGGCGTACCCGGGTACGGCTCAACCGCTCGCTCGAACTGTTGGCCGAGGGGCACCAGGTCGGTGTCGTGGCGGTCCGGGTGGGCTTCGTGAGCACGAACGGCTTCATCCTCGCGTTCCGCAGGCACTTCGGCCGTACGCCCGGCGCCTACGTCCGCGAGCGGCTGGACCGGGCCGCGGGGTAGGGGCGTAACGCCGCCATAGAGGCCGGGCGAGTCACGCCCATCGGCCCCGCTCCACACGCACGTTGCGACCCAACGGGCAGTACTGCCGGTGCGCCCTTGCGGGGCGGGCCGGCGGTCCCGCCTGCATCGGAGCGCCTTTCCGCGCCCGCCCCCGATGGCCCGCACCCCCGCAAGCCCGCGCCCGAACCCCCGTTCGGGACGCCCAGACGACCCCATGGACTCCGCCCGGAGTCCCAGCGAAGGGACGAACGACGCGATGACGTCGACCGCAGCCGAGACGGGCAATGCCGCGACGACACCCGCACCCGCGGCCCGGGAGGCCACTCCCCCGGATCTCGGCGGAGCGAGGGGCGACACCGGGGACGGGCCCGGGATTCGCCCGGACGGCGAGGCGCCGCCGTGGCTGGAGGCGTACCGCGGCAGGACCGTCGTGGTGAAGTTCGGCGGCAACGCGATGGTCGACGAAGAGCTGAAGCGCACCTTCGCCCGGGACGTCGTCGCGCTGCACGCCGCCGGGATTCATCCGGTGGTGGTGCACGGCGGCGGACCGCAGATCAGTTCGCTGCTCTCCCGGCTCGACCTGGAGGTCCGGTTCACCGCGGGACTGCGGGTCACCACGCCCGAGGTGCTGGACGTCGTACGCATGGTCCTGGCCGGGCGCGTTCAGCGCGAGATCGTCGGCCTGATCAACGCGCACGGGCCGCTCGCCGTGGGACTGACGGGCGAGGACGCGCACACCCTCACCGCCGTGCGCCGGCCGGCGTGGGTCGACGGCGAGCCGGTGGACATCGGCCTGGTGGGCGATGTCGTCAAGGTCGCCCCGGAGACCGTGCGCGCACTGCTGGACCAGGGCCGTATCCCGGTGGTGTCACCCCTGGCCCGGGGCATCGGCGGCGAGGTCTTCAACGTCAACGCCGACCTCGCGGCGTCGGCGCTGGCGGGCACCCTGAACGCCGAGAAGCTGGTCGTGCTCACCGACGTCTCCGGGCTCTACGCCGACTGGCCCGAGAGCACCGAGATCGTCGAGCGGCTGGACGCGTCCGAACTGGAGGCGCTGCTGCCGGGCCTGGCGGACGGGATGGTCCCCAAGATGGAGGGCTGCCTGCGGGCCGTGCGTGCCGGAGTGCGCAGGGCACACGTGATCGACGGGCGGGTACCCCACGCCCTGATGCGCGTGTTCGGCGAGGAGAAGGTGGGCACGACGGTGCTGCCCGACGCGCTCCGGCCGGCACCCGATTCGCTCCGGCCGGTGCCCGATTCAACGTCCGCCGCCAAGTCCGTCGCTCTGCCTGGGAGTTGACGGGGCGGAACGCCTCCGTCCGCCGCCCGCGGCGGGCGTGAGAACTTGACACCCCCTCCGCCATAGGTGATTTTAGGCAAGCCTTACCTAAGTAAGAATCTTGTGTGTGGCCCTCGCCCGAAGTTCACATTCCCTGCGTCAGGCAGGCGACCGACCTCTGTGGGCGGGGCCCGAGCAAAGGACGAGCATTGTCAGCAGGGCACACAGGCACGAGGCGACACGACGAGCCGCCGGCCGACGATCTGGTCGGCATAGGCTTCGGCCCGGCCAATCTCGCACTCGCCATCGCGATCGAGGAACACAACGCCCACCGGGGTGACGCCCGCGCAGTGCGGGCGACCTTCACGGAGCGGCAAAGGGAGTTCGGCTGGCACCAGGGCATGC
Organism: Streptomyces sp. NPDC055013; assembly: GCF_053608645.1. Classification (NCBI taxonomy): domain Bacteria; kingdom Bacillati; phylum Actinomycetota; class Actinomycetes; order Kitasatosporales; family Streptomycetaceae; genus Streptomyces; species Streptomyces sp. NPDC055013. The sequence continues at coordinate 233,533 of NZ_JBSGVW010000004.1, forward strand.
TGCTGGCCGGAGCCACCATGCAGGTGTCGTTCCTCAAGGACCTGGCCACGATGCGCGACCCCGGCAGCCGGTTCACGTTCCTGCGGTATCTGCACGAGCAGGGCCGTCTCACCGACTTCATCAACCAGAAGTCCTTCTTCCCGACGCGGATCGAGTTCCACGACTACCTCCGCTGGTGCGCCGCCATGGTGGCGGGACAGGTCCGCTACGGCCAGGAAGCCCACGCGATCCGGGCAGCGGAGCCCGACGGGCCGGTCCACACCCTGGAGGTGTTCACCCGGCCGTCCGGCGGCGCATCGGGCGAGGAATCGATTCTGCGGGCCCACAACGTCGTGGTCGGGACCGGGCTGCGGCCTAGGATCCCCGAGGGTCTGTCGACGGGACCGCATGTATGGCACAGCCGGGACCTGCTGTTCCGCGCCGGGTCCCTCACGGACCGCCCGCACAGCCGCTTCGCCGTCGTCGGCTCCGGCCAGTCGGCCGCGGAGGCAGCGGAGTTCCTGCACCGGGAGTTCCCGGACGCGGAGGTCTGCGCGGTGTTCGCCCGGTACGGCTACAGCCCCGCCGACGACAGCCCCTTCGCCAACCGCATCTTCGACCCCTCGGCGGTGGACGACTTCTACGCGGCGCCCGACGAGGTCAAGCAGTCCCTGTTGGACTATCACGCCAACACCAACTACTCGGTGGTCGACGCCGATCTGATCGACCAGCTCTACCGGACCGTCTACCAGGAGAAGGTGGCCGGCGCCGAGCGGCTGCGCATCCTCAACACGACCGCACTGGAGGCCGTCGAGGACCTCGCCGACGGCGCTCGCCTGGTGGTCCGCCGGCTCATCACCTCACAGACGGACACACTGGACTGCGACGCCGTGGTGCTTGCCACCGGCTATCAGCCCTCCGATCCGCGCGACCTGCTCGGGCCGATGGCCGAGGAGTGCCTGACGGACGGCCAGGGACGCCTGCGGATCGGCCGCGACCACCGGGTCGTCACCTCGCCGCGGGTTCGCGCCGGCATCTATGTGCAGGGCGCGGTGGCCCAGCACTCGCACGGCATCACGTCCTCACTCCTGTCCACCCTCGCGGTCCGAGCGGGCGAGCTCTGCGACGCCCTGCTGCTGGACCGGGCCGAGCGGGACACCTTGGACGAGGCCGCCGACGCCGACGCCGACGCCGACGACATCGCCGTACCGGCCTGAGTCCGGCACCACCCACACCACCCCACACAAGGAGAACAACCATGGCCGCCACCAACCCCTTCGAGGACGACGACGCCCGCTACCTGGTTCTGGTCAACGCGGAGAACCAGCACTCGCTGTGGCCGTCGTTCGCCGAGGTACCGGCGGGCTGGACCGTCGTCCACGGCGAGGACTCCCGGCAGAACTGCCTCGCCTTCGTGGACGGGCACTGGACCGACATGCGCCCGGCGAGCCTGGCGGCCCGTTCCTGACGGGCCGCCAGGCCACCGAGGCCGGTCAGAGCGCCAGACGCAGAACCCGTGAGCCCCTTCGCGGGTTCAGCGCGGCCGGCCAGGTGGCGGCATCCTCGGCAGGAGTGAACCCGTGCCGCAGGAACAGCGCCGCGTCACCGCTTGTCGCGGTGAACACCGACCGCACCGAGCGTGAGAGCGCCTCGGCGAGCAGCGCCCGGAGCAGAACCGAGCCGACACCCCGCCCCTGACTGGCCGCCGCCACACAGAAGTTGTAGACGATCGCGGTGCGCGCCGCGGCCGGGTCGTCACACCCCCAGCGGCACCGCAGAGCAACGCACCCCTCCACGCCACCCGTCGCCGACTCGGCGATCAGGAAGTCATCCGCGTCACTCACGTACTGCGCCAGAGGGCGCTCGCGCAGCTCTCCCGTGCCCGCGAAGGCACAGGAGAGGCGGTACAACGCGGGCGCGTCCTCGGGCTCGGCGTTCCGCACGACCAGCGGAGACAAGGCGCGGGGGGCGGGCACGGCGGGGGCGGAACAGAGCACGGAACGGATGTTCAGCGTGGTCATCGGCACTCTCGTCAGGGGGAGTTCGGCGGCACCCGCCACGAACGGCGGTGCGGGAAATCGGGGGACTTGACCCGGCCAACAATAGATTGTTAGGTAAGCCTTACCTAACTACACGCATCATCCATCATCGGGGAGAGAAAGCAACATGACCGACACATCCGGCCCACATCCCTTCACGCTTGAGCAACTGCGCAAGGACGTCGCGGAACTCCTCTACGTCGACGCGGAGGACGTGGAGGTCGACGAGGACGTGTTTCACCAAGGGCTGGACTCCGTACGGATGATGGCGCTCGTGGAAGGCTGGCGCGCCGCCGGGGCGCAGGTCGGATTCGCCGAACTGGCCGAGCGCCCGACCCTCACCGCATGGGCCGCACTCCTGTCCCCGGCCGGAGCCTCCCATGCGGATGCGTGATCTGCTGATCGACATCGAACCCCTGCGCACCAGCAGGGACTTCCGGGCCATCTTCGTCGCGCGCGTGGTGTCCCTGTTCGGCCTCGGCATGGCGACGGTGGCACTGGCGGCCCAGGTCTACGACCTGACCGAGTCCACATTCAGCGTCGCCGTCACCAGCATGGTCATGAGCGTGACGGTTCTGCTGGGCTCGCTGTGGGGCGGCTGGATGGCCGACCGTACGGACCGCAGGCGGCTCATCGTCGGCGCCCGCGCGACCGCCGCGGTCGCCTTCGCCGGGCTCGCGGCCAACGCCTTCGCGGCGGAACCCTCGCTCTGGGCGATCTACGGATGCGTCGCCGTGGACGGACTGGCCACCGGGGTGAGCGTCACCGCCCTGATGGCGGTCGCACCCACTCTGGTGCGGCCGGACCAGCTTCCGGCGGCCGGTGCGCTGATCTCCCTCACCGGTGAGATCGGCTCGATCTCCGCCCCGATGCTCGGCGGTGTGCTGCTCGCCGCCGCCGGACCCGGTCCGATGTTCGCCTTCACCGCCTTCACCACCGGCGTGACCACCCTGCTCATTCTGCGGGTCCGTCCCCTGCCGCCCGGCGCGAGCGAGGACGACGAGGACGGGACCGACGACGAGTACGGCAAGGACAGCGGCTCCCCGCTCGTGGCCTTCCGGTTCGCTCTGCGCAACCGGGTCGTGGGGGCGCTGCTCGCCCTGGGCGGTGTGACCGTGCTGTTCAACCTGCCGACGGTTCTCTTCCCCGAGCTGGTGGCCACCCGCTTCGGCGGCGGTGAGGTCGTCCTCGGCCTCCTCTACACCGCGCCCGCCGTGGGTGCCGTGCTCGTGTCCTCGACCAGCGGCTGGATCAGCCGCGCCGCGCGGCCCGGCCGCCTCCTGCTGATCGCCGCCCTCACCGGCGGCCTGGCGACCGTCGGCTTCGGCCTGAGCGGCCAGATCTGGATCGCCGTGGTGATGCTGGCCATCGGCGGTGCGGCCGGCACGGTGTACGAGATCCTCGAGTACGCCCTGGTCCAGCACAACACGCCCGACCGGCTGCGGGGCCGGGTGGTCAGCGTCATCACCGCTCAAGGCACCACGGGCGACGTGCTGGGCGATGTCGAAGTCGCCCTGGTGGCCCGGTGGTTCAACCCCGCCGGCGCGGCGGTCCTCAATGGAGCCGTGTGTGCCGTGGCAGCCGTCCTGGCCGCGCTCCTCGTGCCGGGGCTTCGCAAGGCCACCCTGCCACGTGACGCCGAGGAAGCCGACGACGGCCACTCCGGCCCGGCCGACGGCTCCGGCTCCGGCTCCGGCTCCGGCTCCGGCTCCGGCTCCGAACGAGACGTACCGGCCGCGGCCGGCTGAACAGCTCCGTTCCTTCTCCCACGCCGCACGGCCTGCGCCGCGGCGCCCGAACTCCTGTCCTTCTCCTGCGGACGATCCACCCGATCGCGCCGCGCCCTTTACTGGAGCGAGATCCATGTCCGAGCGTGTCCTGCGGCGACTCCCCCTCACCGGGGCCCAGACCGGCGTCTGGTACGGCCAGCGGCTGGCTCCCGACTCGCCGGTCTACAACGTCGGCCAGTACGTCGAGATCAACGGCCCCATCGACGTCGGTCACTTCGAGGAGGCCGTACGTCGCACGATCGGCGAGTGCGACGCGCTGACGGCACGGTTCGAGGAGGACGAGGCGGGACTGCCCCGGCAGGTGCTCCTGCCGGACCCGTTGGCGGAAGTGGCGCAGGGCCCGGTGCTTCAAGTCGAGGACCACCGCGGCGTGCCCGACCCCGACGCGGCGGCGCTGGAGGTGATGCGCGCCGACATGGAACGGCCCCTGGACCTCGCTGCCGACCCGCTGTTCGCCCACGCGCTGCACCTGGTCGGCCCGAACCGGTCCCTGTGGTACCAGCGCGCCCACCACATCGCGCTCGACGCCTACTCCTTCGCCTTGATCGCCCGGCGGGTCGCCCAGGTGTACACCGCGCTGGTCCAGGGCGCGGAGCCCGAACCCACCCGTTTCGGCTCCCTCGCCGACGTGGTCGCGGAGGAACAGGCGTACCAGGGCTCGGCCCAGGAGGGACGGGACCGGGAGTACTGGCTGTCCCGGCTCGCCGACCGGCCCGAGCCGGAGCTGCTGGCCGGTGCCGCCCACCCGGCCTCGCACACCTTCCTGCGCGACGGCGCCGTGCTGACCCCGGACGCGACGGCCTCCCTGCACGCCATCGGGCGTACGGCACGCGCCACTTGGGCCGATGCGGTCACCGCGGCGTGGGCCGCATTCCTGCACCGCTCCACCGGTTCCCGCGACGTGCTGCTGTCGATGCCCGCGATGTCCCGCCTGGGCTCGGCGGCACTGTGGGTGCCCTCGATGGTGGTGAACGTGCTGCCGCTGCGCGTGCCGGTCCGTCCGGACCGTTCCATGGCCGAGCTGACGGCCGATTTGGCGTGCCAGGTACGGGAGTTGCGCGCCCACCACCGCTACCGGGCCGAGGACATCCGCCGCGACCTAGGGCTGGTGGGCCGCGAGCAGGGCCTGCTGGGACCGATGGTGAACATCAAGGCCTTCGACTACGCCCTCGACTTCGCGGGCGCCCCCGGCACCGTTCGCAACCTGGCCGCCGGCCCCGTCCACGACCTCACGCTCCAGCTGTACAACGACGCCGCCGACGGGCACATTCGCTTCGAACTGGACGCCAACCCCCTTGCCTACGACGCGGATACGCTCGCCGCTCGGTGCGTCGAGTTCACGCAGTTCCTCTCCGAGGTCGCCGCGACCGGTCCCGGCACCCCGGTGGGCCGCCCGGACCTGGTCGACGCCGAGACCCGGCTCGCCCTGCTGGCCGCCGCGGACGGCACCGTGCGCGAGATCGTGCCCGGCACGGTCGTCGACGCGTTCGCCGAGCAGGCCGCCGCCCACCCCGGGCGTACGGCGGTCATCGCGGCCGGGCGCGAACTCACCTACGCCGAACTGGACGAACGTTCCGACCGTCTGGCCCGCTTGCTCACCGACCGCGGCGTCGGCCCGGAGGCATACGTCGGCATCGCTCTGCCGCGCACGGAGGACCTGCTGGTCGCGCTGCTCGCCGTACTCAAGTCGGGCGGCGCCTATCTGCCTCTGGACCTGGACTACCCGGCCGACCGGCTGGAGTACATGGTCCGCGACGCCCGCCCGGTCTGCGTGCTGACCACCCTCGCCGCGGCGCCGTCGGCACCGGACGTGCCCGGCACCGACACCGTCGTCCTGGACGCGCCCGACACGCTGGCCGCACTGGCCGCGGACGCAGGCACCGAGGGCGGGCGCAACGCCCCGCTCGACGGCGCGCACCCGGCGTACATCATCCACACCTCCGGCTCCACCGGCCGCCCCAAGGGCGTGGTCGTACCGCACGCGGCACTGGCCAACTTCCTGCGGATGCAGGCGCACGAGCTGCCGTTCACTCCCGGGGACACCCTGGTCGCGGTCACCACGATCTCGTTCGACATCGCCGCGCTGGAGCTGTGGGTGCCGCTGATCACCGGCGCGACCGTGGTGCTCGCGGACCGCGACACGGTCCGTGACCCGGCCGCGCTCGCCACGCTGGTGGACGCGCACCGTCCCGCCGTGATGCAGGCGACCCCGTCGCTGTGGCACGCCCTGCTGGAGGACGGCCGTCCGGCGGCCCTCGTCGGCACGTCCGTCCTCGTCGGCGGTGAGGCGGTCCCGGCGGCACTGGCCGAACGCCTCGCCCGCACCGCCCGCCGCGTCACCAACGTCTACGGCCCGACCGAGGTGACCATCTGGGCCACCTCCTCCACCCTCACCCCCGACCACACCGGTACGCCCGACATCGGCACCCCGTTCTGGAACACCCGCGCCTACGTCCTCGACGGCGCCCTGCGTCAGGCACCCACCGACCGCCCTGGCGAGCTGTACCTGGCCGGCGCGCAGCTCGCACGCGGCTATCTGGGCCGCCACGGACTGACCTCGGAGCGGTTCGTCGCCGACCCGTACGGCACCCCCGGCAGCCGTATGTACCGCACCGGCGACCTGGTGCGGCGGCGCGCGGACGGGCGCATCGAGTTCCTCGGCCGGGCCGACGACCAGGTCAAGGTACGCGGGTTCCGGATCGAACTCGGCGAGATCGAGAGCGTGTTGGGCGCCGCCGACACGGTCGGGCACGCGGTGGTCGTGGTCCGTGAGGACCTGCTCGGCTCCCAGCACCTGGTCGGCTATGTCACCGCCGCGGCGAACGGCCCCGCCCCCGATCCGGCCGCGCTGAGGGCGCTGGCCGCCGAGCGGCTGCCCGAGTACATGGTGCCCTCGGCCGTGGTGGCGCTGGACGCCTTCCCGCTGACCGCCAACGGCAAGGTCGACCGGCGCGCACTGCCCGCGCCCGACCTGTCCGGGCTGACCACATCCGGGGCGCGGGCCCCGCGCGGCCCACATGAGGAGATCCTGAGCGGGATCTACGCCGACGTTCTCGCCCTGCCGGCGGTCGGGCCGGACGACGACTTCTTCACGCTCGGCGGGCACTCGCTGCTCGCGGCCCGGGTGGTCGCCCGGGTACGACGGGCCCTGGGCGCCGAGTGCGGCATCCGCGACATCTTCGAGGCCCGTACCGTGGCGGCGCTGGCCGAGCGGCTGGCGGGGCGCGGCACCAGCGGGCGTCCGCCGCTGACGGCGTCGACGGCCGCGGACCGCCCGGAGCCGCTGCCGCTGTCCCACGCACAGCGTCGGCTGTGGTTCCTGCACCAGATGGAGGGGCCGAGCGCCACCTACAACATCCCGTTCGTGGCCCATTTCGACGAGCCGCTGGACACGTACGTGCTGGGCGCCGCGCTGGGTGACGTCGTGGCCCGGCACGAGACGCTGCGGACGGTCTTCGCCGAGTTGGACGGGGAGCCTCACCAGCGCGTGCTGTCACCGGCGGAGGCGGACGTGCGTCTGCGGGTCGTCGAGGCTCCGAAGGAACGTTTCGACGCGGAGAGCGAACGCGCCCTCCGCCACCTCTTCGACCTCGCGGCCGAGCCCCCGATCCGGGTGACCGTACTGCGCGACCCGGCGAGCGGCGCCCACGCGCTGGTGGTCCTGCTTCACCACATCGCGAGCGACGAGTGGTCCATGGGCCCGTTCCTGCGCGACCTGGAACTGGCGTACGCGGCCCGGACCGCGGAGAGCACACCCGAGTTCGCCGAACTGCCCGTGCAGTACGCCGACTTCGCACACTGGCAGGGCAACCTCCTCGGCCGTGGTGACGCCCCCACGGCCCTCAGGGAGCGGCAGACGGCCTACTGGCGCGAGACCCTCACCGACCTGCCCGAGGAACTGTCCCTGCCCACCGACCGGCCGCGACCCGCCGTGCCGAGCGGCGCGGGCGGTCTGGTGCACCGGCAGCTGCCGGACGAACTGGCCGCCGGAGTACGCCGCTTGGCACGGGAGACCGGCTCCAGTGTCTTCATGGTCGTGCACGCCGCTGTCGCGACCCTGCTGCACCGGCTCGGCGCCGGCGACGACATCCCCCTCGGCACCCCCGTCGCCGGACGCCCCGACACCGCCCTCGACGACCTCGTCGGCTTCTTCGTCAACACCCTCGTCCTACGCACCGACCTCTCCGGCGACCCCACCTTCACAGGTCTGATCGAGCGCGTACGCGCCACCGACCTCGCCGCCCTCGACCACGCCGACCTCCCCTTCGACAGCGTCGTGGAGACCCTGAACCCCCACCGCACCCTCACCCGCCACCCCCTCTTCCAGACGATGGTGTCGCACAGCACGGTCACCCAGGACGTGCGCCGCCTGTTCGACAGGGACACCCGGGTCGAGCGCATCGATCCCGGCACGACCAAGTTCGACCTCGACTTCACGTTCAACGACACGGCGGACCGCGACGACCTGGATCTGGAGGTGTTCTTCTCCTCCGACCTGTTCGACAGATCCACGGTCGAGCGGCTGACGGGCCGTCTGCTGAGCCTGCTGGAACAGGCGGTGGCCGATCCCGCGCGACCGCTGTCGGCGTACGACCTGCTCGACGCCGACGACCGCGACCTGCTGGCGCAGTGGAACGACACCGCCCGCCCGGTCCCGGTGGAGAGCGTGACGGAACTCCTGGCCCAGCGGTCCGCGCGCACTCCGCAGGCGCTCGCCGTGGTGTGCGGGGACGTCCGACTGACCTTCGCCGACCTGGACGACCGGATCGAGCGGCTGGCCCGGGTGCTGGCCGTCGAGGGCGTCGGCCCGGACACGGTGGTGGCGCTCGGCCTGCCCCGCTCGGCCGACTCGGTGGTGGCCGCGTTCGCCGTGCTGCGAGCGGGCGGCGCCTATCTGCCGCTGGACCTGGACCACCCGGAGCACCGGCTGGCGTTCATGCTTCAGGACGCGGCCCCGGTCTGCGTACTCACGGCGGGCCCCGCCACGGCCAGAGTGCCGGAGACACCGGGCGTCGCACGTCTCGTGCTGGACGAGCCGTCGTTCGCGACACGGCTCGCGACGGCACCGGAGCTGCCCGCGCCGCGCCCAGCGGGGCCGGACCACCTGGCGTACGTCATCTACACCTCCGGCTCCACCGGCCGCCCCAAGGGCGTGGGCCTGCACCACGCGGGCCTCACCAACCTGTACCGCGACCACGAACGCGAGCTCTACCGGCCCCTCGCCGACCGGCTGGGCCGCCGGGTGCGGGCGCTGCACACGGCGTCGTTCGCGTTCGACTCGTCCTGGGAGCAGCTGCTGTGGCTGGTCGCGGGGCACGAGCTGCACATCCTGGACGAGTACGGCCGCCGGGACGCCGACGCGGTGGTGACGTACGTACGCGAACACCGCGTCGACACCCTGGACGTCACTCCGTCCTACGGCCGCCAGCTCCTGGACGCCGGGCTGCTGGCCGGCGAGTGGCGCCCGCCGCTGTTCCTGCTCGGCGGCGAGGCCGTGCCGCCCGCGCTGTGGACGGAGCTGCGCGGGGTGCCCGGCGTGGAGACCGTCAACTACTACGGTCCGACCGAGTTCACCGTGGACGCGCTGGTGGCTCGGGTCACCGACGCGCCGGCGCCGGTCGTCGGCCGCCCCTTGGACAACACCCGCGCCCATGTCCTGGACGCGCGCCTGCGCCCGGTGCCGCCGGGTGTTCCCGGTGAGCTGTATCTGGCGGGTGTGCAGAACGCGCGCGGCTATCTGGGCCGGTACGCGCTGACCGCCGAGCGGTTCGTCGCCGACCCGTACGGTGCCCCGGGCACCCGCATGTACCGCACCGGCGACCTCGCGCGCCGACGTCCGGACGGCACCCTGGAGTTCCTCGGCCGGGCCGACGACCAGGTCAAACTGCGCGGCTTCCGGATCGAACTCGGCGAGATCGAGGAGGCGTTGACGGCACGCGCGGGCGTGGGCGCGGCGGCGGTCCTGGTCCGTGAGGACGTCCCGGGCGTGCCACGGCTGGTCGCGTATGTCACCGGAGCGGCCGACCCGGCGGCACTGCGCCGCGAACTTGCCGCCGAACTGCCGGAGTACATGGTCCCGGCGGCGGTCGTGATGCTGGACGTGCTCCCAACCAACGTGAACGGCAAGCTGGACCGGACCGCGCTGCCCGCCCCGGCGCTCACCGCGGCCGAGCCGTCGCGGCCGCCTCAGGGCGCGGCGGAGGAGCGGCTGGCCACCGTCTTCGCCGAGGTGCTGGGACTGTCCACGGTCGGCGCCGAGGACGACTTCTTCGCCCTCGGCGGGCATTCGCTGCTCGCGACGCGCCTGGTCGCGCGAGTGCGTGGCCTGGGCACCGACTGCTCGGTGCGGGACGTGTTCGAGACCCGGACCGTCGCGGCTCTCGCGGCCCGGCTGGCCGAACGCTCGGAGTCGGCGCGGCCCGCGCTCACCCGGGCGGCCGACCGGCCGGCGCTGCCGCCGGTGTCGTACGCCCAGCGCAGGCTGTGGTTCCTGCATCAGGTGGAGGGCCCGGGCAGCACGTACACCATCCCGGTCGCGCTGCGGCTGCGCGGCACGGTGGACGTACGGGCTCTGGAGACGGCGCTCGCGGACGTGGTGGCCCGGCACGAGACGCTGCGCACGGTGTTCACCGAGGTGGACGGCGAGCCGTACCAGCGCGTCCTCGCACCCGGCGAGGCCCGTGTGCCGTTCGTGGCGCGCACCGTGGGGGTCGGGGAACTGGAGCGGGAGGTGGAGTCCGCCGCCGGTGCGGTGTTCGACCTGACCACGGAACTGCCCGTGCGCGTCACGCTGTTGAGCGCCGGGGACGACGACCACGTACTCGTCGTCCTGCTGCACCACATCGCCACGGACGAATGGTCGACGGGCCCGCTCCTGGCGGATCTGAACACCGCGTACGAGTCCCGGTTCGCCGGCTCGGCGCCGGACTTCGCGGAACTGCCCGTCCAGTACGCCGACTTCGCGCTCTGGCAGCGCGATCTGCTCGGCGACACCGTCGACCGGGATGCGCCGGCTACCCGTCAGATGTCCTATTGGCGCGAGGCGTTGACGGATGCCCCCGAGGAACTGGCTTTGCCCACCGACCGGCCGCGTCCCGCCGTTCCCTCCCACCGGGGCGACACGGTGACGGTGGAGTTGTCCGGCGATGTGGCGACCGGGCTGGAGCGGATCGCGGCGGACGCGGGCGCGACGATGTTCATGGTGGTGCACACCGCCGTTGCCGCGCTGCTCCACCGCCTCGGCGCCGGCGACGACATCCCTCTCGGCACCCCCGTCGCCGGACGCCCCGACACCGCCCTCGACGACCTCGTCGGCTTCTTCGTCAACACCCTCGTGCTACGCACCGACCTCTCCGGAAACCCGACCTTCACGGCGCTGGTCGACCGCGTACGCGCCACCGACCTCGCCGCCCTCGACCACGCCGACCTCCCCTTCGACACCGTCGTAGAGGCCCTGAACCCCCACCGCACGCTCGCCCGCCACCCCCTCTTCCAGACGATGGTGGCCTACGAGGGCGGCGGCCCGGACCCGAGCCGGATACTCGGCACGGACGCGGCGGAGTTCCCGGTGCACGCCGGAGCGGCCAAGTTCGACCTGGAGATTCTGTTCCGACGGGTTCAGGGGGCCGACGGGCCGACGCTGACCTGCGGGGTGCGGTACGCCACCGACCTGTTCGACCGAGCGGGCGCCGAGCGACTGGTAGAGCGGCTGGTGCGGCTGCTGGAGCAGGTGGTGGACACGCCGGACACCTCGCTGGCGGAACTGGATCTGCTGGCGGACGGTGAGCGGGAGCGCGTACTGCGCGGCTGGAACGACACCGCGCGGGTGCTCGACGGCCCGGCGACGCTGGCCGACCTCGTCGCGGCAGGTGTCGAGGACCTGGAGGCGCCTGCTCTCGTCTTCGACGGCCGGTTCCTGACGCGGGGTGCCTTCGAGGAGCGGGTCAACCGATTGGCCCGGCTGCTCATCGGGCGGGGCGTGGGGCCCGAGTCGGTCGTCGCCGTGGCACTCCCCCGCTCCTTCGACCTCCTCGTCGCACTTCACGCCGTGGTGCGTGCCGGAGGCGCTTACTTGCCTCTCGACCCGACCCTGCCCACCGACCGCATCGTCCACATGACCGACACCGCGTCGCCGGTCGCGATCCTGACCGACGCCGAGTCGGAGCAGAAGCTCGCGGACGAAATCGGCGGGGAGCGGCTCGTGCTGGACTCGGCTTCCGTGGCGGCGGAGTTGGCCGGTCTGCCCTCGGAGCCGGTGACGGACGCCGACCGCGTCGCGCCGCTGTTGCCGTCCCACCCGGCGTACGTGCTGTTCACCTCCGGATCCACCGGCCGCCCGAAGGGCGTGATCGTCGAACACGCAGCGATCGTCAACCGCCTGGAGTGGATGCAGAACGCCTACCAGCTCACCGCGACGGACCGCGTCCTCCAGAAGACCCCGACCACCTTCGACGTCTCCGTATGGGAACTCTTCTGGCCCCTCGCCACCGGAACCCCCCTCGTCATCACCCGACCCGACGGACACAAGGACCCGCACTACCTGGCCGGCCTCATCCGCGAACAGGCCGTCACCGTCTGCCACTTCGTGCCGTCGATGCTCGCCGCCTTCCTCACCGAGACCGAGCTGACGACCTGCCCCAGCCTGCGACTCGTCGTGTGCAGTGGCGAGGCGCTTCCCACCGACCTGGCGGCACGGTTCCACGCCTCCGCCGGGCAACGCCCCATCGCCCTGGAGAACCTCTACGGCCCCACCGAAGCCGCCGTCGACGTCACCCGCGCACCGGCCTTTGCCGACCACAACATCTCCGTACCCATCGGCTCACCCATCTGGAACACACAGGTCTACGTCCTCGACCACCACCTCAACCCCTGCCCCACCAACACCCCCGGCGAGCTCTACCTCGCCGGCACCCAACTCGCCCGCGGCTACCTCACCCAACCCACCCTCACCGCCGAACGCTTCACCGCCAACCCCTACGGCCCACCCGGCACCCGCATGTACCGCACCGGCGACCTCGCCCACTGGAACACCAACGGCACCCTCACCTACCTCGGCCGCACCGACCACCAAATCAAACTCCGCGGACAACGCATCGAACTCGGCGAAATCGAAGCCACGTTGACGACCGTCGCCGGAGTCGCACAGGCGGTGGTCATGGTCCGCGAGGACACGCCAGGGGCACAGCGCCTCGTGGCGTATGTCGTCGCCGGCTCGGCTGTCGACGCGGGCGCCCTGCGCGCCCATGCCGCGAGCCGGCTCCCCGAGTACATGGTGCCCACCGCGTTCGTGCGGCTGGACTCTCTGCCGCTGAGCACCAGCGGCAAACTCGACCGACGCGCCCTGCCCGCTCCCCCGCTGGCGGAGGTGGCGGGGGCGTCGCGGGCGCCGCGCAACGCCCGTGAGGAGGTCGTCGCCGGGGTCTTCGCCGCCGTACTCGACCGGACGGCGGTCGGTGTGGAGGACGACTTCTTCGCCCTCGGCGGTCATTCGCTGCTGGCCACGCGTGTGGTGGGGCGGCTGCGGGCCGCGCTGGGGGTGGAGTGCGCGGTACGGGACCTGTTCGAGGCGCCTACGGTCGCGGCGCTCGCATCCCGGCTGGCCGAGCGGTCGGCTTCGGGGCGGCCCGCCCTGGGCCGGGCCGAAGAGCGACCTGCGCTGCTGCCGCTGTCGTACGCCCAGCGCAGGCTGTGGCTGATCGACAGCGTGCAGGGCCCTGGCACGACGTACAACGTGCCACTGGCAGTCCGACTGCGTGGCGCGGTGGACGCACGGGCGCTCGAGGCGGCCCTCGCGGACGTGGTGGCCCGGCACGAGACGCTGCGCACGGTGTTCACCGAGGTGGACGGGGAGCCGTATCAGCGCGTCCTCTCACCCGGCGAGGTCCAGGTGCCGTTCACCGTGCGCCGGGTGGCCGCCGAACTGCTGGCGGCGGAGGCGAAGTCCGAGGGCCGGCACGTCTTCGACCTGGCTCGGGAGATTCCGCTGCGTGCCTCGCTGCTCAGCGCGACGGACGACGACACGGACGACGACCACGTACTGCTCCTGCTGCTGCACCACATCGCCACGGACGAGTGGTCGACCGGCCCGCTGCTGACCGACCTGGACACCGCCTACCGGGCCCGCGCCGCCGGTTCTGCTCCGGAGTTCACCGAACTGCCGCTGCAGTACGCCGACTTCACGCTCTGGCAGCGTGATCTGCTCGGCGACCCGGCCGACACCGGCTCGCCGGCGGCGCGGCAGGCGGAGCATTGGCGGACGGCCCTCGCCGGGCTGCCCGAGGAGCTGGATCTGCCCACCGACCGGCCGCGTCCCGCCGTCCCCTCCCACGGAGGCGACGTGGTCCACTTCGAGGTCTCGTCGCGTACGGGTGCGGGGCTGGCCCGGATCGCGCGGGAGCACGGGGCGACGATGTACATGGTGGTGCACGCGGCGGTCGCCGCGCTGCTGCACCGCCTCGGTGCCGGCGACGACATCCCTGTCGGCACTCCCGTCTCCGGACGGGAGGACGAGCAGGTGGACCGGTTGGTCGGCTTCTTCCTCAACACGCTGGTGCTGCGGGCGGACCTGTCCGGCGACCCGACCTTCGCCGCACTGGTCGAGCGGGTCAGGGACACCGGACTCGCCGCCTTCTCGAACGCCGATCTGCCGCTTGAGGCGGTGACCGAGGCGGTCAGGCAAGCTCGCGCCCAGTCCCGCAATCCGCTGTTCCGGACGATGGTGACGTACCACTCGGTGACCACCGAGGTGGCGGAGCTGTTCGGGGTTCCGGCCGAGGAACTGCCCGTGGAGATCGGCGGCTCCAAGTTCGACCTGGAGTTCGCGTTCGGGGGTTCCGAGAAGGACGGCCGGATCAGCTGTGGTGTGCGCTTCGCGACGGACCTGTTCGAGCAGGCGAGCGCCGAGCGACTGGCCGCGCGGCTGGTGCTGCTGCTGGACGCGGTGGCCGCCGCACCGGACCTGGCCCTCTCCGCCCTGCCGGTCATGGAGGCGGAGGAGCGGGAGCGGGTGTTGCGCGGATGGAACGACACCGCGCGGGTGCTCGCCGGCCCGGCGACCCTCGCGGACCTGGTGACGGCCGGCGCCGGCGATCAGGAGGCGACCGCCCTCCTCTTCGACGGCCGGTTCCTGACGCGGGGTGCCTTCGAGGAGCGGGTCAACCGATTGGCCCGGCTGCTCATCGGGCGGGGCGTGGGGCCCGAGTCGGTCGTCGCCGTGGCACTCCCCCGCTCCTTCGACCTCCTCGTCGCACTTCACGCCGTCGTCCGAGCCGGAGGCGCTTACCTCCCCCTCGACCCCACCCTGCCCACCGACCGCCTCGCCTACATGACCGACACCGCGGCACCCCGCTGCGTGATCGCGGACCGCGCCTCACTGGACGGGCTGCCGGACCGGCTCCGCACCGAAGCCGTGGTTCTCGACGGAGCTTCGGTGGCAGGGGAGTTGGCCGGTCTGTCTGCGGAGCCGGTGACGGACGCCGACCGCGTCGCGCCGCTGTTGCCGTCCCACCCGGCGTACGTGCTCTTCACCTCCGGATCCACCGGCCGCCCGAAGGGCGTGATCGTCGAACACGCAGCGATCGTCAACCGCCTGGAGTGGATGCAGAACGCCTACCAGCTCACCGCGACGGACCGCGTCCTGCAGAAGACCCCGACCACCTTCGACGTCTCCGTATGGGAACTCTTCTGGCCCCTCGCCACCGGAACCCCCCTCGTCATCACCCGACCCGACGGACACAAGGACCCGCACCACCTGGCCGGCCTCATCCGCGAACAGGCCGTCACCGTCTGCCACTTCGTGCCGTCGATGCTCGCCGCCTTCCTCACCGAGACCGAGCTGACGACCTGCCCCAGCCTGCGACTCGTCGTGTGCAGTGGCGAGGCGCTTCCCACCGACCTGGCGGCACGGTTCCACGCCTCCGCCGGGCAACGCCCCATCGCCCTGGAGAACCTCTACGGCCCCACCGAAGCCGCCGTCGACGTCACCCGCGCACCAGCACACACCAGCGAATCAGCCTCCGTACCCATCGGCTCACCCATCTGGAACACACAGGTCTACGTCCTCGACCACCACCTCAACCCCTGCCCCACCAACACCCCCGGCGAGCTCTACCTCGCCGGCACCCAACTCGCCCGCGGCTACCTCACCCAACCCACCCTCACCGCCGAACGCTTCACCGCCAACCCCTACGGCCCACCCGGCACCCGCATGTACCGCACCGGCGACCTCGCCCACTGGAACACCAACGGCACCCTCACCTACCTCGGCCGCACCGACCACCAAATCAAACTCCGCGGACAACGCATCGAACTCGGCGAAATCGACAGCGTGCTCGCCGACGCGGCGGGTGTCGCGCAGGTCGTAGCCCACGTTCGCGAGGACCGGCCCGGCGTGCAGCAGCTCGTCGCCTATGTGGTGCCCGCGCCCGGTGCCGCCGTCGACCCTGCGGCCCTGCGGGATCACGCGGCCGAGCGGCTGCCCGAGTACATGGTCCCGGCCCTGTTCATGGAGTTGGACTCCCTGCCGCTCAACCCCAACGGCAAGCTGGACCGACGCGCCCTGCCCGCCCCGCCGACCGCCGCGGGGCGCCCGGCCGACCCGCAGGGAGCCCCCGGCGACGGTGCGGCAGGCGTGCTCGCCCGGCTGATGGCCGAGGTGCTCGGGCTGCCCCAGGTCGGCGCCGACGACAACTTCTTCGAGTTGGGCGGCGACAGCATCGTCTCCATCCGGCTGGTGAGCCTCGCCCGGAAGGAGGGAGTCACGGTCACGGCCCGTCAGGTGTTCCAGCACCCGACGCCGGCCGGCCTCGCGGCGGAGGTCGCACCTGCGGCCGCGCAGCCGCCGGGCCGCACGGCGGACGTGGGCACCGGGCCGCTGGTGCTGCCGCCGGTCGCGCACTGGCTGGCCTCGCGCGGGGGCCCGTTCGAACGGTTCTGCCAGGCGCGGCTGGTGCGGCTGCCCGCTGGTGCGCGCGGGGCCGATCTGGTCACGGCACTCCAGGCGGTCCTGGACCGGCACGACGGCCTGCGTCAGGTGCTGACCGTGGCGCGTCCGGGGCTGTGGAGTGCTGAGGTGCGGCCCGCCGGTTCGCTTGCCGCCTCCGTCGTGCTGCGCACGGTGGACGCCGTCGGCGCGGAGGGCGAGGCGCTGCGCGAGCTGGTGGCGACCGCGTCGGACCGGGCGGCCGGTGAACTCGACCCGGTCTCCGGCGAGACCGTGCGGGCGGTGTTCTTCGACGCCGGTCCCGACGCGCCCGGCCGTCTGCTGCTGGTGGCGCACCACCTGGTCGTCGACGAGGTGTCGTGGCAGATCCTGCTGCCCGATCTCCGGGCGGCCTGGGAGGCTGCGGCGGCGGGCCGTGGTCCGGTCCTGGATCCGGTGCCGACGTCGCTGCGGACGTGGACGGCCGGGCTGCTGGCCGAGGCGCACAGCACCCGGCGGCTGGCGGAGCTGGACCGCTGGCTCGGGGAGGTGCCCGGCGGGCGGCTGCTGACGGACCGCGCCCTGGATCCCGCGCGGGACACGGTGGCGAGCGCCCGCCGCCTGGTAGTACGGCTGTCGGCGGAGCGCACCGAGCCACTGCTGGCGCGGGTTCCGCAGGCGGTGCACGGCACGGTGAGCGATGTCCTGCTCACGGCGTTCGCCCTGGCCGTCGGAGAGTGGGGAGGCCGGTCGGACCGAGCGGCCGTCACCGCCGCCTTCACGGTGGACCTGGAGGGGCACGGCCGCGAGCAGGACCTGCTGCCGGGCGCCGACCTGACCCGCACAGTCGGATGGCTCACGGCTGTCCACCCGCTGCCGCTGGCGGCCCGTGCCTACGACCCCGTGGCCGTGCTCGCGGGCACCGAGGACGCGGGCGGCGCGCTCAAGGAGGTCAAGGAACTGCTGCGGAGCGTGCCCGACGGCGGTGTCGGGGCGGGGCTGCTCCGTTACCTCAACGCCGGTAGCGCCGCCCTGTTCGACCCGGGCGCGCGTCCCGAGGTGCTGTGGAACTACCTGGGCCGGCAGACGGCCCGGCCGGCCTCCGACTGGGGACCGGCGCCGGAGTCCGACGCCCTCGCCGTGGGCCCGGACCCGGCGATGCCGCTCTCCCATCCGCTGGAGGTCGTCACCGAGGTGGCGCACGGCTCCGACGGACCGGAGTTGACGGCCCTGTTCGTGTGGGCGGGCGAGGCCCTTTCCCAGAACACCGTCAGCTCACTGGCGGACGGCTGGCTGAACGCGCTTCAGGCGCTGACCGACTGGGCGGACGGCGGCACGACGGCCGGGCACACGCCCTCCGACCTCGACCTGCTCGATCTCGACCAGGACCAGATCACCATGCTCGAAGAAATGTGGAGGGCCCAGCAGTGAAGCAGGCTCGTATCGAGGACATGCTGCCGCTGTCCCCCCTGCAGCAGGGCATGCTGTTCCATTCCGTGTACGACGCCGACCGCGGTGCCGCCGATGTCTACACCGTGCAGGTGACGGTGGCCCTGGCGGGGCGGGTCGATGCCGGCCGGCTGGAGCGGGCGGCGGCCGCGCTGCTGCGCCGGCATCCGAACCTGCGGGCCGGGTTCTGGCACGAAGGAGTGCCGCAGCCGGTGCAGGTCGTGCCCGCCGAGGTGACGATCACCGTGGACCGGGCCGATCTGCCGGTCGCCGTGGAGACCGGGAAGGCGCTCGCGGAGCTGGAACGGGCCGAGCTGGCCCGGCGGTTCGAGCTGCACCGGCCGCCGCTGCTGCGGCTGGTACTGGCGCGGGTGGCCGAGGACGACCACCGGCTGGTGATCACCGTGCATCACATCCTCGTCGACGGCTGGTCGATGCCGCTGCTGGTGGGCGATCTACTGGCGCTTTACGGCGCTGACGGCGAGGCCTCCGCGCTACCGGCGGTGCGTCCGTACCGGGACTACCTGAAGTGGCTCAAGCGGCAGGACGTACGGGCGGCCGAGACGGCCTGGCGGGATGCTCTGGCGTCGCTGGAGGAGCCGACGCTGGTGGCGCCCGCCGACCCGGCCCGTCCCGTGGTGCGTCCGGGCGTGCATGCGCTGGAGTTGTCGGCGGA
Organism: Streptomyces sp. NPDC055013; assembly: GCF_053608645.1. Lineage (NCBI taxonomy): Bacteria > Bacillati > Actinomycetota > Actinomycetes > Kitasatosporales > Streptomycetaceae > Streptomyces > Streptomyces sp. NPDC055013. The sequence continues at coordinate 252,385 of NZ_JBSGVW010000004.1, forward strand.
GGCGACGGCCCGGCTGACGGCCGCGGCCCGGCGGCTGGGCACCACGCCGAGCACGCTGATCCAGGCGGCCTGGGGTTTGGTCGTACGGCAGTTGACGGGGCGCCAGGACGTCGTGTTCGGGCTGACGGTCTCGGGACGCCCGGACGAGATACCCGGGGTCGAGTCGATGCTCGGCCTGTTCATCACGACCGTGCCGGTGCGGATGAGGCTGTGGCAGGACGAGAGCGTGGAGGGGCTGCTGCGGCGGTTCCGTGACGAGCAGAACGCCCTGCTCGCCCACCATCACCTGGGACTCGGCTCCATCCAGAAGCAGGCGGGCGGCCGTGAGCTGTTCGACACGCTGGTGGTCATCGAGAACTATCCGGTGGACCCGCACGCCACGCGGCAGGCGGGCGAGGGCCTGCGGGTCGCCGGCATCGAGGCCCGGGACGCCACGCACTACCCGCTCACTCTCGCGGTGGCGCTGGAGGAGCGTGCGCTGCTGCGGCTGGAGTACCGGCCCGACCTGTTCGACGCACGTCAGGCGGAGCTGGTCGCCGGGCGGCTGACCCTCGCGCTGGAGCGGCTCTCCGGCGCCCCCGGAACCGCCGTGGGCGCGCTGGAGCTGCTGCCGGACGCGGAGTTGGAACGGATCCGGGCGAGCTGGCCGGGGGCCTCGCGGGAGGTTCCGGAGGGCACGGTCGCGGACCGGTTCGCCGAGCAGGCGGCGCGTACGCCGAACGCGGTGGCGGTGGTCTCCGGCGAGGTGTCGCTGACGTTCGCGGAGCTCGACGAGCGGGCCGCGCGGCTGGCCGGGCTGCTCGTCGGGCGCGGGGTGGGCCCGGAGTCGGTGGTGGCGCTGGCGGTGCCCAGGTCGGCCGACTCGGTGGTGGCGATCCTCGCCGTGCTGAGGGCGGGCGGCGCGTATCTGCCGCTGGACCTGGACTATCCGGCGGACCGGCTCGGCTACATGCTGCAGGACGCCGGTCCGGTGTGCGTGCTCACCACGTCGCAGGCGGTGGGGCTGCTGCCGGTCTCTGGCGGGCCGGAGCGGCTGGTGCTCGACACGCCGGAGACGGCTGCCGCGCTGGCCGAGGCGGTGCCACTGCGGGAGGCCCCGTCCGTGTCGGCCGAGCACCCGGCGTACGTCATCTACACGTCGGGGTCGACCGGCCGTCCCAAGGGCGTGGTGCTCACGCACGGCGGCCTGTCGAACCTCTACGCCAACCATCTCGCCGAGATCTTCGGCCCGGTGGTCGCCGCGCAGGGCGGCCGTACGCTGCGCGCCCTGCACACCGCGTCGTTCAGTTTCGACACCTCGTGGGAGCAGCTGTTCTGGCTGATCGCGGGGCACGAGCTGCACGTCCTGGACGAAGTGGGGCGCCGGGACGCGGAGTTCGTCGTCGGCTATGTGCGTGAGCGACGCGTGGACGCGATGGACGTGACGCCCACCTATGCCCAACAACTGCTGGACTGGGACTTGTTGGACGCCTCGCACCACCGTCCCACGCTGCTGCTGCTCGGCGGCGAGGCGGTGCCGCAGGCGCTGTGGTCCGAGGTGCGAGCCGCGAGCGGCGTGATGTCGGTGAACCTGTACGGGCCGACGGAGTACACCGTGGACGCACTGGCCGCCGACCTGTCCGCGAGCGCTTCGCCGGTGGTCGGCCGGCCGATCGGCAACACCTGCGCCTACGTGCTGGACGCGGCGCTGCGACCGGTGCCGGCGGGGACGACGGGTGAGCTGTATCTGGCGGGGCACGGCATGGCGCGCGGCTATCTGGGCCGGTACGGGCTGACCGCCGAGCGGTTCGTGGCCGATCCGCACGGCGGCTCCGGCAGCCGCATGTACCGCACCGGCGATCTGGTACGGCTGCGGGCGGACGGGGAGCTGGAGTACCTGGGCCGGGCCGACGACCAGGTGAAGATCCGCGGTTTCCGGATCGAGCCGGCCGAGGTGGAGTCGGCGCTCGCCGCGCTGGAGGGGATCACGGCGGCGGCGGTCGTGGTGCGCGAGGACACGCCGGGTGTGAAGCGCCTGGTGGGCTATGTGACGGGTACGGCCGATCCGGTCGCCGCACGGGATGACCTGTCCGCCGTACTGCCCGACTACATGGTGCCCGCCGCCGTGGTCGTCCTGGACGAGCTGCCGACGACGGTCAACGGCAAGCTGGACCGGGCCGCGCTGCCCGCCCCCCAGTTGTCCGGTTCCGCTTCGTCGCGTGCGCCGCGCGACGCCCGGGAGGAGGCCGTCTGCCGCGTGTTCGCGGACGTGCTGGGACTGGGTTCGGCCGGGCTGGACGACGACTTCTTCGCGCTGGGCGGGGACAGCATCGTCTCCATCCAGCTGGTCACCCGGGCCCGCAAGGAGGGGCTCGTCCTCACCCCGCGTGATGTGTTCGAGCAGCGCACCCCGGCGGGTCTGGCCGCCGCCGCCCGCTCGCTCGACGACGTCGCGACCCCCGTGGCCGCCGCGTCCGGTGAGCCGCTCGTCGCGCTGGACGAGGCCGGACGTGCCACCGTCGAGGGCGCGACCCGTGGCGTCACCGAGGTGCTGCCGCTCGCCCCGCTCCAGGAGGGCCTGTACTTCCACGCGGTGTACGACGACCGGGCGCTGGACGTCTACCTGATGCAGAACTTCGTCGAGCTGCGGCACGCCGTCGACGCTCGGGCGCTGCGGTCGGCGTTCGACGCGATGCTGCGCCGCCACCCGAACCTGCGCTCCGGGTTCTGGCACGAAGGCCTGCCGCAGCCGGTGCAGGTCGTGCCGCAGGAGTGGAAGCTGCCCTTCACGGTCCGGGACCTGACCCAGCTGACGGAGGGGGAACAGCGTTCCGCGCAGCGCGAGTTCTCGCTGTCCGACGCGGCTGCCCGGTTCGATCTGTCGGCGCCGCCGCTGATGCGGGTGACGCTGCTGAAGTTCGCCGAGGACCGCTGGATGCTGTGTGTGACGCAGCATCACATCCTCACCGACGGCTGGTCGGAGTCGCTGTTCTTCGAGGAGCTGTTCGCCCTGTACGGGCGCGACGGCGACCTCGACTCGCTGCCTCCGGTGACCCCGTACCGCGACTATCTGCGCCGCCTGGCGGACACCGACTCCGAGGCCGCGCTGGAGGCCTGGCGTACACACCTGTCCGGGCTGGACCAGGCCACCCTGGTCGCCCCGGCGGACCCGGCGCGGCAGCCGGTCACCGCCGAGGTCGTGGACCTCCCGCTGGGCGAGGAACTCAGCGACGCGCTCCGGCAGTTCGCGCGCGGCTGCGGGGTGACCCTGAACACCGTGCTGTCGGCGGCCTGGGCGCTGTCGCTGTCGGCGCTGACCGGCCGCGACGACGTGGTGTTCGGCGCCACGGTCTCGGGCCGCCCGGCGGACGTGCCCGGCGTCGACCACATGATCGGCATGTTCATGAACACGCTGCCGTTCCGGGTGACGCTTCGCCCCGACGAGCCGCTGCGCGAGCTGCTGGTGCGCATGCAGCGCGAGCACGCCGCCCTGCTCCCCCACCACTACCTCGGCCTCGGCCGCATCCAGCAGACGACCGGCCTGGGCACGCTCTTCGACACGCTGTACGTCTTCCGCAACACGCCGCTGGACGACGCCGCCCGCGAGGAGACCGTCGCCCGCTACGGCATCGGCTGGACGCACAGCGTGGACGGCACCCACTACCCGCTGACCCTCGCCGTCACGCCGGGCCCGTCGCTGGAACTGAGCCTGGCCTACCGGCCCGACCTGTACACGGCGCACACCGCCGGGGCGCTGGCTGAGCGGCTGCGCAGGCTGGTCGAGCAGTTCGCGGCCGGCGGCGCCGCTCCCGTGGGCAGGCTGCATCCGCTGGCCGCCGGCGAGCGGGCGGAACTGCTGGAGCTCGGCGACGACATGGGCCACGCGGTACCCGACGTCGCGCTGATCGACCTGTTCGCCCGGCAGGCCGCGGCCACCCCGGAGGCGACGGCGCTGGTCTTCGAGGACGAGCGGCTGAGCTACCGCGAGCTGGATGAGCGGGCCTCGCGGCTGGCGCGGTCGCTGATCGCCCGGGGCGCCGGCCCCGAGCGCGTGGTCGCCCTGGGTCTGCCGCGCTCGGCGGACTTCGTCATCGCGCTGTTCGCCGTACTGAAGACGGGTGCGGCGTATCTGCCGCTGGACCTGGACCACCCGGTGGACCGGCTCGCGATGATGGTCGAGGACGCCCTGCCGCTGTGCCTGGTCACCTCGACGGCGGTTGCCGGGCGAGTGCCGGACGTCGAGGGTGTGCCGGCGCTGGTGCTGGACGCCCCGGACACCGTGGCGGAGCTGGCGGGCCGTTCGGGCGCGCCGGTAGCCGAGGAGGAGCTGACCGCTCCGCGCGACGGCCGCCATCCCGCGTATCTGATCTACACCTCCGGCTCGACCGGCCGCCCCAAGGGCGTGGTGGTGCCCTACGCGGGACTGGTGAACATGCTCTTCAACCACCGCGAGCGGATCTTCGAGCCGGCGGTGAAGCTGGCGGGCGGACGCCGGATGCGGGTGGCGCACACGGTGTCGTTCGCGTTCGACATGTCCTGGGAGGAGTTCTTCTGGCTGGTCGACGGGCACGAGGTGCACGTCATCGGAGAGGAACTGCGCCTGGACCCGGCGGCGCTCACCGCGCACTACGACCGGGTCGGCATCGACGTCGTCAACGTCACGCCGTCGTACGGCCAGCAGCTGATCGACGCGGGCCTGCTGGACGCCGGCCGGCACCGGCCGACGCTGGTGCTGCTCGGCGGTGAGGCGGTGCCCGACTCGCTGTGGTCGCTGCTCAAGGACACCGACGGCACGATGGGTTACAACCTGTACGGGCCGACGGAGTACACCATCAACGCCCTCGGCGCGGACGCCGAGGACAGCGTCACCTCGTGCGTGGGCCGCCCGATCCACAACACCCGCGCCTATGTGCTGGACAGCGCGCTGCGGCCGGTGCCCGGCGGGGTGCCGGGCGAGCTGTATCTCGCGGGCGCGGGGCTGGCGCGCGGCTACTTCGGGCGCCCGGCGCTCACGGCCGAGCGGTTCGTGGCCGACCCGTACGGAACGCCCGGGACGCTGATGTACCGCACCGGCGACCTGGTGCGGTGGCGGGCCGACGGCCAGATCGACTATCTGGGCCGCACCGACCACCAGGTGAAGATCCGCGGCTTCCGGATCGAGCTGGGCGAGATCGAGTCGGCGCTGACCGACGTCCCGGGTGTGGCCGCCGCGGCGGTCACGGTGCACACGGGGCCGAACGGTGTGAAGCGACTGGTGGCGTACACGGTCGCCGCCTCCTTCGGGCCCGAGGGTGCGCAGGACGTCGAGGCGCTGCGGTCCCGGCTGTCGGCCGTGCTGCCGGAGTTCATGGTGCCGTCGGTGTTCGTGTCGCTGGACGCGCTGCCGCTGACGGTGAACGGCAAGGTGGACCGGGTCGCTTTGCCGGCGCCCGCGTTCGGGGAGACGGCCACGGGGCGTCCGCCGAAGGACACCCGCGAGGAGCTGCTGTGCCGGCTGTTCGCGGAGGTGCTGGGCCTGGAGCGGGTCGGCGTCGAGGACAACTTCTTCGACCTGGGCGGCCATTCGCTGCTGGCGATGCGGCTGGTGGGCCGGATCCGGACCGAGCTGGGCGTGCCGGTGCAGGTCGGAACGGTGATGACGGCGCCGACGGTCGCCGGGGTGGCCGCGCGGATCGGCACCGACGCCCGCCGTGACGCGCTGCGGGTGCTGCTGCCGCTGCGTGAGAAGGGTGACCGGGCGCCGCTGTTCTGCTTCCATCCGGCGTCCGGGTTCAGTTGGCAGTACACCGGCCTGCTGCGCCACCTCGATCCGGACCGGCCGGTGTACGGAGTGCAGTCGCCGGGCCTGTCCGGGGCGCTGCCCGAGGTGGCCGACGTGGCGGGACTGTGCGAGCGGTACCTGGCGGAGATCCGGGCCGTGCAGCCCGAGGGGCCGTACCACTTCGCCGGCTACTCCTTCGGCGGCACGGTGGCGCAGACGCTCGCCGCGATGCTCCAGGAGCGCGGCGAGGAGGTGGCGTTCCTGGCGCTGCTGGACGCCTATCCGCCGGAGCGGGACGACTGGTCGTACGTCGACTCCCCCGACTGGCGGGAGCGGCTGGAGCGTGAGGAGAGCGGCTTCCTGCTGTCGGTGGCCGGTCTGGACGGCGACACCGGCCGGGCGGTGAGCCGGGCGGAGGCGGTGGCCGCGATCCGTGACAGCCAGGGGCTGCTCGCCGGGTTCGACGAGTCGCTGCTGCACGCCATCGTCGACACCAACATGCACTGCGTACGGCTGCTGTCGCGGAGCCGGACCCGCGACTACCGCGGCGACGTGCTGTTCTTCACCGCCTCGCGGACCACGGCCGCCGAGGACGCCCCGGGCGAGGTGTGGCCGGCGTACGTCACCGGCGCCCTCACCGAGCACGTACTGGACTGTTCCCACGACGAGTTGATGTCACCGCGTGCGCTGGACGAGATCGGCCCGCTGCTGGACGCGGCGCTGCGGGCCGTCCCGCCCGTCGGGTGACGTCCGCGAACTCCTCCTCCCCGTCCGACGACCCACCACACAGACCTAACCCTCAAGGAGATTCCCGTGCCGACGGTCAGTCAGGCAGACGCTCACCCGGCAACGCCCGAAACATCCCTCACGCCGAATGTCCGGGTGCCGTTCCCGGTCGGCGCCGCGACGGTCCTCCTGGACGCATTCCGCCCGGGTGACCGCTTCCTCGCCACCCCGACCCGCACCCTGCTCGCGCACGGTGTCCTGGCGGAGGTGCCGCACGGCCCCGAGCCGGTCGCCGAGCGGGTCACGGCCACCCTGCGCCGGGCACGGTCCGGCAGCCATGCCGCACCCCTGGTGGTCGGGGCGATTCCCTTCGACCACTCCGCTCCGGCGGCGCTGGTCGTCCCCGAGACGACCCGCAGCGGGCCCGCGCTCGCCGCGGACCCGCTGGTCGCCCTGCCCGCCGACCGGCCGCCCGTGCCCGACACCTGGACCGTGCGGCCAGAACCGGCACCCGAGGTGTACGGCAAGAGCGTCGCGTCAGCGGTGGACCGCATGTGGAACGGCGAGTTCAGCAAGGTGGTGCTGGCCCGCACCCTGGAGGTGACCGGGACCGGCGCGCTGAACATACCGGGCATGCTCCAGCGCCTGGCGCGTACGGACCCCACGGGCTACACCTTCGCGCTGCCCACCGCCCCGGGGCGAACTCTGCTCGGCGCGAGTCCGGAGCTGCTGGTCTCGCGGCGAGGTGACCGGCTGGTGTCCAACCCGCTGGCCGGCTCCATCCCGCGCAGCGACGACCTCGCCGAGGACGTCCGGCGTGCCGCCGCTCTGCTGGAGTCGGCGAAGGACCTGCACGAGCACGCGGTCGTCGTCGACGCCGTGCACCAGGCGCTCGCGCCCTACTGCACCACGATCGACGTACCGACACGACCCTCGCTGATCCGCACGGCCACCATGTGGCATCTGTCGACGACGGTCACGGGAACCCTCGCCTCCCCCGACGTCTCGGCCCTTGAGGTGGCCTGCGCTTTGCATCCCACCCCCGCGGTCTGCGGCACCCCGACCGACGTGGCCCGTCGTGTGATCCGCGAGTCCGAGCCCTTCGACCGCGGCTTCTACACCGGCATGGTCGGCTGGGGTGACACGGAGGGCAACGGCGAGTGGGTGATCACGCTGCGCTGCGCCGAGGCCGAGGAGCGGAGCCTGCGGCTGTACGCGGGTGCGGGAGTGGTCGCGGCGTCCGAGCCCGAGGCCGAGACCGCGGAGACGGCGGCCAAGTTCCGTACGTTCCTGAACGCCGTGGGGGCCGACGTGTGAGGGCGTCCCGCCGCCCCGTCAACTGTCCTTGCCGCAAAGGGAGTTGTGAACTCCGACTCATGACTCGCTGTGCCGGCCGGCAGCCGGTACCACCCGTTGATCCGGTCCCGCGTACGACGCGAGGGGCCGGATCAGCGCGTTGTGGGCGAGTTGCTCGGTGATGTGGGCGGTCCAGCCGGTGATGCGGCTCATCACGAAGATCGGCGTGAACACAGGGATGTCGAAGCCCATCAGGTGGTAGGCGAGCCCGGCCGGGTAGTCCAGGTTGGGGTGGATGCCCTTGCGGGTGAGCATGGCGTGGCGCAGGGCCGCGTGCAGGGTGGCGAGGCGGGTGACCTCCGGGTCGGCCGCGCGGGCGACCAGGCGGTCCAGGGCGTCCTGCATGATCGGCACCCGGGAGTCGCCGTGCTTGTAGACACGGTGACCGAAGCCCATGATCTTCCGCTTGGTGGCGAGTGCCTCGTCCAGCCACTGTTCGGAGCGCTGCGGGTCGTCGATCTCGTTCAGCATGTGCATCACCGCCTCGTTGGCGCCGCCGTGCAGGGGGCCCTTGAGTGCGCCGATCGCCGCCGTGACCGCGCTGTAGAGGTCGGAGAGGGTCGAGGTGACCACGCGGGCGGTGAACGTCGAGGCGTTGAAGCTGTGTTCGGCGTACAGCACGAGGGAGATCTCGAAGCAGCGGACCACGTCCGGGTCGGGCACGCTGCCGAAGCACATGTGGAAGAAGTTCTCGGCGTAACCGAGTTCGGGGTTCGGCGGGATCGGCGCGAGGCCGCGGCGGCGGCGTTGGTCGGCGGCGACCACCGTGGGCAGTTTGGCCAGCAGGGTCAGGGATTTGGCGCGGTTGGCGGCCAGGCTGCCGTCGTCCTCGGTGGGGTCCTCGGCGCCGAAGAAGCTGACGGCGGTGCGCAGGACGTCCATGGGGTGGCAGGTCTCGGGCAGGCGGGCCAGCAGTTCGGAGGTGGTGCGGTCCAGGGGACGCAGGGCTCGTTCGCGGGCCTGGAAGTCGCGGAGCTGGCCGGCGTCGGGGAGCTCACCGTGCCAGAGCAGGTGGGCGACCTCCTCGAAGGAGCGGTGGGCGGCCAGGTCCTGGACCGGGTAGCCGCGGTAGGTCAGGGAGTTGGTCTCCTGGATGACGGTGGAGATCTGGGTGGTGTCGACGAAGACCCCGGCGAGGCCGCGGTGGATCTCGGGTGTGGTGATGGACATGGGGTGCCTGCCTTCTCGGGTCAGGTGCCGGGCGGGAGGGTGAAGTCGAAGACGGCCGAGTCGAAGGCCGTGTAGTCGCGGTAGCCGAGGAGCTCGTAGAGGCGGGAGCGGGACTGCATGCGCGGCAGCAGCGACTCCTGGGTGCCCTCGGCGGCGAGTGTGCGCAGGCCGTCCTCGACGGCGCCCATGGCCAGGCGCAGCAGGGTGACCGGGTAGAGGGCGATGTCGTAGCCCAGGTTCTGAAGGGTGCGCGCGTCCAGCAGGCGGCTCTTGCCGAACTCGGTCATGTTGGCGAGCAGGGGGACGTCGACCGCGTCGCGGAACGCCTCGAACTCGGCCTCGTCGGCGAGGGCTTCGGGGAAGATCGCGTCCGCGCCGGCGTCGACGTACGCCTTCGCCCGGTCGATCGCCGCGGTGAGCCCCTCGACCGCCCGGGCGTCGGTGCGCGCCATGAGCAGGAAGTCCGGGTCACGGCGGGCGTCCACGGCCGCCCGGACCCGACGGACCATCTCTTCGCGCGGCACCACCGACTTGCCGTCGAGGTGGCCGCACCGCTTGGGGTTGACCTGATCCTCCAGGTGCAGTCCGGCCAGGCCGGCGTCCTCCATCAACTGGACCGTGCGGGCGGCGTTCATGGGCTCGCCGAAACCGGTGTCGGCGTCGATGAGGACAGGTAGGTCGGTGACCCGGGTGGTCGCCTGAGCTCGGGCCGCGATCTCGGTCGACGTGGTCAGCCCGATGTCGGGCAGACCCAGATCCGCGGCCAGGACGGCGCCCGAGAGGTAGGCGGCCTCGAAGCCGGTGTCCTGAACGAGGCGGGCGGACAGCGGATTCAGGACGCCGGGCATCATCAGCAGGCGCCCGGTGGCCAGCCGCTCGCGCAGGGCACGGCGGCGATCGGAAGGGGTGGTGCGGGTGTGCAGCATCAGAACAGGCCCTTCGGCAGGCTCCCGTCGTACGCCGCGACGGCGTCCGTGTCGACGGCCGGGAACAGTCCGTCCAGACCGGGAGCGGTCAGCTCGGCCAGACGCTCGACGGCAGCGAGGAAACGGTCCTGGCCGTCCGGGGTGACGATGCCCTCGGCGAGCGTACGGAACTTGCCCACGTAGGCGGCGCGATCGAAGGGCCGGGCTCCGGCCGGGTGGGCATCGGCAACGGCCAGCTCGTCCTCGATCACCGAGCCGTCGTCCAGGGTGATCACGGCCCGGCCGCCGAAGGCCCGGCGCTGCGGGTCGGGATCGTGGTAGCGGCGGGTCCACCCCGGGTCCTCCACCGTGGTGATCTTCCGCCACAGCTCGACGGTTTCCGGGCGACGGGCCCGCTCGGGGGCGTAGGAGCGCTCGTGGTGCCAGATGCCGTCCTCAAGGGCGACGCCGAAGATGTACGGCACCGAGTGGTCGAGGGTCTCGCGGCTGGCGGTGGGGTCGTACTTCTGCGGATCGTTCGCACCGGAACCGATCACGTGGTGGGTGTGGTGGCTGGTGTGCAGGACCACCGAACGCACCCGCTCCAGTGGACCGGCCTTGTCCCGCAGCCGCCGTGCCAGGTCGATGATCGCCTGCGCCTGGTACTCGGCGGAGTGTTCCTTGGTGTAGGTGTCGAGGATGGCGCGGCGCGGTTCGCCGGGCGCGGGAAGCCCGACGGTGTAGTCGGCGTCGGGGCCGTCGAGCATCCAGGCGAGGAAGCCGTCCTCGCCCTCGTAGACCGGGGACGGCGAGGTCTCGCCGCGCATCGCCCGGTCGACGGCCTCGATGGCCGCCTTGCCTGCGAACGCGGGTGCGTACGCCTTCCAGCTGGAGATCTCGCCCTTGCGTGACTGGCGGGTGGCGGTGGTGGTGTGCACGGCCTGCTGCACCGCCTGGTACACCGTCTCGGTCGGCAGGCGCAGCATCGAGCCCAGTCCGCAGGCGGTGGCCGCGCTGAGGTGGGCCACGTGGTCGATGCGGTGCGCGTGCAGACAGATGCCCTTGACCAGGGCGACATGGATCTCGTAGGCGGCGACGGTCCCGCGCAGCAGGTCGGCGCCGGTGCGGCCGGTGTGCTGGGCGACGGCGAGCAGGGGCGGGATGTTGTCGCCCGGGTGGGAGTAGTCGGCGGCCAGATAGGTGTCGTGGAAGTCCAGCTCGCGCACCGCGGTGCCGTTGGCCCAGGCGGCCCACTCCGGGGAGACCCGGGTACGGGTGCCGAAGACTGCCGCGCCGGGTGCGCTGCCGCCGTGGGCGGTTGCCTGGGCGCGGGCGACGGCGACCGGGCGGCGCAGCAGGGACGCGACGGCGACCGAGGCGTTGTCGATGACACGGTTGACCGCCATGGCGGAGCTGTCGGGGTCCGGTTCTTCGGTGGCGGTGGCGACGGCCGCAAGCTTCCAGGCGAGCTGCTCCTCGCGTGGGAGCCGGTCGGCGCTGGGGTGGACTCGGACATGGTGCTCGATCACGGGACTCCTCGCGGATGCCGGGCGGTCAGGCTGATGTGATCGAGCCTGCCCCGCGGGAGCACCCCGGACCACTGGTCCAATCTGCGGAATCCGTACAGCGCGGAGCTGCGAATCTGCGAAGTTTGCAAATTCTGCGGATGTTATGTTCGCAAGTATGGGAACGCTGTCCGGCTGCTTCGGCGGGAGGCGACAAGACCGGGCAGCACGCGACCAGGAGGTGCGCGATGGTCCGCCACAGAGCCGACCGCAAGATCTACGCCCATGCCAAGCTGCGCCGCCTGCGCCGCGAGCACGGCATGAACCAGGTCGAGATGGCGCGTGCCCTCGGCATCTCCACGAGCTACGCCAACCAGATCGAGCAGAGCCAGCGTCCGTTGACGGCCCCGGTGCTGCTGCGGATCGCGGAGGTCTTCGGCGTCGACACGGAGTTCTTCTCCGAGGCCGAGGAGGACCGGCTCGCCGCCGGTCTTCGGACGGCGCTCGCCGACGAGGCGTGCGGAGTGCCGCTGCCCGCGGCCGAGGACATAACCGAGGCCGCCCGCGACCATCCCGAGCTGGCCCGCGCCTTGGTGGCGCTGCACCGCCGCTACCGGGACACCGCCGAGCAGGCCGCCGCCCTCGGCTCACCGAACCAGGACGGCAGCCCGCTGTTGCCGCCCGGTGAATCGCACGACGAGGTGCGGGACTTCTTCTACGCCCACCACAATCACTTCGAGCCGCTCGACGCCGAGGCCGAACGGGCGGCGGAGGCGATGGAGCTGCGGCCAGGTCGCGCCGCCGACCCGCTCGCCGCGCGGCTGGCCGACCGACACGGCGTCAGGGTGGTGCAGACGACTCCGGGCCGCTCCGGTGATGCCCGCCGCTACGACCCCGACACCGGGCTGCTGTTCCTGTCGCCCTGGCTCAGCGACGGTCAGCGCGCCTTCCAGCTGGCCACCCAGCTGGCGCTGCTGGAACACGGCCCGCTGCTCGACCAGCTCGCCTGCAGCGCCACGGAACTCACCTCACCCGAATCGACGGCACTGGCCCGCATCGGCCTCGCGAACTACTTCGCCGGTGCCGTGCTGATGCCGTACTCCTCCTTCCACACCACGGCCGAGGAGGTGCGCTACGACATCGAGTTGCTGTCGGCCCGCTTCGGCGTCGGCTTCGAGACCGTCTGCCACCGGCTGAGCACCCTCCAGCGCACCGGGCACCGCGGGGTGCCCTTCTCCTTCCTGCGGGTCGACCGGGCCGGCAACATCTCCAAGCGGCAGTCGGCGACCGACTTCCACTTCTCCCGGCTCGGCGGCACCTGCCCGCTGTGGACGGTGTACGAGGCGTTCTCGGCGCCCGGCCGGATCCTCACGCAGGTCGCCGAGATGCCGGACGGCAAGCGGTACTTCTGGATCGCGCGGACCGTCACCCGCGGCGGCTTCGGCCACCACGCCCCACGCGCCGAGTTCGCGGTCGCACTCGGCTGCGAACTGCGCCACGCCCACCGGCTCGTCTACGCCGAGGGCATCGCCCTGGACGATCCCCGAGCCGCGACACCCATCGGCCTGGGCTGCCGGATCTGCGAACGCCGCGACTGCGCCCAGCGGGCCCGCCCCCCGGCCGGCGGACGGCTGGCCATCGACCCCGACCGGCGCACCTACGTGCCGTATCCGGTGGAGACCCGCGGTCGGTGACGGAGATCCGCGGCCCGGCGGCCGGCTGCCGGGCCACTGGTGCCGCCGATTCCAGCCACGGTAAGCTCTGCCGGCCCTAGCCGCTCGCACCTACTGCCCCAGGGTGAGCTCTTGCCGTGGGGACTCAGACCGTCAGCCGTTCCGGTCCTTGCCGAAATCGCTTCGTGGCTGAGATTGAACGGTGACAGGTCCGCGCACGTAGTCAGTGCGCGAGAGGCATGAGCCGCCCGACGAGCGCTAGGAGGAGCGATGGCCGACCGTGGCCTGCTCCGCGCTGTGCGGGTGGCGGCGTTCAGCCTGGTGTGCGTACTGCTGGCGGCCACCGGACACGGCATGGCCGGCGGGCATCAACCGCCCCTCGCCCTGCTCATGCTCGGCGGCACGGCTGTCGCCGTCACGGCAGGACGTCTCGCCGGCCGCGAGCGCACCCTCGGCGAGATCGCGGGCGCGGTCACCGTCACCCAGGGCGCGCTGCACCTGCTGTTCGCGTTCGCCGGCTCCGGTCAAGCCCGGGTCACACCCTCCGCGCACCAAGGACGGCTGGGCGAACCGGCGTCGCATATGGGACACATGCCGCATGCGGGGTATGGCGGATCCGAGGTCGTGACGGGGGCCGCCGAGGCAGGGTCCGAGCCGGTCGGCATGGCCATGGCCGCCACCCATCTCAGCCCCCTCATGCTGCTCGCGCACCTGATCGCCGGACTCGGTGCCGCCTGGTGGCTGCGCCAGGGGGAGGCCCTGGTGTGGCGGCTGTGCCGCCTGCTGGGCGCACCCGTGTCGTCGGTACTGCAAGCCCTGGTCCTGCTGGGCCGGTGGTCTCGGTACCGGGCGGAGCTCTCGCACCCTCTCGTCCCGCCGGGTTTCCGGGCGGAGCGCGAGGCGTCGTGCCGTGGCCGGGTACTGAAGCACACGCTGGCCCGGCGCGGGCCGCCCGTTCTGTTCACCCGCTGATCCGGCCGAAGTCGAGGGTGCTCAAGCAGCACCCGTCAGGCCGGTGTTCTCAGCCGCCCGTGTCCCGGGATCACCCGGCCGCACGCGGCGGCAGTCACGCGTACGCGGCATTCCGCGCTGCCCCGCTGATTGCGGCACCGCGGCTGCGCGGCGCGTGCCCTTCCGGCAGTGAACAGCACCCCGGCCCCCTGTGTGCGGGCCGGCAGGACTTCAGGAGCTGAGCTCGCTCATGAGCACCACATCCGACGCCTCTCCCGACGGGACCCCACCCGCCGGCTCCCCGGACGAGACGCCGACGTCGGTTCCCTCCGACAAGACCGCGTCCCTCGCGCTCGACCCCGATGCCGCGGACGCCTCGCGGGCCCCGGCCGACGGAGAGACGTCCGCCGGGGCCGGACCGGCCGCCCCCGCGAAGAACGGCGCCGGCGCGGAGCGTCGTACCCGTTCCGGCTGGTTGCTTCTGCTGACCCGGCTGCATTTCTACGCCGGCATCCTGGTCGCCCCCTTCCTGCTGGTCGCGGCTCTGACCGGGCTGGCGTACACGGCCGTGCCGCAGCTCGACCAGTTCGTCTACAGCGAGCAGTTGCGGGTGGAGAAGGTGGGTGACACGGCCAAGCCGCTGACCGAACAGATAGCGGCGGCCCGTGCGGCCCACCCCGAGGGCAGCATCATGTCCGTCGTCCCACCGGACGCTGCGGACCACACCACCAAAGTCGTGCTGTCGGTTCCCGAACTCGCCGAGCAGGACAAGCAGCGCACCGTCTACGTCGACCCGTACACAGGCGAAGTCCGCGGCGCCCTCACGACCTGGTGGGGCTCGACCCCCCTGGCCACCTGGCTGGACGACCTGCACCGCCATCTTCACCTCGGTGAGACGGGGCGGCTGTACTCCGAACTCGCCGCGAGCTGGCTGTGGGTGCTGGTCCTGGGCGGTCTCCTGCTGTGGTTCGGACGCCGCCGCACCTATTCGGGCGGATCGAAGCGCAACACCCTGCTGCCCGAACGTGGAGCACGGGGCGTGCGCCGCAGCCGCAGTCTGCACGCGATCACCGGCGTGTGGATCTCGGTCGGCCTGCTCGTCCTCAGCGCCACCGGCCTGACCTGGTCGGCCCACGCGGGCGAGCGCTTCACCGAACTGCGGACATCGCTGAGCGCGTATCCGCCGGAGTTGGACACCTCGGCGTCCGCCACGGAGGGCTCCTCGGGACACGACCACTCAGGTGGGGGCGCCGCGGCAAGTGGTCTGCCCAAGGGACTCACCGTCGACCGGATCCTCGAGAAGGCCCGTGCCGCCGGACTCGACGGTCCCGTCGAGATCAGCACGCCCGCCGACGACAAGAGCACCTGGACGGTCGCCCAGACCGACGGTCTGTGGCCCGTCCACCTGGACCAGGCGGCCATCGACCCGCACAGCGGCGACGTCACCGCGCGAGTCGAGTGGGCGCACCACCCGGTCCTCGCCAAACTCAGCACCCTCGGGGTGCGCGCCCACATGGGCACCCTGTTCGGCCTGGCCAACCAGATCGTCCTCGCGGTCATCGCCCTCGGCCTGTCCGTGGGCATCGTGCTCGGCTACCGCATGTGGTGGCAGCGCCGGCCCACTCGTGGGGACCGCCGTGCTCTGGCGGGCCGCGCGCCCGCTCGGGGAACGTGGCGGCATCTGCCCTGGCCCGCCCTGGCCGTGGCGGTCCCGCTGACCGCCGCCGTCGGCTGGGCGTTCCCGCTACTGGGCTGGTCCCTGCTGGCCTTCCTGGTCCTCGACGGCCTGCTCTCGCTGATCCACAAGCGGCGCACCGCAGGCGAGGCGGCACGGGCCTGACCCACGTAGGGGGCCCTCGGCCGTCCGGCTCCGTGCGGCCCACGTCTGAACGCAGGCGTGGGCCGCACGGCCGTGACGCGGTGGATCAGCGGTGACGGAACTCCGGCGGTCGCTTGTCGACGAAGGCGCCCATGCCCTCCTTCTGGTCTGCGGTGGCGAACACCGCGTGGAACAGCCGGCGTTCGAAGCGGACGCCTTCGGCGAGCGTGGTCTCGAAGGCCCTGCCGACGGCCTCCTTGGCCATCATCGCCACCGGCAGTGACATGCCCGCGACGGTCTCGGCGACGGCGAGCGCCTCGCCGAGCAGCTCGTCCGCGGGCACGATGCGCGAGACGAGGCCGGCACGTTCGGCCTCGGCCGCGTCCATGGTGCGGCCGGTCAGGCACAGCTCCATGGCCTTGGCCTTGCCGACCGCCCGGGTCAGACGCTGGGAACCGCCGATCCCCGGGATCACTCCGAGTTTGATCTCGGGCTGGCCGAAGACCGCGGTGTCGGCGGCCAGCAGGATGTCGCACAGCATGGCGAGCTCGCAGCCGCCGCCGAGCGCGTATCCGGAGACGGCGGCGACCGTCGGGGTGCGCAGCTGCCCCAGCCGGTCCCAGGCCGCGAACCAGTCGGCGAGGTACATGTCCATGTACTCGTTGGGCCGCATCTCCTTGATGTCGGCGCCGGCCGCGAACGCCCTCTCCGAGCCGGTGATCACGATGCAGCCACAGCCCGGATCCCGGTCGAGGGCCTCGGTCGCCGCCACGACCTCCTCCATCACCTGGAGGTCGAGCGCGTTCAGGGCCTTCGGGCGGTCCAGGGTGAGCAGGGCGGTGCGGCCCTTGCGTTCGACGCGGATCGTGTCGTAGGTGCTCTCGATGTCGTTGCTCATGCCTCGTCCCCGCTCCGGTCCCTGATCGTTCGTACGATGCCGGAGAAGTCCTCCGCGTCACCGACGCGCTCGGCGTAGGCGGTGTACAACTCAGCCGCGCGCAGGCCGAGTTCTGCATCGACGCCGCCGGCGCGCAGTGCGTTGGCGGCCAGGCCAAGGTCCTTGGCCATCAGGGACGCGGTGAACCCCGGCCGGTACTCACGGTTGGCGGGGCTCGTCGGAACCGGCCCGGGAACGGGGCAGTTGACGCTGAGGGCCCAGCACTGGCCCGACGCCGTGGAAGCCACGTCGTACAGGGCCTGGTGGGACAGGCCGAGGCTCTCGCCGAGGACGAACGCCTCACTGACGGCGATCATCGAGACGCCGAGGATCATGTTGTTGCAGATCTTGGCGGCCTGCCCGGCACCCGGACCGCCGCAGTGCACGGCCTTCTTGCCCATGGCCTCCAGCAGGGGGAGCGCCTCGGCGAACTCCGGCTCTCCCCCACCGGCCATGAAGGTCAAGGTCGCGGCCTCGGCGCCCACCACCCCGCCGGAAACGGGTGCGTCCAGGGCGCGCATCCCGGCGGCGACCGCGCGGTCGTGGGCGGTGCGGGCGTCGGCGACGTCGATCGTGGAGCAGTCGACGAAGAGGGTGCCCGGGCGGGCGCCGGTCAGGATGTCGTCGTACAGGGCCAGGACGTGGCGGCCGGCGGGCAGCATGCTGATGACCACGTCGGCGCCGGCGACGGCCTCGGTCGCGGAAGCGGCGGGTTCCACTCCTGCTCCGGCGGCGGTCTCCATCGCCGCGGGGACGAGGTCGTGGCCGAGCACCCGGTGGCCGGCCTGGGTCAGGTTGGCGGCCATCGGGCCGCCCATGTGCCCGAGTCCGATGAACGCGACGGTCATGCTCACCAGGCCACCTCCTCGGTGGTGTCGGATCCGGCGGCGAGTCCGAGCTCGCGCTCGCCGAGGGACGTGAAGAAGCGTTCGACGTCCGCGTCGGTGACCTCCACGATCGTCGCCGGCGACCAACGCGGGTCGCGGTCCTTGTCGACGACCTGGGCGCGGATGCCCTCCACCAGGTCCGGGGCGGTCAAGGCCGCGCACGAGACGCGGTACTCCTGGTCGAGGACCCGCTCCAGCGGGCCGAGCCGGCGGGCACGGCGCAGGGCGGCCAGGGTGACCTTGAGGGCGGTCGGGGACTTGGCGAGCAGGGTTTCGGCGGTCTCCTTGGCGGCCGGGTCGCCGTGGGCGAGGAGCCGCTGGACGATGTCCTCGACGGTGTCGGCCGAGAAGCAGGCGTCGATCCACTCTCGCCGGCCGGCCAGGTCTCCCGGGGGCGCCTGCCGTACGTGACGGGCGAGGGCTTCGGGTACGGGCTGCTCGGCGAGGTCGTCGACGAAGCCCTGGAGTGCGGCGGACGGCACATAGTGGTCGGCGAGTCCGCACAGCAGGGCGTCCGCCGCGCCGATCCGGGCGCCCGTCAGGGCGAGATGGGTGCCGAGTTCTCCGGGCGCGAGGGCGAGCAGGTAGGTGCCGCCTACGTCCGGGACGAAGCCGATCCCGGTTTCCGGCATGGCGACCTTGGACCGCTCGGTGACGACCCGGAAGGCGCCGTGTGCGGAGACTCCGACGCCGCCGCCCATCACGATGCCGTCCATGACGGCGACGTACGGCTTGGGGTAGCGGGCGATCCGGGCGTTGAGGTGGTACTCGTCGCGCCAGAACGCTGCCGTGGCGGAGCCGTCACCGTCTCGGGCGTCGTCGTGGATGGCACGGATGTCGCCGCCCGCGCACAGTCCGCGCTCCCCCGCGCCGGCGATGACGACGGTCTCGACGGCCGGGTCGTGCTGCCATTCCGTGAGCGCCTGGTCGATGCGTCGGACCATGGCGTGGGTGAGGGCGTTGAGGGCCTTCGGCCGGTTGAGGGTGATGTGGGCGGCACGGCCCTTCGTGTGGAGCAGGACGGCGTCCTCGGTGCCGGTCATCCGAACGCCTCCGTCAGGCCGCGGGCCACGATGACACGCATGATCTCGTTGGTTCCTTCCAGGATCTGGTGGACCCGCAGGTCGCGGACGATCTTCTCGACGCCGTACTCGCTCAGGTAGCCGTAGCCGCCGTGCAGTTGGAGCGCCCCGTCGGCGACGGAGTACCCGGTGTCGGTGGCGAAGCGCTTGGCCATGGCGCACAGGTACGGCGCCTGCGGGTCCCCGTGATCCAGGGCCTGGGCGGCCTGTTGTACGAGGGCGCGGGCGGCGGCGAGTTCGGTCGCCATGTCGGCGAGGCGGAAGCGCAGGGCCTGCGCGTCTAGGAGGCGCGCTCCGAACGCCTCCCGGTCGGCGAGGTGGGACAGGCTGCGGTCGAGTGCGCTGCGGGCACCGCCCAGGGAGCAGGCGGCGATGCCGAGCCGGCCGCCGTTGAGGCCGTTCATCGCGATCCGGAAGCCGTGGCCCTCGGCGCCGAGCAGCCGGTCGGCGGGCAGACGTACCTCGTCGAGGATCACCTGACGGGTGGGCTGGGCGTTCCAGCCCATCTTGCGTTCGTTCGGCCCGAAGGAGAGACCGGCGTCGTCCTTGTCGACGACGAACGCGGAGACGCCGTCAGCGCCTTCGCCTCCGGTACGGGCCATCACGAGGTAGAGCTGGGAGACGCCCGCGCCGGAGATGAACTGCTTCACCCCCGTGAGCACCCAGTGATCGCCGTCGCGAACCGCACGCGTGGTGAGGGCGGCGGCGTCCGAGCCCGCTCCGGGTTCCGTGAGGCAGTAGCTGCCCAGGTCTTCCATGGCGCACAAGCGGGGCAGCCAGCGCTCGCGTTGCGCGGCGTCGCCGTAGTGGTCGATCATCCAGCCGACCATGTTGTGGATGGACAGGTAACCGGCGATGGAGGGGCAGCCGGCGGCCAGGGTCTCGAAGACGAGCACGCCGTCGGCGCGGGTGAGGCCGGAGCCGCCCGACTCCTCGCGGACGTAGACGCCGCCGAGGCCGAGCCCGGCGGCCTTGCGGAGCACGTCGACGGGGAAGTGCTTGTCACGGTCCCAGTCGAGGGCGTGCGGGGCGAGGTGGTCCTGGGCGAAGTCGAGGGTGGTCTCGACGAGGGCCTGCTGGTCCTCGGTGAGCAAGGTGCTGGTCATGTCGCTCAGCCCATCGTGGGGATCGTGAAGCTCGCGCCTTCCCTCAGGCCTGCGGGCCAGCGCGAGGTGACCGTCTTCGTGCGGGTGTAGAAGCGGATGGCGTCCGGGCCGTGCTGGTTGAGGTCGCCGAAGCCGGAGCGCTTCCAGCCACCGAAGGTGTGGTAGGCGACGGGAACCGGGATGGGCACGTTGACGCCGACCATGCCGGTGTTCACGCGCCGGGTGAAGTCGCGGGCCGTGTCGCCGTCCCGGGTGAAGATCGCGACGCCGTTGCCGTAGAGGTGCTCGCTGGGCAGGCGCAGGGCCTCCTCGTAGTCGGCGGCGCGGACGACGGACAGGACCGGCCCGAAGATCTCCTCCTGGTAGATGCGCATCGCGGGGGTGACCCGGTCGAAGAGGGAGGCACCGGCGAAGAAGCCGTTCTCGTGACCGGGAAGGACGAAGTTCCTTCCATCGACGACCAGTTCAGCGCCCTCCTCGACGCCGAGGTCGACGTAGGAGCGCACCCGGTCGAGCGCGTCCTGCCCGACAAGGGGCCCGAAGTCGGCCTCGGGGTCGTCGCTGCGGCCGATCCGCAGGCTGCCGATGCGCTCCTTGAGGCGGGCGACCAGCGCATCGGCGGTGTCCTCACCGACCGGCACGGCGACCGAGATCGCCATGCAGCGCTCACCCGCCGAGCCGTATCCGGCGCCGATGAGGGCGTCCACGGCCTGGTCGAGATCGGCGTCCGGCATGACGATCATGTGGTTCTTGGCACCGCCGAAGCACTGGGCGCGCTTGCCGTGGGCGGCTGCGGTGGCGTAGACGTGCGCGGCGATCGGCGTGGAGCCGACGAAGCCGAGGGCGGCGACACGGGGGTCTTCGAGCAGGGTGCCGACTGTCTCCCGGGCGCCGTTGACGACGTTGAGGACGCCGGGCGGCAGACCGGCCTCCAGGAACAACTCGGCCAGTCGCAGCGGGACGGACGGGGCGCGCTCCGACGGCTTGAGGATGAAGCCGTTTCCGCATGCCAGCGCCGGGGCGGCCTTCCACAGCGGGATCATCGCGGGGAAGTTGAACGGGGTGATGCCCGCGACCACGCCGAGAGGTGCGCGCAGGGAGTGGACGTCGATGCCGGTGCCGGCGTTGTCGGTGAACTCGCCCTTGAGGAGGTGCGGGATGCCGGCGGCGAACTCGACCACCTCCAGCCCGCGCTGGAGGTCACCGTGGGCGTCGGCGATGGTCTTGCCGTGCTCGGACGACAGCAGCCGGGCCAGCGCGTCCTTCTCCTGTTCGACGAGGTGGAGGAACCGGAGGAACACGCGGGCGCGGCGCTGCGGGTTCCACTCCCCCCACGCCTGTTGCGCCTGCGCCGCGTCGGCGATCGCCGCCTCGGTCTCGGCACGGGTGGCGAGGGGCACGTGGGCCTGGATCTCGCCGGTGTTGGGGTCGTACACATCGCCGAACGTCCCCGAGGTTCCCGGGGTGTGCTTGCCGCCGATGAAGTGGGTCAACTCACGCACGGGGGCGTGGTCTTGTACGCGGACCATGGGTGCCTGCTCTCGTCAGGTGATCCGGGATGGCGCGCGGCGCCACCGCACACGGACGCGGTGGCGTGTGTGCGGGAAGGCTGCGCGAGATCGCGTATGGCGAGGGGACCGTCAGGCTGTGACGGCCGGGCGCGCGACAAGCCGTCGGGCTGGTCGGGCGGGTCCGCCGGAGTCGTGGATGCACACCGGTGCCATGCGTGTCAGCTCCATCCTCGTGGACAACACGGAACATCCCACGGCCGGTATCCTGACTCCCGGATCAGCGCGCGCCGTCCGCCTTCCCGACATCCAGCTCGTCAGTGGCGTTCTGCTCGACGGCGTACTCCCCGGTCACAGTGGCGGGACCGCGCCGGATTCACACCGGCTTCCCTGCACCGCGGGCTTACCTCTCGAATATATAGTTGGACGTCCTAGTAAATCCAGTGTTGTGCGGACCTTGGCGGCCCGGGCGCGAAGTCCTCGAATCCTAGGGCTGATTGCACCCTGCGGGATGCTCTTCGTGCAACGTCCCGTCCGGTTCGGTCCCTTGCCCTTCAGGGTGGAGCAATGCCCCATAGCCCGGGCAGCGCGCCAGCAGATCGTGGTGGTGACCCACGTCCACGATCCGCCCCTCTTCGAGGAGTACGACGGTGTCAGCGGTGGCGAGCGTGGAGGGGCGGTGGGCGACGATGAGGGTCGTACGGCCGGCGCGGGCCGCGCGCAGGGCTTGGTCGACCTCCGCCTCGCTCTCCGCGTCCAGGTTGGAGACCGCCTCGTCGAGGACGAGGACCGGGGTGTCGGCAAGGAGGGCGCGGGCGATGGCGATGCGCTGGCGCTGGCCGCCGGAGAGGTGGCTGCCGCGTTCTCCGGCGAGGGTGTCGTAGCCGTCGGGGAGGTCGCGCGTGATGAAGTCGTGGGCGTGGGCGGCACGGGCCGCCTTCTCGACGTCGGCGTCGGTGGCGTCGGGACGGGCGAGGCGGATGTTGTCGCTGATCTTCAGGTTGAAGAGATAGGTGTCCTGGGGGACCGCGGCGACGAGGCGCCGGAGTTGGGGCAACGGCAGGGTGCGCAGGTCGTGGCCGCCGATGGTGATCGAACCGGCGGCCGGGTCCCAGTGACGCTGAAGGAGGGAGGCACAGGTGCTCTTTCCCGCGCCGGAGTGGCCCGCGAGGGCAACCGTGGTGCCGGCGGAGACGGTGAACGTGATGTCGCTGATCGCGTCCGGGAGTTGCGGGCGGTAGCGGAAGCGGACGCCGTCGAAGGCGACCGTGGCGTCGATGCGCTCCGTGGGTGCGGGTTCGTCGGTCGTCTGGTCGGTGACGTCCGGCTCGGCGGTGACGATCTCGGTGAGTCGCACGGCCGCGGCTCGGATGGCGGCGAGCTCGCGCCAGGTGTCGACGAGGGTCATCAGCGGGAGGAAGGCGAAGGCGCCGAGGACGGCCGCGACGGGGACCTGCTCGGTGCGCAGGCTGCCCGTGTCGACGAGGGCGAGCGCGGTGAGCAGCACGGCGATCAGGCCGATGGCGGCGATGGCGTCGCCTGCCGCCTTCTCGACGCCGCCGCGTGAGCGGTGGGCGGCGGTGGTGCGGCCGAGGCGTTCCGTGGCGGTGCGCAGGCGGTCGGCCTGGTGGTCCTGGCGGGCGAAGACCAGGGTCTCGGCGAGCCCTTGGACGGCGTCGACCGTTTCGGCGGCCGCCTCTCCGGTGGCCTCGCGCATCCGCCGGCCCTGCTCGGCGGAGCGGCGGCGCAGCCAGAACGGGACGGTGGCCATGAGGGCGACGGCCGGCAGGAGGGCGGCACCGAGGAGGGGGTCCACGGCGAATGCGGCGATGAGGCAGGCCGGGGGCACGGACGCGGCGACGACGAGTGGGCTGAGGCTGTGGGCGAAGAACAGCTCCAGCAGCTCGATGTCCGCCATGGCGGTGGCACCGATGTCTCCGGAGCGGCGGCGCAGGAGGTAGCCGGGGGTGAGAGCGGAAAGGGCTCGGTAGCAGCGGTCGCGGAGCGCGGCCAGGACACGGAAGGCCAGGTCGTGGGCGAGGTAGGACTCGGCCCAGGCGGCGAGGACCTTCGGGACCACCAGGGCGGCCAGGAGGAGGAGTTGGGGGAGAAGGTCGGCCGGCGCTGCGCCGTTCAGGGCACGGCCGACCAGCGTGGCGCCGAGGAGGGCCGCGGTGAGGGCGAGGGCCTGGTCGAGAAGTCCGCACGCTATGGCGGCTGCGAGGCGGATCCGGTGCGGGCGCAGGAGGCTGCGCAGTGCCGATCCGTGGTCCTTGGAGTGGGCGGGGGTCGTCATCGGGCGGCTCCCTCTCGCTGCCGGGCGACGAGTCGGGCGTACGCACCGCCCCGGGCGAGGAGTTGGTCCGGCGGCGCGGCCTCGGCGACCTGCCCCTCGGTGAGGACGACCAGGTGGTCGGCGTCGGCCACGGTGGACAGGCGGTGGGCGATGACCAGCACGGTGCGGCCCTCCCGCAGCCGGTCCAAGGCGTCCACGACGGCGCGTTCGGCGGCGATGTCCACGCTCGAGGTGGCCTCGTCGAGGATGAGCAGGGGGGCGTCGGCGAGCAGGGCGCGGGCGATGGCGAGACGCTGGCGCTGGCCGCCGGACAGGCGCAGGCCGCGTTCGCCGATGACGGTGTCGTAGCCGTCGGGCAGGGCGGTGATGAAGTCGTGGGCGTGGGCGGCGCGGGCTGCCTTCTCGTTGTCCTCGGGGGTGGCGTCGGCGCGGCCGAAGGCGATGTTGTCGCGGACGGTTCCGTGGAAGAGGAACACCTCCTGGGAGACGACCGCGATCCGGGCGTGCCAGTCGGCCAAGGACATGTGCCGCAGGTCGACGCCATCGGCGCTGATCCGGCCGCTGCCGGGGTCCGGGTCGGCGAAGCGGAGCAGGAGGCGGGCGAGGGTGGACTTGCCGGCGCCGGACGGGCCGACCACGGCGGTGGTGGTGCCGGCTTCGAGGGTGATGCTGATGCGGGCGACGGCCGGTTGGTCCTGGCCGGGGTAGGTGTAGGTGACGTTCTCGAGGGTCACGCGGGGTGGGGCGCCGGTGCGGGCGGGCGGAGTGGTGCCCGTGTCGGGGACGACGGGCTTCGCGGCGAGGAGTTCGCGGATGGCCTCGTCGGCGGGGAGTGCGGCCTGGCCCGCGTGGAAGGCGGCCATCAGCTCGGTGACCGGGCGGAACGCCTCGCGGGAAAGCAGCAGTACGGCGAAGACTGCGGTGACGGAGAGGTCTCCGGAGGCGTACTGCCAGGCGGCGAGCCCGACCGCGGCGGCGGTGCCGAGGGCGGCGAAGAAGCCGACGAAGCCCGCGGAGATCGTGCCGATCTGGGTGAAGCGCAGGGAGGAGCGGTAGAAGTCCCAGGCGCTGCGGGACAGCCGAGTGCCGAAGTGTCCGTCGGCGCCGACGGCTTTGAGGGCGGGCAGGCCCTGGACCGCGTCCAGGTAGTCGGCGCTGAGGCCGCGCCAGCCGCGCATGAAGTCCATGAGCATCCGGCGCATCCGATGCCGCAGCAGCCTGGGCACTGTCGCCGCAAGGACGGCGGTGACGGCGACGAGGAGCGCGACCGGCGGGTCGATCAGCGCGAGGACGGCGACGATGCCGAGCCCGCCGAGGACGGTGACGAGGACCTGGGGCAGGAAGATGCTGACGAACCGGTCGAGGGCCTCGACACTGTCCTGGAGCGTCGTCAGGACCGCCCCGGTGCGCTGCCGTGTCACATGAGCCGGGCCCAGAGTGAGCAGGTGGCGGTAAAGGCGCAGCCGCAGATCGGTCTTGACGCGCTCGGCGGCACGGGCGGCGGCAACCTCGCGCGCCCAGATCAGCAGAGCGCGTACGGCGACCAGGGCGAGTGCCCCGCAGCAGGCCCAGACCGCGCCGGTCAGGTCCTCGCGCAGCCCCCGGGCCACAGCCAGGGTGAGCAGCAGGCTCTGGGCCACATGGCAGGCGGACACTCCGACACCCGCAGCCACGCTCGCCAGCAGCGGGCCACACCCGGGGCGGGCGTGGTGAAGCAAGGAGATCAGCACGCAGGCTCCTCCTCGGAGGCGTCAAGGGAAGCGGTCGGATCCGGGCCGGTCACATCTGCGGCGGCCAGGCCCGGCGCCGGTTCCAGGGGCTCGCACCACAGGGCGTACTCCCCCGGCGCGATCTCCACCTGCCGTGCCCTCACACCGAACACCTCGGCCATCAGGGCCGGTTGCAGCACATCGCGTGGCGGTCCCGCGGCGACGACCGCACCGGCGGCGAGCACGCACAGCCGGTCGCAGTAGCGCAGGGCCAGGCCGAGATCGTGGACGGCCAGGACGGTGGTGATGCCCAGACCGCGGATCATGATCAAGGCATCCAACTGGTGCCGTATGTCCAGGTGGTTCAGGGGTTCGTCGAGGACGAGGACGCGGGGCTGCTGGGCCAGGGCGCGGGCCAGCAGGACGCGTTGGCGTTCGCCGCCGGACAACGTGGCGATGTCTCGGTCGGCAAGTGCGGACGCGCCGACCCGGGCCAGTGCCTCCTCGGCGAGCCAGTGGTCCTGGGCGCCGGGCGTCTGCCAGGCGCCCAGGTGGGCCGTGCGGCCGAGGACGACTACGCGCCGCACCCGCAGCCCGCTGACCGGCTCGGACTCCTGCGGCAGGGCCGCAGTGTGCCGGGCGGACGTGGCGGGGCCCATGGCCAGCAGGTCCTTGCCGTCGACAAGGACCGTGCCGGACTCGGGCGTCAGAGCCCGGTACAGACAGCGCAACAGCGTCGACTTGCCTGCCCCGTTGGGGCCGACGACACCGAGTACCTCGCCCGGCTCGGCCCGCAGATCGACCCCGTGCAGGACGGGCACTCCGGACAAGCGCGCGTGGAGCCCGCCAATCGCCAGTTCGGCTGCTCCGGACGGGGTCACAGGGCTCCTCCCCCGCCGCCGGGTCCGGCCGGCGCCCCGCCCCGGCGGACCAGCAGCCACAGGAACACGGGGCCGCCGCACAGGGCGGTGACCACGCCGACGGGCAGTTCGGCAGGGGCGAGGACAAGGCGGGCGGCGAGGTCGGCCCAGACCAGGAACACCGCGCCGGACAGCGCGGCGACGGGCAGGACGCGCGCGTTCTCCGCGGTGCGCAGGAGCAGCCGGGTGAACAGCGGCATCATCAGGCCGACGAAGCCGATCGCCCCGCTGACGGCCACCATGGCCCCGGTCAACAGCGCTGTGATCACGAAGAGTTCGGTACGGAGGCGGGCCGGGCGCAGTCCCAGACTCGCGGCGGTCTGCTCGCCGAGCATCAGCGCGTCCAGCATCCGGGCGCGCAGCAGCAGGAAGGGCAGTGCGAGCGCGGTCAGGGCAGCGATCAGGGTCAACGAGGTCCACCGGGCCCCGCCGAGCCCGCCCATCAGCCAGAACAGCACGGACCTGGCGGCCTGTCCGCCACTGTCGTCGCCGATCATCACCAGGACGTTGGTGACGGCCTGCCCGACGAAGGACACCGCGACTCCGGCCAGCAACAGCCGGGCCGCCCCGGTGCCACGGTGGGCCTGCGCGACGGCGAAGACCACGACGGTGGCGGCCATCGCTCCCGCGAAGGCGCCGGTGGACAGGGTGTAGACCCCTACCAATCCCGCCCCGGCCAGCGTGACGGTCACCGCGCCGACCCCGGCGCCATAGCTGGTGCCCAGTACGAACGGGTCGGCGAGCGGATTGCGCAGCAGCGCCTGCAACACCGTGCCGACCATCGCCAGACCCGCGCCGACCAGGGCGCCGAGCAGCACGCGGGGCAGCCGGATCTGCCAGACGATCGTGTCGTACCGAGCGTCCGCACCGGACACTTCGTCGCCCAGCAGATGCGCGACCACCACCCGGACCAGGGAGCCGGCCGGGACCTGGAAGGGACCCAGAGCGATCCCGGCGACGACCCCGCCGGCCAGCAGGACGATCAGGGCCGGCAGGAGGCATCGGGTCGCCGCTCGTCGGACGGCGGGCGGTCGTGTGCGTTCTACGATCCCGGCGCCCGAAGGGGCCGTGGCGACCATCGCGCGCCTCACCCCTGCGGATGGAGCTCGTCGGCGATGTCGGCGGCGACCTCGGGGTTGCGCGGGCTGAGCGCCCCGAGCCCCGTCAGCCCCACGACCAGGAAGCGGTTCTCCTTCACCGCCGTCACGTCCCGCAGCACGGGATCGGACCGCAGCTGCTTGATCTTGTCCTGGGCGGTGTTCCCGGCGGTGAAGTAGTCGACGACGAGGATGACGTCAGGGTCGCGGCGTACGACTTCGTCCCAACTGGCCTCTCCCCAGTCGGACTTCAGGTCGGAGAAGACGTTGCCTCCGCCGGCCGTGGTGACCAGGGTGTTGGCCAGGCCCTGCCCGCCTCCCACGGTGGGGGCGGTCTGCCCGGAGTCGAAGACGAGGACGTCGACCGGGTCGGCTCCCTTGACCTGCTTCTTCACTTCCTCCCACTGTTCGGTGAGCCGTGTGTTGAGTTTCCGGGCGGCAGTCGGCTCGCCGAAGAGGGTGCCGAGCGCGGTGACGGTGTCGGTGAGGGAGGTGAAGGTGAGTTTCTGTCCCTTGCACTGGATGGTGAACAGCCCGATCCCTGCGGAGCGGAACTGGTCCGGCGGCAGCCCGTTGGCCTCGCTGAAGGTCGGTCCGAACCCCCCGATGAGCACGTCGGGGCCCAGCCCGATCAGGGTCTCCTTCGACGGATACGCCTTCTCCGACAACACGGGCACCTTGTCGTAGGCGGCCTTCAGATCCGGCCGTACCGCGTTGTCCAGCAGCGAGCTGCCGATCAGCCGGTCCCCCAGTCCCATGGCCAGCACCAACTCGGTCGCGTGCTGATTGAGCGTCACCGCGCGCGAGGCGGGCCGCTTCAGCCGTATGTCCTCCCCGCACCGTTCGATACGGACATCGGATCCCGAAGCCTCAGCCTGCTTCGCGCCTTCACTCGTACCTGACTGTGCCCCGCAGGCCGCGAGAACACCGGCAGCCACCAGGACAGCCGCAAGTCGCTGAACCGCAACTCCTGCCACTCAAGCCCCCCTTATTGCACACCACTTGCAAGAACGAAATCCTTGCAGAAATGTGAAGTGTCAGCCAGAGTGACGGTCGAGGGGCCCCGCACGGGGGACCTCCGACCGGGGAAGGAGGTGCGGCATGCAGTACTCCACCGAGGAACTGGCTGAGGTCTTCGAGGTCGAGGAGACCGAAGAGGAGACCGTGGTGAGCGTGGCCCACCACACCTGATCGGCCCGACATGAGCCGGGTGCGGGTGCGACGCCTCGCCTGACAGCGTCCGTTCCATGGGCGTCGCCCCGCATCCATCCACGCCGCCCGCCTCCGCGCGGGCCATCCGGACCGACGGGGGGCGGAACGGTGCCGGCAACAGACGCCCACACGGCGGCCAAGGGCTACCTCCGTGGCACACACCGGACGGTGGCACCCGAGGAGACCTGGGAGCGCATCCGCCCCATGCTCCCGCGGTACGGGGTGACGCGCGTGGCCGACGTCACCGGCCTCGACGACATCGGCATCCCGGTCTTCCAAGCCGTACGCCCCGCGTCGCGGACCGTCGCCGTGTCTCAGGGCAAGGGACTCACGCCCCACGCCGCACGCGTCTCGGCCGCGATGGAGGCGATCGAGCTCTGGCACGCCGAGAACCTGACCTCTCCGTCAACTCCCCGTGCCGCCAACTCACTTGACCTGCCCTACCTCCTGGCCAGGCTCGACCTCGCCGAGGGGTCTCTGCTGCACGACGGACTTCCGCTGCACTGGCTGGAGGGCGATGGCCTGCTGAGCGGTGCGTCGATTCCGGTACCGGAGACGGCCGTCCGCCTCGACCACACCTACCGCGCCGAGTGGACGCCCCCGCTGTTCCGCACCACCAGCAACGGTCTGGCCTCCGGCAACACCGTCACCGAAGCGACCGCTCATGCCCTGGCGGAACTGTGCGAACGGGACGCCCTGGCCCGACTGCGCGCCCGACCCCGCGCCGACTGGTGCCGCCTCGATCTCGGCTCCGTGGACGCCCCGGACTGCCGGAACCTCCTCGGTCTCTATGCCGCGGCCCAGGTGTCCGTCGAGGTCGTGATCGCCGACCGGCATCCGGCCTGCTTCGAGGCGCGCATCCGCTCCGAGGCCCATCCCGTCACCTACACAGGCGCCGGCTGCCACCTCGACCCGGCGATCGCCCTCAGCCGCGCTCTGACGGAGGCCGCGCAGAGCAGGCTGACCGCCATCACCGGCGCCCGCGACGACCTCCCGCCGCTGCTCTACCGACCCGCTGACGGCCGTACCCGAACCGCCGAAGACGTCGGCACACGCACCACGGCATGGTGGACGGCCCCGACCGCAGGTGGCTTCGACACCGACGTGCGCACCCTCGCTGACCTGATCGCCGACCGCACCGGCACCGAGCCCATCCGGGTGACTCTGCCCAGCCCGACAGCGATCCCCGTCGTCAAGGTGCTAGCCCCCGGCCTGGCTTTCGACGCCAGGACCGATGTCAGCGCGAGCACCGGCAGGCCCCGTACGGGCGGCGATACGGCATGACGCTCACTCACGTCTACGCCGGGCCCTCCCTGGACACGGCCGCCGTACGGGCCCTGTTGCCGGACGCGGTGGTACACCCTCCCGTGCGACACGGTGACCTGATGGCGTCTCCGGCCGGGCCCGGCGACCGGGTGGTCGTCCTGGACGGGCAGTTCTTCCAGTCGGCGTCCGTGCGGCACAAGGAGATCTGCGAGGTCATCGGGCGCGGGGCGGCCGTGTACGGCGCGGCCAGCATGGGCGCGCTGCGGGCGGCGGAACTCGGCCCATACGGCATGACGGGCAGCGGCGTCGTGCACCGCCTGTACGCCACCGGACTGATCGAACGCGATGACGAGGTCGCCCTCGTGCACACCGAACCGGACGCGGGATCCCGTGCGTTGACCGTCGCTCTCGTCTCCGTCCGCGTGGCACTGCGCCGCCTGGCAAGGCGCCGCGTCATCACCGCTCACGACGAGGCACAGCTGCTGGCCGCGGCCGCGCACTTGCCGTTCACCTCCCGCACCTGGCGGGGCATCCTTCATCAGGCCGAGGGCGTTACCCGAGCCACGATCGAGACCGTACGACAGACAGTGGCCGGTCCTGCCGAGAACTGGGACGTCAAGACCCAGGACGCCCGTGCCCTCCTCACACGTCTCGCCCACCACCCGGCACCGCCTGGTCTGCGGCCCGCCCCCGTACCGACGACCGTCCATGTGGAGCACTGGCGGCGATCCGCCGACGCCGAGAACCTCACCCTCCTGACAGCCGCGCAGATCTACGCCGACGACTATCCCGTCCTGCACCGGCGGACGGTGCTGCGCCTTCTCACCGGCACCCAGGACGACGACGTCCGGCTGCTGGAGAGTCGCGCAGTCGAAACCGCGCGGCGCCGGGGACTCCTGTCCGCCGACCACGGGATGTGGCTGGATGAAAAAGAGGCGACGGCTCCGGACGATGCCGTGCTCGCCCAGGTGCTGGTCCGCTCGTACCGCTGGTCCTGCGGACTGACGCCCCTGCCCGTCCTCGCGGACGCCGTCCGTGCCGCCCCGGGCGCGGATCGTCTGAGAGAGCTGATCGCCGAGGCCAAAGAGCTCAATGCCCAGCTGACACAGCGCGGTTACCCCCTCCGCAGGATCTCCCGCCCCGCCCTGCAGCAGCACCTTCTGCGCCGCTGGAACACCGCCTCGCTCGTCCCTGCCCTCTACGACCGCGGCTTCACCTGCCTTGACGACCTCACCACCCGGGCCGCACGTTTCGCCCCGCACCTGGGCCTGACCGCTCCGCCCCGTCTGCGGCTGCTGCCTGACTGAACCCCGAACAGGAGTGAGCGACATGGTGCTGCACCGCCTCGTCGGCGACACCGACGCCCTGCGACAAGCCTGGGAGGCAAGCCCGCTGCACTCCCGCGACCTGGGCGGCTTCGACGACGTCTTCGGGCTGGACCTGGCCGAGGACCTCATCGTCAATCGCGG
Source organism: Streptomyces sp. NPDC055013 (assembly GCF_053608645.1). Classification (NCBI taxonomy): domain Bacteria; kingdom Bacillati; phylum Actinomycetota; class Actinomycetes; order Kitasatosporales; family Streptomycetaceae; genus Streptomyces; species Streptomyces sp. NPDC055013. The sequence continues at coordinate 283,719 of NZ_JBSGVW010000004.1, forward strand.
CCTGCGCATCCCCTACATCCGGCTCGTGCACGACGGTGGCTACGTACCGGCGTCCCGCTTCACCCACCGCACCGGCACCGGCGCGGGCCAAGCCGACAGCGTCGCCGACCCGCACGCCGTGCTGCGGGAGGTGGAGCGCGGCGCGACGGTGGTCCTGCGCGGACTGGTGCGCTACAGCCCCGAAGTCGCCGACTTCTGCGGGCAGTTGTCGAACGAGCTCGGGCTCTTCACCTCCGCGGGGGCGTACCTCACCCCCGCGAACTCGCGCGGCGCCGGCCCGCACTACGACCCGATGTCCGTCCTCGTACGCCAGGTGCACGGCGTGAAGCACTGGCGGCTCCAGGCTCCGCCCGTGCAGTGGCCGCGCACCTTGCCCGCGCCCCGCGAACAGTACGACACCCCCGTGATCGCCGAACTCGACCTGCACCCCGGCGAATCCCTCTACATCCCGCGCGGCGTCGTCCACGACGCCTGGACCACCGACAGCGAGTCCGTCCACATCACCTTCAGCGGTGACACCCCGCCCATGTGGGCCGACGTCCTGCACGACCTCGTCGACCAGGCCGCGGCAGCGGAACCCGCCCTGCGCGAGACCTTTCCCTGGCGCTTCGCCGACACCCCCGACGCCGTCGCCGGGCACGGCAAGGAACGCCTCGCGCTCCTGCGCGCCTTCCTCGACACCGTCGACACCGATCAACTGGCCGCCGATATCGTCGCGCGCCACGCGTCTCTGCCCGATCCCGCGCCCCGAGGCCGCCTCACCACCGCCCTGACTCACACGCATGCGCCGGAGCCGCCCCGGTGACGTCCGCCGAGACACGCTTCACACGCGTCGTCGCCGCCGCCGCTCTCTCGAACGTCGGCGACGGCATCAGGATGGTGGCCCTGCCCCTGCTGGCGGCGGCCACCACCCGGGACCCGTTCGCGGTCAGCGCCCTGACCGCGGTGGCCTTCCTGCCCTGGTTCCTCTTCGGCCTGCCGATCGGCGCCCTCGTCGACCGCAGTCGACCGGAGCGGTTCATGGTCTGGGCGAACACCGCCCGCACTCTGCTGTTGGTGGCACTGACCCTGGCGCTCCTGGCCGACCTGCGCTCCATGGTTCTGCTGTACGTGCTTGCCTTCCTGCTGGGCATCGGCGAGGCCGCCTACGACAACGCCGCCCAGTCCCTGGTCCCCCGCGTCGTCGCGGACGAGAAGTTGGAAAAGGCCAACAGTGCCCTGATCACCGCCGAACGTGTCGGCCAGGACCTGGCCGGTCCGGCCCTGGGCGGTGTGCTGTTCGCCCTCTCCCCCGCACTGCCCTTCGGGTTGAACGCCGCCGCGATGGCCCTCGGTGTGCTGCTGCTGGCGCGCCTGCGTACCACGGCCACCCCTGTCGCCGTCGCACCCGAAGGCCGCGTCGTACGCTCAGTCGTCACCGACGCCGTGGCCGGCATGCGCTGGCTGTGGCGGGACCGCTACGTCCGCACGATCGTGCTCACCGGCACCGCGCTCACCTTCTTCACCATGGCCTGGGAAGCCACCCTGGTCCTGCTGGCCCGCGGCCCGATGGGTGTGTCGGAGACCGGCTACGGCGTGATGCTCGCCGTCGGTGCGATCGGCGGCGTCGCCGGTGCCCTGGTGACACCCGTGCTCGTCCGTCGCTTCGACCGCCGCGCCCTCCAGATCACGGCGATCGCCGTAACCGCCGCCCTCGACCTCGCGCTGGCGGCCTTCCCCACCCCGGCTCTGGCCGCGCTCGCCTGGGGTGGCACCGGCGCCGCCTTCGCCGTATGGAACGTCCTGTCGGTCACCCTGCGCCAGCGACTCGTCCCCGCCGGCCTGCTCGGCCGCGTCAACAGCGCCAACCGCACCCTCTCCATGGCCGCCGTCCCCCTCGGCGCGGTCACCGGAGGGGCCGTCGCGGACGCCTTCGGACTGCGCGCGCCCCTGTGGCTGGCCGCAGGCGCCCTGACCGTCCTCACCGTGGCCTACGCCGCACTGACCCGCAGCGGCCCCGCCCGGGGACCCTCCTCCGACTCCGAGCCCGACAAGGTGGCAGAACGGCCGTGACCACAGCTCGCGACGACATACGGCAGATCTGCCTCCCCCCGTTCCGGCACCTCTTCGACCGCCTGCCCGCCCTGCACGTCACCGACTTCTACGACGACCCGTTCGAGCCCTACATCCATCAGCAGAACGCCGCCAAGAGCTGGGACACCGACCACCTCACCGTGCTCGCCGGGCGGCGAGGCGGCCGTGTGCTCGACATCGGATGCGGCCGGGGCCGCGTGGCACTCGCACTGGCGACAGCGGGACTGTCCGTCACAGCGGTCGACAGCTCGCGCGCCGCGACCGCACGACTGGCCACCCATCTGGCGGACCATCCCGAACTCGCCGCTCGTACGCGCGTGGTGCCCCAGGACTTCTTCGACACCGACGGCCATCTGGGCGAGGGATACGCAACGGCGGTGCTCGGCGACACGTCGGTGAACATGTTCGCCGAAGCCGAGTCGCTGGCCGGTCTCCTGCACCGGGTCCGGACCTTGCTCGCCCCGGACGGTGTCTTCTGCTTCGCCGTCCTCGCGGAAACCGCACTGACGACCTACGTCGGCCGCAATGGCGTCCTGGCCACCGACTTCACCGACGACCGAGGCAGACGGCATCTGCTGTTCGCCGCCCTGCGCCACGACCCGGCCGGCCCGTACTTCTCGCGCACCCTCTTCACACCCGAGGGCACCCGCGACGACGGTGAGCCGGTCGCGTATCTCGCCGCCGTCCGAGAACGCCTGTGGACCCTGCGGACGCTCGAACCGCATGCCCACGCAGCCGGGTTCGGCATCATCGACAGCGTCCCCGCCGTCGCCCGCGACGACAAGGCGGGCCGGGTCGACACGGAGATTCTTGTCCTCGCCCCTCGCAGCTGAGCCACTTCCGGACGGGCCGCCCACAAGAAACCGAAGGGCTCCCACGAGTCACTTCCTCGCGGGAGCCCTTCGTCATGCCGCCTGCCTGTGAAGGTTGAGAAGACGATCACGAGCAGGACGTCCAGGGGGTGCTACGCCATCACGGTGCAAGGAGCAGGCTGTCGCCGCGCTCCTTGGCGGCCGCGTAACGCCGGGCCACGTCCTGCCAGTTGACGACGGCCCACATGGCGTCGATGAAGTCGACCTTCTGGTTCTTGTACTGGAGGTAGAAGGCGTGCTCCCAGGCGTCGAAGACCAGGATCGGGGTGGAGCCCTGGCCGACGTTGCCCTGGTGGTCGTACACCTGCTCGACGATGAGGCGGCCGCTCAAGGGCTCGTAGGCGAGGACCCCCCAGCCCGAACCCTGCGTCGTAGCGGACGCCTTGGTGAGCTGTGCCTTGAAGCCCGCGAACGAGCCGAAGGACTCGGCGATCGCGTCCGCCAGCTCGCCCACGCCGTCCTTCTCCAGCGGCTCGCCACCACCGTCACCGGTCATGTTGTGCCAGTAGATCGAGTGCAGGATGTGCCCGGAGAGGTGGAAGGCCAGGTTCTTCTCCAGGCCGTTGATCGAGCCCCACGACTCTTTGTCCCGAGCCTCCGCCAGCTGCTCCAGGGTGTCGTTCGCGCCCTTGACGTATGCCGCGTGGTGCTTGTCGTGGTGCAGCTCGATGATCTGCGGGTTGATGACCGGTTCGAGCGCCGCGTAGTCGTAGGGAAGCTCCGGGAGCGTGTAAACCGCCATGTCCAACGTCCTCCGCCATAATTGCCACTGATGTGCAGTTGCACGCTAACAGCAACACTGGCTGCCCGCCGATCGGGTATGGGTCCCCGGACGACGGTCGCGTCGCAGACCAGGAGGCGTTCTCACCGTTGCAACAGACTCGTCATCAGCAGCACACGACAGCGTCGCAGGAACCCCGTGCACTGCTGAGGCGACACGGGCTTCGGTGCACGCCGGGCCGGTTGCGGATACTGGCCCTGCTCCGCGCCTCCGACCATCACGTCTCCAGCGGAGAGGCCTGCGCGCACCTCGCGTCGGTCGGAGAGGCCATTCACCAGGCCACCGTCTACCGCACCCTTGAGACCCTGAGGGCCGTCGGGCTGGTGCACGCGGTCCCCAGTCCGGGCGCGACGCGCTACGGCCTCACCGGTGAGCCGCACCACCACACCGTGTGCCGGCAGTGCGGGCGTGTCGCCGCCCTGGGGACGGACCATGGGAAGCGGTGGGGCGGATCGAGGAGCTGACCGGGCTACGGCCGGACGCGGCGGGATCGCTCCTGGTCTACGGTCGGTGCGCTCGGTGCCCTGCCGACGCCTGAGCTTTCCCACCATCTCGGCACCCTCCCAGCACCTGTAGCGAAGTGAGCCCTCGACGGAGACCGGCATCCGTCCTGGTGCTGGACGGCGTACACGGCGAGCCGAACATGCGGATTTCGGGGGCGATTCCCGGGGGCGACAGGGGCGCACTCCGCTGGGCGATGACCAGCACACTCTTGCTCGGGTACACATCCCGCGACTCTTATTGCACACTACTTGCAATAGCTTAGAATATGCAGGAAGAGAGGTGGGCCATGGGGTCGCGGATCGTGCTGGGCATCGAGTCGTCCTGTGACGAGACCGGTGCGGGGCTGGTCCGGGACGGGCAGTTGCTCGGCCACGCGCTCGCGTCGAGCATGGACGAGCACGCCCGCTTCGGCGGCGTGGTCCCCGAGATCGCGTCCCGGGCGCACCTGCAGGCCCTGCGCCCGGTGATCCAGCAGGCGCTGGACGACGCCGGGCTGCGGTTGTCCGACATCGGAGCGGTCGCGGTGACCACCGGGCCGGGCCTGTCGGGCGCGCTCCAGGTGGGCGTGGCGGGGGCGAAGAGCATCGCGTACGCGCTGGGCGTGCCCTTGCACGGCGTCCACCATCTCGCCGGTCATGTGGCGGCCGACACGCTGGAGCACGGGCCGCTGCCCGACCCCTGCATGGTGCTGATCGTCTCCGGCGGTCACACCTCGCTGCTCCTCGTCCGTGACCTCGTCCGCGACCCGATCGTCCACCTCGGGGACACGCTCGACGACGCTGCCGGGGAGTGCTTCGACAAGGTCGCGCGGGTTTTCGGGCTGCCGTATCCCGGCGGTCCGGCCATCGACCGGGTGGCGCGCGCGGGAGATCCGCGCGCCGTCTCGTTCCCTCGCCCCCTTCCGGGCTCGTACGACTTCTCCTTCTCGGGGCTGAAGACGGCCGCCGCCCGCTGGGCCGAGGGACACTCCGGCCGCGAACTGCCCGTGGCCGACGGGGCAGCCTCACTCCAAGAGGCTGTGGCCGACGTACTGACCCGCAAGGCGGTGGCGGCCTGCCGGGAGCACGGGGTCAGCACGCTCGTCGTGGTCGGTGGGGTCGCCGCGAACTCGCGGGTGCGGTCGCTGGCCGAGGAGCGGTGCCGGGCTGCCGGCATCGAGTTGCGGGTGCCGCCGCTGAGGCTGTGCACGGACAACGGCGCGATGATCGCTGCCGTCGGCGACCTCCTCGTACGCGCCGGAGCCGAGCCCGCGCCGCTGGACGTGTCGATCGACCCGTCGGCACCCCTGGAGTACGCCTCTCTGCGGCCGTCCGCCTCGTTGGTGGGTGCGGCCTGATGAGCATCCGCATCTTCAAGGACGACGACCTCCTTGCCCACACCACCGCCCTGCGCTCCGTCTACGTCGACGCCTTCTGCGCCCCGCCCTGGAACGAGGAAGAGGAGAAGGCGGAAGAGTTCGCCGGACGGCTCCCGGTGAACGTATGCCGCCCCGGCTTCACCGCCGCGCTCGCCTTCCACGGCTCGGAGGTCATCGGCTTCGCCACGGCCTGGACCACCCCCGCTCCCTTCCCCACCGACCGCTGCTATCCGCAGGCCGCCGCCGGCCTGGGCACCGACCACACCGTCGACTGGCTGTGCGGCGCCCGCGAGATAGACGAACTCGCCGTCCGCTCCTCGGCACGCGGCACCGGACTCGCCGGCGAGCTTCTGGAGGCAGTCACCGAGGACGCCGCCGACGGCCGCTCCTGGCTGCTGACCTCCGTCCAGTCGACCCGAGCCATGTCCTTCTACCGCGGCCAGGGCTGGACCCAGGCCACCCACCCGTCCCCCGACGGCAAGGGCATCGTCGTCTTCCTCAGTCCCCGTCACCCCGCCCGGTCCCTGGCCGCCCAACCCCTGTAAGCATCCGGAGTCCTACCGTGCGCACCGCCGAGATCCGCCGCCGTTTCCTCGACTTCTTCGCCGAGCGCGGCCACACCGTCGGTGGCCCGCTCATTGGCGGCAGTAGGGAACTCCGCCGCAGAGCGCTGTGTGCCTCAACGTGGTCAGATCAGGTCCGCTGGGGCTCCTGGTCCGTGGCCAGCCGCGCATGGCGCTCGACGTCGAAGCGCGCACCGTCGTACTCCAGCTTCTGCCGTTCGATGCCCTCCGCCGCAAAGCCCGCAGCCCTGGCCACCCCGCATGACGCCGGATTGTCGATACGGTGACCCAACTCAAGTCGGAACAGCCCGACTTCGTCGAAGGCCCAGCGAGCCAGCGACTGACAGGCCCGTGATGCGACGCCTTGGCCGCGGGCCGACACCGTCGTCCAGTACGACACCCACCCGGTGCTGTGGCGCCGGTTCACCGCGCCCACCGCGACGTTCCCCAGAACGGTGTCAGCACCGTCGACCACGGCAAAGGCGAAGGCGGAACCCGAGACCCACTGGTCGGCTTGGACCGCGAGCCATCGCTCAGCCGCCGCCGGCGACTTGATCGGCTTGCTGACCTGCCGGCTCATCAGCAGATCCGCGAACGCCGTCACCACGGACCGGGCATCCCCGTCCGACCAACGACGCAACCACAACCCCGAGGACGCTTCCCAACGATCACGCATCCGCGTGAGTGTTCCCCAGCCGCGGCTTCACCGCCACCTCTTACCGACTCGGCATCAAGCCACTCCCGTCATGGTCGCGAACACCACCACGTTGTTGGGGTAGTAGTGCCGGTCCGCGTCGAACTGGCCGCCGCAGGTGACCAGCCGCAGCCCGGCGTGGTCGACGTTCTTGTACACCTCGAGAGTGGGGAACTTCGCCTTCTCGTATTCCTCGACCCGGTCCACCGTGAAGGTGGCCGTCTTCCCGTCCTCGCGCGTCACCTCCACGGTGTCGCCGGCCGACATCTGGTCCAGCCCCTTGAAGACGGCGTCCGCACCGTCCCAGGTGACGTGTCCGGCGATCACCGCGGGTCCCTGGGAGCCGGGGGTGGGGCCGGGTTCGTACCAGCCGGCCAGGTCTGGGTTCTTGGGGGTCGTCATCGCCCCGTCCGCGTTCTGCCTCAGCGTCTCCAGCGTGCTCGACACACCGAGGGACGGGATGGTGACCTTCTGCGGGACCGACCGGTCCAGAGCGGTGACTGTCTGGTTTCCCGTCGACGCATCAGCGGTCGTGCTCTGGCCTGGAGACGTCTGTGATGCCGAAGTCCCCTGGCCACCACAGGCAGTGAGCAGCAGGCCCGCGACGGCAGCGGCGATCACGGCGGCGGGGGCACGCCGCGCGCGCAGGACCGGGTGCCTCACGCGGCTTCCCCGGCCTTCGCCACCGCGACACCGGACGCTTTACGACGACGCACGACGAATACCGCGGCAACCGCCGTCGCCGCAGAGGCCGCGCCGATGGCCACGCCCGGAGCCACGCTCGTGCCGCCGGCCCCGCTGCCCGTCTCGATCCCGCCGACCGGGACGGAGCCGATCGCCGCGCCCTTGACCTCACCGCAGTTGGTGGGTGCGGTCGCCTCCTGGGGCAGCTTCGGGTCGAGTTCACTCTTGCCGGCGCCCTCGAAGTCGTACTTGTCGTTGTTGTTGGGGTCGATGCCGTGCTGGACGACGTGCAGGTCCTTGATGTGGTCGATGACGTCCTGGGAGACCTGCAGGGTCCGCTTGTAGGTGATCTTGCCTTCCTTGTCGGCGACCGGCATGCGGTCTACCGCGAGGCCACTGGTCGCCGCGTCGGTATCTCCCGAGACGGTGAGCGCGATGTTGATGTCGCCGTAGTGGACCGTCGCCTCGGTGTTGTTGAGGATCCCGTCGCCGTCCTTGTCCGCGCTGTCGTCCGGGCACACGAAGTCATGCCCTTCGGTCGACCCGTGCAGGTGCTGCGCGGAAGGCTGACCGGGCACCATGCCTTCGGACTTGATCCACACGGTGAGTTCCTGGCCACGCGCGCTCAGCATCACGGTGCCCTTGGATCCGGAGTCGTTCAGCTGCTCCAGATCGATCTGGTAGGCGGGGGTGTCTTCCTCGGCGAACACCGGGGAGGAGCCTGCCACGGTGATGAGAGCGGCTGCGGGCAGGGCGGCGAGCACCGCGAGACGGCCGGTTCGCATGGACATCAGGTTGGTTCCTCTTCCGGGTGGGGGGCTTATTGCAAAGATTGTGCAGTTACACATACAACGCAGCACTGCTTGCGGGTGTTCAACGGGACTCCGCGACGCACGTGAACCGCGAGGTGAGACCTGAGTGCGGCGAAGGAGTGGATCAGCATGCGCACGCCTGCCTCGCCGAGCAGGCCGAGGAGGGCCGGCTCTCACCCGTCCGGATGCGCCGGGTAGTGCGTGCGCGGCGGGCGGCCGTCAGGATGAAGGGTGCTGTCCCACGGACGAGGGAGAGGTACGCATGGTCGACCTGCGGCGCGTCGGAGCGAACCCGGATTTCTGGTATCCGGTCGCGCTGTCCGGGAGCGTGCGCAGCAAACGGGTGATCGCGACCGCCTTCGCCGGAGAGAACATCGCGCTCTACCGCGGTGAGAGCGGCGCCGTCCACGCACTGGAGGACCGGTGTGCCCACCGCCAAGTGCCGCTGAGCATGGGGGTCGTGGAGGGCGACACCCTGCGCTGCGGCTATCACGCGTGGGTCTACCGCGGCGACGGCCGCCTCTCGAAGATCCCGTATCTGTCCAAGGGGGACGGTAGGCCACCGCGTGGCGTGCGCGGCTACCCCGTCCGCGAGGCGTACGGCCTGGTGTTCGTCTTCCCCGGTGATCCGGAGAAGGCGGCGGTCACCGCCCTGCCCTCCCTGCCGGCATTCGGCTCGGCGAAGTACAAGACCATGACCTTCTCGCGGACCGTGCGCTGCCACTACTCGTTCATGCACGAGAACCTGCTCGACATGAATCACCAGTTCCTCCACCGGGGCGTCCTCGGCAAACTCCATCCCGAATTGCTGGGATACCGGTCCGGCCCGCGGTCGGTGGAGGCCCGCTACTTGTTCACCCATGCCGGGGGCAAACGGAACCGTGGGGCCGGCCTGCTGGCCGCGGAGGGCATCGGCGGCGGTGACTCCAGCGACGTCATGACCATCCGCACCGACTATCCGTACCAGACACTTGACCTGCTCCCGGCAGACGCCGAACGTCCCTCCTTTCGGCTCTGGGCCGCGTACGTGCCCGAGGACGCCGAGCAGCGCACATGTCACACCTACGGCCTGCTCATGATCGAGAAGCCGAGGATTCCCGGGGCCTTGAATGTGGCGTGGCCGCTCATCAGACGCTTCACCGAGCGCGTGTTCGCCGAGGACCGCATGGCCGTCGAAGCTGAGCAGCGGGCATGGGAGCAACAGGGCGAGGACCGCAATCATGAGGTCTTCCCCCTGATCCTGGACGTCCGCGAGGTATTGCGCACCAATGGCGTACCGCTGCGCCCCAAGGCTGCAGCGTGCGGAATCACCCAGGACAGCTAGGCCACGGTAGTCCCCCGCCACTCCGCGGGACCGGCCACCTCCAATGACCCGGACCCCTCCGCAGCGCCGCCACACGGGTGAATGCGGGTGACACGGTCACCGGTACTGTGCCGCTCCGCTACCACCCTTTCTCCCCTCACCTGCTCGGGCGCCACCGGAACCAGTGGTCCACCCCGTCGAGCCTGTAGCGGCGGTCTCCACTGTCGAACCGCACCTCACCCACGAGCCGCCGAGCACCGTCCGGCGCCTGACGGTACGGCGCGAGGAGCAAGTCAAGCTCGTCGTAGCGGGCATCGATCCCTCCGTTCCCCGGATGGCTGTCCGCCTCGACCGTCCCGGCTTCATAAGCCTCGTTCCACCTGACGTAGATCGCCCACTGCTCGCGCTCCATCGCCACGGCGGCCTCGCTCGCGGGCCACACGAGGTACTCGTCGGCCTCGTCGTCGCGGTCGTAGTCGCGGCCCTCGTAGTAGTGAGGGACATCACCGATGACCGCGAGTCCTTTGCGCGGCCCGTCGTACCACTCCAAGTCCACGTACACACGCTCGAAGCCGTCCGCGATCAACTGCTGCTCGTCCCAGCTCTCAGCCACCTCGGCAGGCTACCGACCAGCGGCACGGGCATCCATGATCACGATTTGGGCCCGTCCCGCAGACGTTCCGGACCAGCCCGTGCCGGCAGCCGGCGTGGATCACTCCGGCTCGTGCGCGTGTGGGCTCGTGGCAGGTGGTTCGACGGGGCGCTCGCGTCCGCCGTCGTGCCCGGATGCCGCGACAGCGACGAGGCCGATGACGACCGCCGCGACGGCGAGGCGGGCCGCCGCGCGTACCACCCAGCTCGGCAGAGAGATCCCGTCACGCCGCCCCGGCACGGTCAGCCGCTCGGACCGCCGAGCGGGCCGCAGCAGCCGGGCCAACAGCAGCACGGCGATGGGGAGTTGCAGCAGCCACAGCACCGTGCGGGGCCATTCGCCGTACCAGACGTTCGTGCCGTAGAGCAGTGTGTGCCACACGCTGAGGACGTAGACGACGATCACGAAACGGTGCAGCCGACGCCAGGTGTTCGCGCCGATGCGGTGGCGGACGTAGAACAACAACCCGAGCGGGACGGCGAGATACAGCGCGCCCTGACCGACGGGGATCGCGATCTGGCCGGTCCCGGAGTCGTACCAGCCAGGCAGGAAGGTGTCGGCGAAGCCGGTCCACAGGCGTTCGGCCCACCCCAACTGAGCCTCATATCGCACGAGTTCGGCCGCGAACATCAGGGCGTGCGCGAACATCAGCGCCATCGTGGTGAGGCTCGTCGTGCGATGCCAGCGTTCCAGGACCTGCCGGGAGACCGGTAGCCGGGCGGGGCGCGGCCCCGACAGCAGCAGGCCGAGCATGACCGTTCCCCACGCCCACAGCAGTCCCGACCAGCCGAACGCCTGGCTCAGCAGGTACATCCAGTAGGTGGCAGGGTCGTCCATGAACGGCATGACCGCGACCGTCGCCGAGTCACCGGACTCCATGCGCAGGTAGAGGAAGACGAACACGGCCGCCGTGACCGCGACGGCCGCGCTCGCGTCGGGAACGGCGGCACGCAGATCGGCGCGCAGGGCGACCCGGTCGACAGCAGTGCGGTCGGGTGCGGGCTGCGCACTCGTGCCGTCGGCCTGCGACGTGGGCTCTGGCAGCATCTCCTGGGCCTTTCGGGCAGCGGCCACCGACGGGCGGTGTGCGTGGTCGTGGAAGCTACAAGTGTGGTTGAGGTGATCGGTTCCACCGAGGCCCAATCCGGCCAGAGCGCTCGTGGTGCCGACACGCTGTCTCAGCTGCTCGTGCCCGACGACGCCACCGGCCACATCAGGACAACCGGCATTGGGCGCCCTGTCGCAGGAGCACGAGCGCACCTACGCTGATGGGCGCAGTCGGTTCGTGCCGCCGGTCCGACCAAGCCCACGGTGGCGCGACGCAAGAGGGAACCCGGTGGGAATCCGGGACTGTCCCGCAGCGGTGAGTGGGAACGAACGCCGTCAATCAGCACTGGCTCCGCGCCAAGAGGGCCGGGAAGCGACGGCCGGTAGGTGTCGCCGGATCTCCGGTGGGCGCGCCCACGAGTCCGAAGACCTGCCACTGCGCCCGCGCGTGAGGTGTGGGCTGTGCACGGTGACCTCGTGGACTGGGTTGGCGGTACGGGCGACATCACGGCGTACTCTGCGCCGCGCCTCCTTCCCGGTCGAAGTTCAGCAGTTCGGGAGTTCCGGGCTCGGGACCAGAAGGAGGGCGTATTCGTGACCACGCGCGTACCCGTCATCCGTGCGCGGCGTCGGCCGGCCCGCGGCTCGGCGGACCGGGACGAGCGGTGCTGACACTCGCCGGAGCAGCCCGCGAGGCAGCCGGCCCGCCGGCCCGCACCGTGTCCGGTGTCTGCCACGGCACCCTGGGCGAGCTCTATCAGGGCCCGCTGCGGGCCGATGCCGAGCCAGACATCGCCGTGGTGTCCTTTCCCCTCGACCGGCATTCCTGGGTGCACTTCACCCCGGGCGTGAATCCGCCCGATCTCCTGCCCCTGGGAGAGAGATCCGCGACCGCGGTCCGGCTCTTCCTGGAGCACTTCGGGCTCACGCTGCCACCGGGCCGCTGGAGCACTCACTCCGACCTGCGGGTGGGCGTGGGGATGGCCAGTTCGACCGCGGACATCGTGGCGACGCTGCGCTGTCTGTTCCGGCTCTTCCGCCTGCGGTACGACGCCGACGTGGTCCTCGGCATCCTCGCCGCCATCGAACGTGCCGACAGCGTCTTCCTCGACGAGTTCGCGCTCCATCTCAGCGGTCGGCACCGGGTGGTCCGGCGCTTGGGTACGGACATCGGTTTCCACACCGCCTTCGTCACCGAACCCGGCACGGTGGACACCGCCGCCGTCACCGGCCGGCTGCTGGAGCAGTACCGGCGGCGCGGGGAGGAGTACGAGCGCTGCCTGGCCGACCTTCTGAAGGGCTTCGCTTCGGGCGATCCGGCCGCCGTTGCACGAGCGGCGACCGCCAGCGCCGCGCTGTCCCAGGAGGTCCTGCCCAAAGCCACGTTCGACAGCCTGCTCGCTCACCGCGAGCGCTTCGGTTCCGACGGGATCTTCGTCGCTCACACCGGCTGCCTGATCGGCTACCTGTTTCCCCGCCGCCCCAGTACCGAGGTCAAGTCCGAACTCTCCGCCTTCTTCCACTCGCTCGGCCACCAGTGCTCGTTCGCCCAAGGAGGCTACGGTTGATCCACCCCCACATCGCCGACGCTCTGAAGGTTCCCGACCTTGTCCGGCTGACCGACAACCTCGTCCTGATCCGTTTCGAGTCGATGAAGATCTACTCGGCGCTCGCGGCGGTCCGCCATCTTCTGGACCGAGGCACCATCCGCCCGGGACAGACCCTGATCGACAGCTCCAGCGGCATCTACGCCTACGCCCTGGCGCTGGCCTGCCACCGGTACGGCATGCGCTGCCACATCGTGGCCTCCACCACCGTCGACGCCACCACGCTCGCCCAGTTGAAGATCCTGCGCGCCACCGTTGAACAGGTCAGGCCGTCCCAGGACCTCAAGCTCGACCAGGAGTTACGGGTGCGGCGGGTGAAGGAGATCCTCGCCGAGCGGCCCGACTGCCACTGGATGCGCCAGTACCACGACGACGTCCACTACCTCGGGTACCACGAAGTCGCCGACCGGATCACGGCCGAGTGCCGGGACCACGCCCTGACGGTGGTCGGAGGCGTGGGGTCCGGCGCGTCGACGGGCGGACTGGTGGAACGGCTCCGGGAAACCGACTCCTCGGTGCGGCTCGTCGGGATACAGCCGTTCGGCAGCGTCACCTTCGGCAGCGAGGACCACCACGACCCCGAAGCGATCATCGCCGGAGTCGGATCGTCGATCGTCTTCGACAACGTCCGCCATCACCTCTACGACGCCGTCCACTGGATGGACTTCGCGCACGCCCTGTCCGGTGCGGTCGCCCTGCTGCGGGAGCACGCGGTGTTCGCCGGGCTCTCCACCGGCGCCGGCTACCTGGCCTCGACGTACGAGGCCCGCCGCCACCCCGACCGGCTGCACCTCGTGATCGGCGCCGACACCGGACACCGTTACGTGGAGGGCGTCTTCGCCCGCCACACCGAAGCCCTCGACCCTGCCGCGCTGAAACCCGCCGAGGTGGCCGAACCGGAGGAGATGACCATGCCGTGGTCCACCATGGCCTGGCAACGCACCCCCTGCCCGGCACGCTGGAAGGAGCGGGCGGCATGAGCGTGGCCTGCCTGGAATCGCTCACGTTCGGGCTCGGGCACCTGGTCCGCGCCGCCGACGCGCTCGGCGAGCGACTGCTGCTCCTCACGCGCGATCCCGCCTACTACACCTACGAGTTGGAGCGCCTTCCCGCCGGTGCCCTGGACGTCGTGGAGCTCGACACCTTTGACGTGGACCAGGTGGCGGACCGGCTGCAGCGGACCCCCGGGCTGCGCGGCCTGATCAGCTCCACCGACACCTGGACACTGGTCGGTGCCGACCTCGCGCACCGTCTCGGTCTGCCCGGACTCGACCCCGGGGTCCTGCGGCTGACCCGGGACAAGTCCGCGGTGCGCAACCACCTGCACGAGGCCGGCCTGACGCGCGGCCGAGCCGTGGAGTCCGCCGCTTCGGTGGACGAGCTGCGGGAGTCTCTGCTCAAGGAGGTCGGTCTGCCGGCCGTGCTCAAGGACACCGCGGGCACGGGGAGCCAGAACGTCTGGCTGGTCCGCGACGAGCTGGCGCTGGACCATGCCCTGGCCGAGACGTCAGGGCGACGGCTGACGGGGCGCCTGTTCGCCGAGCCGTACTTCGGCGGGCCGGTGTACAGCGCCGAGACCCTGACCTGGGCGGGCCGTACCCGGCTGCTGGGCGTCTCCAGCCGGCTGATGTCACCCGAGCCGCACTTCCGCGAGGAGATCACCGCCTTCCCGGTGGCCTTCCCCGAGCCGCGGCGAGTGTCGCTGGAACGGTGGCTCGGGGAGGTGCTCGGCGCCATCGGCTACACCGACCGTTTCGCGCACGTGGAGTTCGTGCTGACCACCGCGGGCCCCGAGGTCGTGGAGGTGAACCCCCGCATCGGGGGTGCCCTGGTGGGCGAGGGTCTGTGCCGGTCGCTCGGAGTCAATGTGTACGAGGCGATGGTCGAGGCCGCACTCGGCCGCCGCCCCCGCCTGATGGACGCGTACCTGCCGGGCGGCCCGGCCGTGGCCTTCGTGCTGGGCTACCCTTCCGCGCCCGGTGTGTTCAGCGAGGTCACCGGGCTCGACCGGCTGGCGGACCTGCCGGGATCGCCGTCCTGGTACCCGGTCAAGCGGATCGGCGATCCCATCGAGCACCTGACGGACAGCCGGGGCTACGCGGGCATCGTCTACGCCGAGGGCGAGACGGCCGAACTCGCCACGCACCGGGCGGTCGCCGCGGCCAACGCCGTACGGGTACTCACGGAACCGTTCCCCGTCCACGCCGACCGGACGGCGCCCGGTGGGTGAACGCACCAAGGGCGCGGGGGAATTGCGGACCGCGCTGTCCTCGCTCGACGGCCCCCTGCGCTTCCTGCTGTTCAGCTCGTTCCTGATTCCGCTCGGCAGCTTCATGGTCCTGCCGTTCATGTCGGTGTTCCTGCACGAACGGCTCGGGATGGGGCTCGGCACGGTCGGCGTGGTGCTCGCCGTGGCGTCCTTGGTGCAGTTCTCCGGGGGGATCGCGGGCGGAGCCCTCGCGGACCGGATCGGGCTGCGCCGCACGATGGTGTGGGCGCTGATCGTGCGCACGGCAGGGTTCGTCGGCCTCCTGGCGGCTCTGCGCTGGCCTCCGTTGGCCGTCCCGGCGCTGGTCCTGACGTGCTGCGGCGCCGCACTGTACCTGCCCGCCAACAAGGCGTACCTGGTGCGGGGCGTGGACGACGAACGCCGCCCCGCGTTCCTGTCGGCGGGCAACGCCGCGCTCAACGCGGGCATGGCGGTGGGTCCGCTGGTCGCAGGCCCGTTCGTGCTGTCCTCGCCGGGCTGGCTGTTCGTCACCGTCACGGCACTGTTCATCGTGGTCACGGCCGGCCACGCACGGCTCCCCGCGGCTGCCGGGGACCGTCCGTCCGCCGCCGGGGCCGCGCGGCAGGGACTGCTGGCCGGTGTGGCGGTCGTACCGTTCGCGGCCAACGCCCTCGCGTTCTACCTGTACTTCCACTTCCAGCACTTCCTGGCGGTGTACGCCGTCGAGCGGGCCTCCAGCGAGTTCTACAGCCTGGTGCTGCTGCTCTGTTTCACGCTGGTCATCGTCGTGCAGCCGCCGGCGTCCGGCCTGATCCGCCGCATGCCGTACGCCACGGCCCTCGCGGTCGGCTTCGCGGGGCTGGCCGCCGGGTTGGCCGTGCTCGCGATCGGCAACCGTCCGGCCCTGTTGGTCGGCGGCGCCCTGATCACCCTGGGCGACATCGTGCTGTTCTTGAAGAACGACCTGGAGGCCCTGCAGCGCAGTCCGCGTTCCGACGCCGTTGTCTTCGGTCAGCAGCGGCTGGCCGCCGGCCTGGGCGCGTGCGCGAGCGGGGTGCTCGGCGGGCAGGTGTACGGCCTCGGCGAACGTGCCGGGAACACCGGCTGGTTCTGGCTGCTGGCCGCCGCCCAGTGCCTGCTGCTCCCGCCGGTACTGCTGACGCTGCGCGGTCACACGGACAAGCAACCCCTCCCCCATCACGACGACGAAGGAGCACTGAGGCCGCATGACACGGACGGGCGGGTTCCTGGACGATGACTTCTGGACCGAGTTCCACGACTTTCTGTTCTCCGAGCAGCGCTACACCCAGGCCGAGGAGCTGCTCGGCTCCTCTCCCCTGCTCTCCTTTCCCTCCGGCGCACGGGTGCTGGACCTGTGCTGCGGGCCGGGCGTGTTCACCGTCCCGCTCGCTCAGCGCGGCCATGACGTCACCGGGGTCGACCTGAGCCCCGCCATGCTCGAGCGGGCGCGGAAGCGGTCCGCCGACGCCGGTGCGCACGTCACCTACGTACGGGCCGACGCACGGGAGTACGAGGCCCCGGGCCACTTCGACGTCGCCCTCAACATGTTCACGTCGTTCGGCTACTTCGAGGACCCCGCCGACAACGCCCGGGTCCTGCGCACCCTGCACACCTGCCTGGCGCCCGGCGGCACCCTGGTCCTGGACCTCGCGGGCAAGGAACTGCTGGCCCGCAGGGTGACCCCACCGAAGGTGGTCCGGCGCGGCGACGACCTGATGGTGCAGACCGACACCGTGCTGGACGACTGGGCGCGGCTGCGCAGCGACTGGGTGCTGGTCCGGGGCGAGCGGGTGACTCGGGCCGCGCTGGTGTGGTTCGTCTACAGCGCCGTCGAGTTGCGTCGGATGGTCGAGGAGGCGGGGTTCGGCCGGGTCGAGGTCTTCGGCGGCTTCGACGGCCGCGCCTACGACGAGAACGCCGAGCGGCTGGTGTTACGGGCGGTACGTGAGGGGTGATGAGGTGCGGGGGCGTGCGGCCGGCCTCGCACGCTCTGTTGACCTCGACTTGAGGGAACGTAATATCACCGGGTCATCGCCGCGACGGGAGACAGGAAGCCGGTGCGAGTCCGGCACGGTCCCGCCACTGTGACCGGGGAGCGTCCCTCTCGACACGCCACCGCGCGCCGCGCGGCAAGGCAGGGGGACGTAGATCCGGGAGTCAGGACACTGGCCTGTCGCGGGCCCGTTCCGAGGAGCGCGGACTCCCCAGGAGGCTCTACGTGTCCAACGCGCCAGCGCGTCCCCATGCCCTTCTCCCCACCCGCCTGCGCGGCGCCGCCCTGCGCACCGCGGCCGTGGCCCTGTCGGCGACCCTGCTGACGGCGGGCTGCGGCTCGTCCGGCACCGCCCAGGATCCGAAGGCCGCGGCGTCGTCGCGCAAGGGCTTCCCCGTCACGATCGACAACTGCGGCGTGAAGACGACCTACGACCGGCCGCCGTCGCGGGTGGTCACCATCCACCAGCACCCGGCGGAGCTGATGCTCTCCCTCGGGCTCAAGGACCGCATGGTGGGCACCGCCTTCCCCGACTCGGACGTGCTGCCCGCGCTGGCGAAGGACTACGAGGCCGTCCCCGAACTCGCCGCGAAGGAACCGTCCTTCGAGAAGATCCTCGACACCGAGCCCGACCTGGTCTACGGCGGCTACGGCAGCGCGTTCGACGAGAACGAGGGCCGCTCCCGCGAGGCGTTCGCCGACGCCGGCATCGACACCTATCTCAACCGCGAGTACTGCGGCAAGAAGCAGGTGACGATGAAGGACACGTACGACGAGATCCGCACCGTCGGCAAGATCTTCGGTGTCTCCGACCGGGCCACCGAGCTGACCGCCGACCTGCAGAGCCGGGTCGACAAGGCCGCCACCGCCGTCGAGGACGAGCCGCGGGTGCCCGTATTCGTGTACGACAGCGGCGACAAGACGGCGTTCACCGCGGGCGGCAAGAGCCTCGGCACCGAACTGATCCGCCTGGCCGGCGGCAAGAACGTCTTCGCCGACCTGGACGACGTCTTCGGGGACGTCTCCTGGGAACAGGTCGTCGAGCGCAAGCCGGAGGTCATCGCCATCTACGACTACGCCGATGCCGGAAGCGTCGAGCAGAAGAAGAAGTTCCTGCTCGCCCAGCCCGCCCTCGCCGACGTGCCGGCCATCAGGAACAAGCGGTTCGTGGTCCTGCCGCTCACCGCGACCCTGGTCGGCGTCCGGTCGGCGTATGCCGTGGAGGACCTGGCCCGCGGCCTGCACCCCGAGAGCTTCCGGTGACGGCTTCCGCCACGGACACGCCGAGTGACGCGGCAGCCCGGCGCCCGCCACGGAGTCAGCGGCGGGCGGGCCGGGGGAACCTCGCGGCCGCCCTGATCGTCCTCGCCGCCCTGCTGGTGGTCTCGGCCACCGTGGGCCTGGCCGTCGGGTCGGTGCAGGTACCGCCCGGGCAGGTGTGGGGCATCGTGACGCATGCGCTGGGCGCCGACTGGACGCAGCCCGACTGGTCGCGGGCGCGGGAGACCATCGTGCTGGACGTGCGGGCGCCGCGTGTGCTGCTCGGGGCTGTGACCGGTGCGGGGCTCGCGGTGGTGGGCACCGCCATGCAGGCCCTGGTGCGTAACCCGCTCGCCGAGCCGTACCTGCTGGGAGTGTCCTCGGGAGCGTCTCTGGGCGCGGTCTCGGTGATCGTGTTCGGGGCCAGTCTGTTCGGCCCCGTGTCCCTGTCGGCGGCCGCGTTCCTCGGCGCGCTGGGCGCGCTGCTGCTCGTCTACGCCACCGCGCGCACCGGCGGCCGGATCACCTCGGTGCGGCTCGTGCTCTCGGGGGTGGCGATCGCGGCGGTGCTCACCGCGCTGCTCGACCTGCTGCTGCTCACCACCGACCGGGGCAACGAGGCCCGCGCGGTCCTCGCCTGGACCCTGGGCGGCCTCGGCGGCGTGAACTGGGGCACCCTGTGGCTGCCCAGCGCGGGCCTGCTGGTCGGCATCGCCGTGCTCATGGTGCAGGCCCGCAACCTGAACCTGCTGCTGGCAGGCGAGGAACCCGCCACCACCATGGGGTTGGACGTGGCCCGCTTCCGCGCCCGCATGTTCGTGCTGCTCTCCCTGGTCACCGGTGTGCTGGTGGCGGCGGCCGGACCGATCGGCTTCGTCGGCCTGATGCTGCCGCACATCGTGCGCCTCTTCGTCGGCGGCGACCACCGGCGCGTCCTGCCGACGGCCGCGCTCGGCGGAGCGGTGTTCCTCATCTGGGCCGACATCGCGGCACGTACGGTCGCCGCGCCCCTCGAGATCCCGGTGGGGGTGCTCACGGCGCTGTGCGGCGGACCGTTCTTCCTGTGGCTGATGCGCCGGGACGCCCGGCGGAGCACCGACCGAGGAGTGGCATGACCGCGACCGAACTCGTCGTCGACGGTGTCACGCTCACCGCGGGTGCGCACCGCCTGGTTAAGGACGTCTCCCTCGTCGCCCGCGCCGGCGAGGTGATCGGCCTGGTCGGCCCGAACGGCAGCGGCAAGTCCAGCCTGCTGCGCTCCGTCTACCGTGTCCTGCGACCCGCCGACGGCCAGGTCCGCGTCGACGGCACCGACGCCTGGTCGCTGCCCGTGCGACGGCTGGCCCGTACCGTGGCGGCAGTGGTACAGGAGTCGGGCGCGGACTTCGATCTGACGGTCCGCGAGGTCGTCGCCATGGGCCGTACGCCGCACAAACGGCTGCTGGACGGTGACACGGCCGAGGACGCCGCGTTGATCGATTCAGCCCTCACGACGGTCGACGTGACCGACCTGGCCGACCGCCCCTTCGACAGCCTCTCCGGCGGCGAACGCCAACGCGTGGTGATCGCCCGGGCGCTCGCCCAGCAGCCCTCACTCCTGGTCCTCGACGAACCGACCAACCACCTCGACATACGCCACCAGTTGCAAGTCCTCGGTGCCCTGAGGCACCTGCCCGCCACGGTCCTGGTAGCCCTGCACGACCTCAACCTGGCCGCGTACTACTGCGATCGCCTCTACGTCCTGAACGACGGCGAGGTCACCGCATCCGGCACTCCGGCCGACGTCCTCACGCCGCGGCTGCTGGCCGAGGTGTACGGAGTGGAGAGCGAGGTCGTGATCCATCCACGCACGGGCGCACCCCAGGTGACTTTCCTCCCGGGGAACCCGCATCCGGCTGCTCCTGCCCAGGTGGGCCATTCCACAGCGTGATCAGGCGATCTCGCGCGGGCGAACGCTTCCTCGCGCAGCACCGGGACAGCAGTCGCCCGCTACGCCGATGCCGCGCCCTTACCGCCGGTTGTGCCACGGGATGGGTATCGTCCGCCCCGATGCCCCGGGTCCGCGGCTGAGCGCCCGTTCGAGGAGGAGCACCATGGACGATCGTCGGCAGGGAACCGCGCCGGATGACGAATCCGCGTCGCGGGCTGTGGACGCCCGTCGGACGAACGCGCGCGACACCGTGCGCCTCGCAGTGGTCGTCGGGGCTCTCGGTGTGGTCTTCGGCGACATCGGGACCAGTCCGATCTACACCCTGCAGACGGTGTTCAACCCCGAGGACCCGCACCCCGTCCCGGTCAGCACGGACAACGTGTTCGGGGTGGTGTCCCTGGTGTTCTGGTCGGTCATGATCATCGTGACGGTCACCTACATCCTGCTCGCGATGCGCGCCGACAACGACGGTGAGGGCGGCATCATGGCCCTCATCACCCTGCTGCGGCGGTGGAACGCCCAGCGCGGCCGCAGAGCCGCCGGCGTCCTGGCCGCGCTCGGCATCTTCGGCGCGTCGCTGTTCTTCGGGGACAGCATGATCACCCCGGCGATCTCGGTGCTGTCCGCGGTCGAGGGGCTCAAGGTCGTCGAGCCGTCCTTCGAGGACGCGGTCGTGCCCATCACCGCGGTGATCATCGTGCTGCTGTTCCTGGTGCAGCGCCGGGGCACCGCGGCGGTGGGCAGGATCTTCGGGCCCGTCATGATCGCCTGGTTCCTGGCCATCGGCGCGTGCGGCATCGTCGGCATCACCGACCACCCGGACATCCTCAAGGCCCTGTCGCCGACGTACGCGCTGGGCTTCCTGTTCGGCCATTGGGGCACGGCCTTCTTCGCCCTGGCCGCGATCGTCCTCGCGGTCACCGGCGCCGAGGCGCTGTACGCGGACATGGGGCACTTCGGCCGCCGCGCGATCACCCGGGGCTGGCTGTTCCTCGTCCTGCCCGCCTGTGTCCTCAGCTACATGGGTCAGGGCGCGCTGATCCTCGACGACCCGGACAACATCAGCAGCCCGTTCTTCCTGCTCGTGCCCGACTGGGGACGCTGGCCGATGGTGGTCCTGGCGACGGCGGCGACCGTGATCGCCTCCCAGGCGGTGATCACCGGCGCGTACTCGGTCGCCTCCCAGGCCGCCCAGCTCGGCTATCTGCCGCGACTGCGTATCGCTCACACCTCCGAGTCGACGATCGGTCAGATCTACGTCCCCTGGATCAACTGGCTGCTGATGGTCTCGGTCCTCACCCTGGTCTTCGCCTTCCGCTCCTCTGCGGAGCTGGCCTACGCGTTCGGCATGGCGGTCACCGGCACCATCACCATCACCACCCTGCTGTTCTTCTACGTCGCCCACGCCAAGTGGGGTACGCCCAAGTGGCTGCTCGTCCTCGGCGGGGGCGTGCTCCTCTTCGTCGACCTGCTGTTCGTGGCGGCCAACATGACCAAGCTCGTGCACGGCGCGTGGCTTCCGCTGCTCATCGGCCTCATCGCGTTCACGGTCATGACGACCTGGCAGCGTGGCCGCGAACTCGTCACCGCGGAACGAGCACGCCAGGAGGGCCCGTTGCCCGAGTTCATCGAGCATCTGCGCACAGGGCAGGAGCAGGCGGTCACGGCGCCCGGCACGGCCGTCTTTCTCAACCGGGGCAAGGAGACCGCGCCGCTGGCAATGCGGGCCAACGTCGAGCACAACCATGTCCGGCACGAGCAGGTCGTGATCATCGCCCTGCAGACCGAGCCGGTGCCCCGTGTCCCGGCCGACCAGCGGATCGTCGTGGACGACCTGGGCTACGCCGACGACGGGATCATCCACGTGACCGCCCGGTTCGGTTACATGGAGACACCGGACGTGCCCGGCACACTGGCGATGCTCGATCCGGCCGATACCGAAGGCCCGTTGCAGCTCGACGAGGCGTCCTACTTCCTGTCGAAGATCGAGATCCGGCGCGGGAAGGCACGGACGATGGCCCCTTGGCGCAAGCGGCTGTTCATCGCCACCTCCTACATCACCGCCGACGCCGCCGAGTACTTCAGCCTGCCCCGCGACCGCACGGTCATCATGGGCTCGCACATCGAGGTCTAGGACCAGTCAGCTGCGCCGACCGCAACGGGGGCCGCACCCTGGGCTCGCCTCGGTGCTCAAGCTCGGCACCGCAGTGCGGTCCTGACCAGTCCCCGCACTCCCGCCCCGAATGTGGGGAGGAGTACGGGGGCGAACGGTGTCGGACGAGCCGTCAGGTCGCGAGACCGGACTTCGTCAGCCATTCCTTCGCGACGGTGCCGGCGTCCTCCTTGTCGTTGACGAGCTTCTTCATCATCTCCAGCAGGTCCTCGGTGGTGAGCTTGGCCGAGACGCCGTTGAGTGCCGCCTTCGCCGTGTCGTTGACCGCGGACTTGTGGACCAGGGGCGTGACGTTCTGCGAGGCGAAGAGGCTCTTCGGGTCCTCCAGCACCACCAGCTTGTCCTCGATGATGGCGGGATCGGTGGTGTAGATGTTGGCGGCCTGCACCTTGCCCGAGCCCAGCAGCTTCAGCAGGGTGCTCTGGGCACCCGCGTCGAGCGGCTGGAACTTCCCGAACTCGACGCCGTAGACGCTCTTCAGACCGACCCACCCCTGCGTACGGGTCTTGAACTCCGAGCCGGCACCGATCGTCCAGTCCCCCGCGACCGGCTTGAGGTCGGCGATGGTCTTGAGGTTGTACTTCTTGGCCGTCTCGGCGGTGACCGTGACCGAGTCCTTGTCCTGGGCCTCGGCGGAGTCGAGGATCTCCACCGACGACGGGAGCTTCTTCTTCAGCTCGGCGTTGACGGCCTCCGTGCTGGTCGCCGTGCTCTTCTTGTCGACCGCCACCGCCAGCAGGGCGCCGTTGTACTCCGGGAAGACCTGGATGCCTCCCTTGACCACCTGGTCGTAGTAGACCTCACGGGCCCCGATGTCGAACTTACGGGTCACCTTCAGGCCCTTGGCCTCCAGAGCCTCGGCGTAGATCTCGGCAAGCAGCTGGCTCTCGGGGAAGTTCGCCGAGCCGACGACGATGGCCTTGCCGTCGCCGCTGTCGCCGCCGCTGCCCGTCAGCGGGTTGTCATCGCTGTCGCCACCGCCGCACGCGGTCAGCGACAGTGCGGCGATCAGAGCGAAGGCGGCGCCGCGGTGGATGCCTGTCATGGGTGTTTCCTTTCTCTGAGCCCGGGGGCTCGGTACAACTCAGGACTTGGACGCCGAGACCCTGAGGCCCGGCGAGACGATGACGCGCCGCAGCGCGGTGAAGAGGATCTGGACGACGAGCGCCAGGCCGACGACGACGGCCGAGCCGCCGATGACCAGTTCGTAGTCGTTGCGGGACAGCCCGTCGACGATGAAGCGGCCCAGGCCGCCGAGACCCGGATAGGCCGCGATGGTCGCGGTGGCCACGACCTGGATGGCGGCGACCCTGAGGCCGAGCAGGATCAGCGGCAGCGCCATCGGTACCTCCACCCGTGCCAGGACCTCCCACTCGGTCATGCCGACCCCGCGCGCGGCATCCCGGGTGGCGGGGTCCACACCCCGGACTCCTTCGAAGGTGTTGATGAGGATCGGGGGGATCGCGAGTGCGACCAGGGCGACCAGGACCGGTGTGGTGCTGAGCCCGGCGAGCGTGACGACGAGGACCACCAGGCCGAAGGTGGGGACCGCACGGGCGAGGTTGGCGACACTGGCCACGGCGAACGCCCCGCGGCCGGTGTGCCCGACGAGCAGCCCGAGCGTCAGCCCGATCAGGGCGGCGAACAGCAGCGACAGCCCGCTGTAGGTGAGGTGCTCCAGGAGCCGCTGCGGGATTCCCTCCGCACCGTGCCACTGCTTGGAGGACGTCAACCAGTCCCCCACGAGCCCGAGTTGGTTCAGCAGATCGTTCATTTCGCCGTCACCTTGCTCCGGGACCAAGGGGTGAGCAGCCGCTGCGTCAGGACCAGCAGCGCGTCGGTGGCCAGCGCCAGCAGCATGATCAGCGCGATCGCGGTGACGATCGGGGTCGGGAAGTCGAGTTGGAGGCCTCGGGTGATGTAGTAGCCGAGACCGCCCTGCCCGATCAGCTGCCCCACGGCGACGAGGCTGATGGACGAGACGGCGGCGACGCGTACGCCGGCGATGACGACGGGTACGGCGATCGGCAGTTCCACTTGGACGACACGGCGTACCGGGGCGAATCCCAGCGCAGTGGCCGCCTGGCGGACCGGTTCGGGGACCGAGGCAAGCCCGTCCACGACGTTCGGCACCAGGACCGACAGCGTGTAGAGCGTCAGCGGGATCAACACGCTACGTTCCGTCAGGCCGGTGTACTTGACGAAGATCATGAACAGGGCCAGTGACGGGATCGAGTACAGGATGTTGGCCACGGTCAGCACCGGTGCGTACAGCCACCGCCAGCGGTGGCAGAGGATGCCGAGCGGTACCGAGACGATCAGCCCGAACAGCACCGGCAGCAGGCCGAGTCGCAGGTGGATCCCGGTGTAGTCGGCCAGCTCGCCGATGTGGTCGCCGATCCAGGCCCATCGGACCAGCGGTTCACCGTCGCTCATCGTTCACCACCGCCAGGGCTGCCGGCACCGGCCGCGTCCTCGGTCTTCGCGTCCCTGGTCCTGGCGTCCCCGGCCTTTGAGATCCCGGATTCCGGGCCGCTGTCCTTGGTGACCTCGGGCGCCGCGTCCACGGCCGCCGCCTCCCCCGCCTCCGCCGCTTCGGGTACTTCGGCGGCGGCTGCCACGGCGGACAGTTCGTGCGCGTCCGCGACACCGACAACCGCGCCGTCCGCGTCCACGCCCACCGCGAGCCGGGCCGGCGACAGGAGCGCCGAGTCGAGAGCGGCTCGCGCCGAGTCGCCGACAAGGCTGAAGGTGTGGCCGAGCGGTGTGAGAGGCACGTCGGCGAGGGTGCCGCTCTCCGGCAGCTCCAGGACCGCGGCCCAGCCGAGCGGTCGCCCTTCGTCGTCGACGACGAGCACCCACGGCTCGTCCGCAGCCCTGGCCCGCGTCACGGGAGAGGAAGCGGGCAGCACCGGACCGTCACGCAGGGGCACTTCGGCCGCCTTGACGAAGGACAGCCGACGAATTCCCCGGTCCTGCCCGACGAAGCCGGCCACGAAATCGTCGGCCGGGTGAGCAAGCAGCCGCTCGGGGGTGTCGAACTGCGCGAGCCTGCCGCCGGTTCGGAACACCGCTATGTTGTCGCCGAGTTTGATCGCCTCGTCGATGTCGTGTGTGACGAACACGATCGTCTTGTGCAGCTCCTTTTGCAGCCGTATGAACTCCGCCTGCAATTCGGCCCGCACGATCGGGTCGACCGCGCTGAACGGCTCGTCCATCAGCAGCACCGGCGGATCGGCGCCCAGCGCCCTGGCCACCCCGACGCGTTGCTGCTGCCCGCCGGAGAGCTGGTTCGGGTAGCGTCCCGCCATCTCGGCCGGCAGGCCCACCAGTTCCAGTAGCTCCGCCGCCCGCGCCCGCGCCTTCTTCCGGCTCCAGCCGAGCAGCAGCGGCACGGTGGCGATGTTGTCGAGGATGGTCCGGTGCGGGAACAGCCCGGCGTGCTGGATCACGTAGCCGATGCCGCGGCGCAGCTCGGGGGCATTGACCTCCCGGATGTCCCGGCCGCGCAGGCTCACCGTCCCGGCCGTGGGCTCCACCATGCGGTTGATCATGCGCAGCGTCGTGGTCTTGCCGCAGCCGGAGGGACCGACCAGGACCGTGATGCCGCCCTCGGCGAAGTCCAGGGACAAGTCATCCACGGCCGTGGTGCCGTTCGGATAGTTCTTGCTCACCGCGTCGAATCTGATCAAGACTGCCCCTCACCTGACTGCATATGCATATGCAGATTTTCGAGTGAGTGAATGGCAGTCAATGGCCCACCGTGAACGCACTGTTACGTTCGTACGAAATCAGGCCACGGGCGCCCGGAATGCCCACGTTCCACGACTGATGTGCCACACACAATTGGCCAGCTCAGACGCAAGGGAGACACCCCATGGAACCGGTCTGGTTCACCTTCCTGAACGGCTCGGACATCACACAGCTCGAGCTGACCGACAACGAAATACTCGACGCCGTCGAGGACGGGCTGCGCGCCCAGGGCGTCGGGGAAACGGTCATCGAACCGCGCGTCCACCTGGTGCCCGATCCCGCGTTCAACGGCCACTTCAATGTCCTGCGCGGCTACATGGCGCCGCTCGCACTGGCCGGTGTCAAGATCGTGGGCGACTACCTGGGCAACTACCGGCAGGGCCTGCCCTCCGAGATGGCACTGCTCAACCTCTTCGACCCGCGCACCGGTATGCCGGTGGCCATCCTCGACGCCACCGCCCTCACCGAGATGCGCACCGGCGCCCTGACCGCGCTCGGGGCGCGGCATCTGGCCCGCCCGGACGCCAAGGTGCTCGGGCACATCGGCGCCCGCGCCACGTCGTACTGGAACGTCCGCCTGCTCGACCGGATCTTCGACCTCACCGAGATCCGCGTCCACTCGCGCCGTCCCGAGAGCCGGAAGGCCTTCGCCGAGCGGCTCGAGCGGGAACTCGGCAAGCCCGTCGTCGTCACCGAGGACTGGAAGACCTGCGTGGAAGGCGCGGACATCGTGGTGGAGGCCTCCCGGCTGGAGCGCCCGGAACCGCTGCTGAAGACCGAGTGGATCGCCCCCGGCTCCCTGGTCGTGCCCTACGGAACGAACAGCGCCGTCGAACTCTCCCTCACGGATGTCATGGACAAGATCGTCGTCGACGACTGGGGCCAGGCGCACGCCGGACCGTTCGGCGCGCTGCGCGCACACGTCGACAGCGGCAGACTCGACAAGACCAGTCTGCACGCCGAGTTGGGCCAGATCGTCGCCGGCAGCAAGCCCGGCCGGGAGAGCGCCGACGAGACGAACCTGTTCTGGCACCGCGGGCTTTCCCTCTCCGACATCGCGCTGGGCGCGGCCATGCTGAAGAAGGCCGAAGAGCGCGGCCTCGGCCAGAAGCTGCGGTTCTCGTGACAGGGGTCGTCATCGACGGGCGGACCCTGTCCTACGACGATGTCGTCGCCGTCGCCCACCACGGAGCCGAGGTCGTCCTGGCGGACGAGGTGCTCCCCCGCCTCACCCGCGAGCGGGCCGTCGTCGACGACGTCGTCGACCGCCAGGTGCCGACGTACGGGCTGACGACGGGGCTGGGCACCCGCTCGTCGTACGCACTGCCCCGTGACGAACTGCAGGAGTTCAGCGTCCGCACCGTCCGGGGACGGGCCAACGCGGTCGGCGACCCGCTGCCGGTCCCTCTCGTTCGGGCTGCCCTCCTCGCCCGCGTCAACGGCATCGCGGGCGGCGGCAGCGGGGTACGGCCGGAGATCCCGACGCTCCTCGTGGCCATGCTCAACACACGGGTGCATCCCGTGATCCCCGAGGTGGGGTCGATCGGCGCCTCCGATCTGTGTCAGATGGCCCACGTCGGCCTGGTCGTCCTCGGTGAGGGCAGGGCCGAGTTCGCCGGCCAGGTGCTCGACGGCGGCACGGCACTGCGGCAGGCCGGCCTCAACCCTGCCGGACTGGGCCCCAAGGACGGACATGTGCTGTGCAGCGCGAGCCCACTGGCGGCCGGACAGGGGGCCCTGGCCCTGCACGAGGCACCCGCTCTCCTCACCCTGGCCCAGGCGGTCACGGCTCTGACCTACGAGGGGTTCCGGGCGAACACGAGCCCGCTCGACGCCCGCGTACTGGGTCTGCGACCCGCCCCCGGCCAGTCCCGCGCGGCGGGCGAACTGCTCGCACTGCTCGACGGCGGTCAGCTGAGTGACCCCCGGCACGCGCGCCGGGTCCAGGACCCCATCAGCCTGCGCTGCGCGGCCCAGGTGCACGGGGCGCTGCACGCCGCCCTGGACTTCGCCGACGCCTCGCTCCGACCCGAGCTCAACGGCTGCGGCGACAATCCGGTGGTACTGCCCGACACCGGCGAGATCCTCTCCTCCGGCAACTTCCACACCCCGGCCCTGGCCCTCGCCTTCGACACCCTCGCACTGGCCCTGACGCAGACCGCCTCGCTCTCCGCCGAGCGCATGCGGCGCCTGCTCGACCCCGCCGTGAGCGGACTGCCCGCGAACCTCTCGCCGTACGGCCCGGAGCGCTCGGGCTTCGCACCGCTGGCCAAGACGGCGCAGGCACTCGTCGCCGAGATCCGCATGCTGTCCGTACCCGTGTCCACCGACCCCCGCCATGGCGCCGACGCCGTCGAGGACGACTCGACGAATGCGGCGCTCGGGGCACGGCGGCTGGCCACGATCCTCGTCCGACTACGGCAACTGCTCGCCGTGGAGGCCGTCGTTGCCGCCCAGGCCGTGGACCTGGCCGCTCCGCCCACCCTGGGACGAGGACCTCGGCTGCTGCACCGCGCGATCCGGGAGATCGTGCCCCGCCTGGACGACGACCGGTCCTGCGGGGTGGACGTGGAAGCCGTGCACCGCGACGTGCTGGGTTCCGACGACCTCCGGAGCGCACTGCGCAGCATGCTGGAAGGGGCATCGACCGTCGTGGGAGGAGCGTCCTGACCAACGGCGACGTGCACCAGCCTCTGTGGACCCCGTGATGGGTGGATGGAACCGGCGCTGGAGGAGGCGGCGTCCATTGATGCACAAGATCGCCAGTGGGTGCAGAGGAGTTCGACATGACCGGCACGGCCACCCGTTACCTCTATCTCGTCCGGCACGGTGAGGCGTGGCCGGACGAGAGCGGGCTGGCAGAGAGCGGCCGTCGGCAAGCCACGCTCCTCGGTCGACGCCTGCAAGACATCCCCCTTGCAGCTGTTCACCACGGTCCGCTGCCCCGGGCGGAGCAGACTGCGGGCCTGATTGGCGACCATCTGAAGAACGTCTCTCTGAACGTCTCGGAAGTTGCCGGTGACTACGTGCCCTACCTGCCGGGCAAGGATGAGCTGCCGACGGAATCGGCGGACTTCTACCTCCGCTTTCTCGCCGGCACCACTGATGAGGAGCGGGAGCAGGGACCTGCGTTGGCCCGCCAGGCGCTGGATCTGTTCACCGGGCCGGTGGACGGCGAAGAGGACCGGCACGAACTGGTCGTCACCCACAACTTCCTGGTTGCCTGGCTCGTCCGGGACGCCATGCATGCGCCGAAGTGGCGTTGGCTCGGTCTCAACTACTGCAACGCGGCACTTACGGTCATCCGATACGCGCCCAGTCGGCCGGCCTCCGTCCTCCTGTCCAACGACATGCGTCACCTGCCGGCCGAGCTGCGCTGGACGGGGTTTCCTCCCGAGTTGCACATCTGAACCTGTGGACGACTCGGCTGTTCGCGATGCCACTACGCTGGAGCCGTGATGATCAGGGGGGCAGGAAAACGATGGCTCACCGCCGCACTGACCACTTCTGCGGTACTCACCTCGGGGTGTACGGCCTCGGTCGACACTGACGAGCTGCCCGGCGTGTATCGCAACGACGCGACCGATAGCGAGATCCGTCTCGAATCCGACAAGACGTTCTCTGCCACTGATGTGTCGACAGACTCGACCTCCGGCCCCAGCGACTTCCACGGCCGATGGGAGTTCGTCGACAGCAGCTCGTCCAGCGACTTCATCTACCTGACGGTCGATGACGGTGGACTCGGTAGGACCAGCGGCGTCCAGCTCTACACGAGCGGCCGAGGGACGGTTGAGTTCGGGGCTCCGGACGAGCCGCCGTCCCTTGTGCTCACCAGGGTGGCCGCGCCGTAGATCCTGCGTGCCCCGTCCGGCGCGTGGTGGCCTCACTCCCGTCGCTGACCAATCAGACAGAACCTGGACGTCGTTGTCCGACCCGAGTCCTGTACACATGACTGACAAGAAGCTGTCACACACGGACCGGAATGCAGGTTCGGCCGGGGCCCGTTGTGACTGGCATGACTGTTGGAGTAGTGCTCAACACGCCCGACGCACAGAACCAGGTCGACACCAGCGTGCAGTTGGCCCAGGAGGCCGCGGACGTGGGTCTGCGGTCGGCCTGGTTCGGCCAGACCTTCGGCGCGGACTCGCCCCAGCTCGCGGCGATCGTCGGGCGTGCGGTGCCCGGACTGCAGGTGGGCTCCTCCGCACTCCCCGTCTTCGGCCGCCACCCGCTGATCGTCTCCAGCCAGGCCCAGACCGCCCAGGCGGCGACCCACGGCCGCTACCACCTCGGGCTGGCCCTGGGTACGAAGCTGCTGACGGAGACCGGCGTCGGCCTGCCCTTCGAGCGCCCCATCGCGCGTCTGCGTGAATTCCTCACCGCACTCCGGCAGCTGACACAGACCGGCACAGCCGACTTCCACGGCGAGCTGCTCACCGCCGCCACCCCGATTCCGGCGCGCGTACCGGGCGCCGAGAACGGCGTTCCCGTACTGGTCGCCGCAATGGGGCCCCAGGCACTGCGGGTCAGCGGGGAGCTTGCGGACGGGATCCTGCCCTACCTGGCGGGACCGCGTGCCCTGGCGGAGCACATCGTCCCTGCCCTCACCGCCGCGGCCGAAGCTGCCGGCCGGCCCACACCCAGGATCGTGGCTCTGGTGCACGGCGTGGTCACGGACGACGTGGATGCAGTACGGACCAGGGCCACCGAGAACCTCGCGTTCTACGAACAGATCCCGTCCTACGCACGGGTCATCGAACTCTCCGGTGGCCGGCGGGCCGCCGACCTGGCCGTGATCGGCGACGAAAAGGCGGTCGAGGCCGAGGTACGCCGCTACCGCGACGCGGGCGCCACCGAGGTCGTGTTCTCGGGCACCGAGATCGCTGGAGAAGCGGACCGCCGGCGCACCTGGGCGCTCCTCGGCGAACTGGCCGACTGAGTACGTCCGTCGGGCCGAGGCCCCGACACCTGCCCCGTACCCCCGAGCGAGGCCACATCTCGCGTGACGAAGGAGAACTCATGACCACCGAGGCGACCACAACGGACCTCCACGCCTTCACCGAGGACTGGCTGGAGTGGCACCGCGCCCAAGAAGCCCGGCTCGCCGACCCGCACGGGTTCCTGGCGGTCACCGGTCTGCACTGGCTCGACGACCGGCCCCAGCGATTCCCCGACGCACCCGGCGCGTGGCACACCGGCCCCGACGGGGTCGTCGTGAATCTCGACGACGGCGAGGAACTGATCGTCGACGGAACGCCGGTGCGGGGCGAACACCGCTTCGGTGTCCTTCCCGAGCGCGGCGGCGTCGACGCGGTCTGGGGAGACGCCGTCATCGAGGTCGCCAAACGTGGCGGCAACGACATCGTGCGCCCCCGGCACCCGGACGCGCCGCTGCTCACGACCTTCACCGGCACACCGGCCTACGACCCCGACCCGCGCTGGGCCGTGACGGGACGGTACATCCCCTTCGACGAGCCGCGCCCGACCACCGTGGGCGCCGCGGTCGAGGGGCTTGAGCACGTGTACGACGCGCCGGGCAGGGTCGAGTTCGAACTGGAGGGGCGCCGACTGTCCCTGACGGCCTTCCCCGGGCATGTGGCGGGCCGGCTGACGGTGCTGTTCACCGACGCGACCTCCGGGGTCACCACCTACGCCGCCAACCGGGCGCTGGCCATCGAGCCGCCCGGCGCCGACGGCACGGTCGTCCTGGACTTCAACCGCGCCACGAACCTGCCGTGCGCCTACACGGACCTGGCCACCTGCCCGCTGCCGCCGGCCGAGAACCGGCTGCCGGTGGCGATCGAGGCGGGTCAGAAGATCCCCCGCGAGCGCGGCGGATCCTGAGCCGGCCGGCCGACAGCCCAGGTCAGTCCTCCTGGCGCCCCAGTACGCATAGGTGCGGAAGGTCCACGGCAATCGCCTCCTGCGTACTGCGGGCGATGGCCACCACGGCATCCTCGGTGGGGTCCGGATTCTCCTCACGGTGCGGCAGGAACGGCGGGGACGAAGATGTGGTCGCCGGGAGACCGGTCTAGCCAGTGTGAGGGGACTCCTGCATGGTCGCGGTGCATTCCGCGT
This sequence comes from Streptomyces sp. NPDC055013, assembly GCF_053608645.1. Classification (NCBI taxonomy): domain Bacteria; kingdom Bacillati; phylum Actinomycetota; class Actinomycetes; order Kitasatosporales; family Streptomycetaceae; genus Streptomyces; species Streptomyces sp. NPDC055013. The sequence goes on from NZ_JBSGVW010000004.1 coordinate 316,106, forward strand.
CCTGGGCCGCCATGACCTCGTCACCGTGCTCGAAAGCCCACGCCCCGATGGCGTCGATGGGGGCCAACAAGGTCCGTCCCAGAGCCGTGAGTCGGTACTCGACCCGCGGTGGGGCCCCGGGATGGGCGTGCCGTGCCACCAGGCCGTTGAACTGCAGGCGGCGCAACGTCTCGGTGAGGACCTTGGAGCTGATGCCCCCGATCCGCTCCCGCAGTTCGACGGGGCGCCTGGGGCCGTCGCGCAGCGCCCAGAGCACCACCGCGTTCCAGGTGTTGGAGAACAGGTCGAAGGCGAGGCGGGCGCGGCAGTCGGCGAGGAAGGCATCGGTCGTCACTTACCAAATGGTGCCCGAGAGGCTCCCTAGCGTCGTGCTGAACGGTCGAAGCAGGCGGGGAGAGGAACGCGTGATGAGAATCGGCGTGCTGGGAACAGGCAACATGGCGGACGCGCTCGCCACTCAATGGGCGCGGGCCGGGCACGAGGTGACCATCGGTGCACGGGACGCACACAAGGCGCAGCGACTGGCGACACGTATCGGAGGCAGCACGGCGCCTGCCAGTCTCCGTGAGGCGGCCGAGTTCGGTGAGGTGGTGCTGGTCGCGCTGCCCTTCGGGGCAGGGGCGGTCGTCGTCCGGGAGCTACGGGCATCGTTGGACGACAGGGTCCTGCTCGACTGTTCGAATCCGGTCGGGCCGGGTTTCCGACTGCTGACGGAAGGAGGCCCCTCGGCGGCGCAGCAGCTGGCCGCGGCGGCACCGGGAGCTCATGTGGTCAAGGCGTTCAATCTCTGTCACGAGGATGTCTGGCGCATGCGGCCACCGGTCTTCGAGGGACGGCCACTGGCCGTTCCCGTCTGTGGGGACAGCGAGGCGGCTCTCGCGCATGTACGTGAGTTGGTGCGGGATGTGGGCTGCGAGCCCCTGGCCGGCGGCGGCCTCGAACGGGCGGGGCTCCTGGAGGCGACCGCCGCGCTGTTCATCGCCCTGTGGGTCGGCCAAGGAGCGGATGCTCAGGCGATCGCGCCGCCGCTTGCCTATGCCACTGGGCCGAGTGGCGAGTGAGCGGAAGCAGTTTTCAGCGGGCGAGCCGCTCGCGGACCCACGGAAGTGCATGTACGGCATCACGGAAGCGGGCAATTCGCCCGTGGGTGCCAGGGGCCGGCACAGCATGCAGATGAACGAACCTGCCCAGTGTGTACGGATGAACATGCTCAAGGGGGACGGCGTCGCGTCACAGCAGGGGAAAGAGCCGTAGGACAACGCTTGACCGACCAGCCGACGGGCGCGACTGCCCCTCAGGAGGTTTTCCGGATGCTTGTGCTCGGGCGCTCGCAGGTCGAGGCCCTCATCGATTTGGACGCGCTGATCGACGCCCTGGCCCCTGCCATGGCGGACCTCAGCTCGGGCAGCGCCTCGGCACCGGCCCGGATCGCGGCGCTCGTGCCCGAGCAGGAAGGCTTCCTGGCCGCCATGCCCGGCTATGTGCCATCGGCCGATGTGCTCATGGCCAAGCTGGTCTCCCTCTTCCCCGGCAATGCCGGGACTCCACTGCCGACCCATCAAGCGGCCATCCTCGTGTTCGACTCGGCCACCGGCGAACCTGCCGCGCTGTTGGACGGTACGGCCATCACCGCTGCACGGACCGCTGCCTGTTCGGCGCTGTCGGCACGATTGCTGGCGCGCGAGGACGCGACGCTACTCGCGGTCCTGGGTACCGGAGTTCAGGCCCGATCCCACGTCCGTGCGCTGTGCCGGGTCCGTCCCATCCGCGAGGTCCGAATCGCCGGCCGAGTCCCGGCGAAAGCAGCTGACCTCGCTGCAGAGCTGTCAACGGAGCTGGACGTCGAAGTGCGGGCTGTGCCCACCTACATCGAGGCGCTCGACGGTGCCCACATCGCCGCGGCGACCACCCACGCCCTCGAACCCGTGGTCCGCCGTCCCTGGCTGGCTCCTGGAGTGCACGTCACGTCGGTGGGCTACAACCCGGCCGGCCGTGAGATCGACGACGACACGATCGCCGATGCGCTCGTGTGCGTCGAATCGCGACAAGCCGCGCTGGCTCCCTTCCCTGCCGGCAGCAACGACCTGCTGATGCCCATCCGGCACGGCGTCATCACGCCCGAGCACGTGCATACCGAGTTGGGCGAACTCATCACCGGCCACAAACCGGGCCGCACCACACCCAGCCAGATCACCCTGTACAAGTCGGTTGGGGTGGCCGTCCAGGATGCCGTCGCCGCCGCATTGGTCGTCACCGCCGCCCGCGCGGAGTCGGTCGGCGAGTACGTCACACTGGCGTGATGCCGACGTTCGGCCCGGGCATTCACCGGTGGGCGGCAACCAGGCGGCGAACTCGTGACCCACCGCGGGGCGCAGGTGGCCCAAGCGGTGCCCGGTGAACCAGAGTCGAGCCGGAGCCAGTCCGGAAACGCGGCCATGCTCGAACATGTTTGCTGCCGGAGGATACGGCAACGCGATGTCCATGAGCCCATCGAACAATGACACCAGTCAAGACTCCGTATCCGCGAAGGAAGCGGCGGCCAAGGCTCGTCGCACCACGTCGCGGGCGACCGCTCCAGCATCGAAGGCGGCGGGCAAGGCTGCCGACAAGACCGGCGACGCGGCGTCAGCCGCCGCGGGAACGGCAGAACGGACAGCCGCGGCAACCAGCGCGGTCGCCCACAATGCAGCCCAGCGCGTCGAGGCCGGCCGCCAGGCCGTCGTCGCCGCCTCCGGGCAGGCCGTCGCCCTCGCCAAGACAACCTGGACGCTCATCGCCAACCGCAAGATCGTCGTCGCGAGCGCCGGCGCCGGACTGACCGCGCTGGGCGCGGCCTCGTACGCGGCGGGTCGGCGTGCGGGCCGACGCACACTGGGTCCGATCACCCGCATGACCGGCGGCCGGATCTGACAAGCACGTCACCCTGTCCGCACAGCGGGCAAGGCGCTGCCGCAGGAGGGCGGCGACGACCTCGCACCACCGACTTCGGCGCTTCGAGGTGGTTGGCTGGTTTGTACGGCCGACTGATGATCATTCGCGCAGGACGTCGTTGGTATGCGCTATGCGGATGACGGATGGAACCGCCCTCTTCTGCCGGGCTCCCTCGGAGCCGGAGCAGTGGACGTCCGATCGAGCCGAGAGCAGAGCCTCGTGCGGCTGCCGCACGAGGCTCTGGCGCGTATGGCCGCCGTACGAGGTGCTGCGGCATGGTGAGAAGGTCCGCAGACCCGCCGTCAGACCTTCCGGATCCGGTCGGCGATCTCCGGCCTCGCCGCGAACCCGGCCGCCTTGTACGTGGCGACGCCGCCGACGTTGGAGCTCGGTGTGCACACGCGCACGCTTGACGAGCCCATCTCCCGCAGTGCGGCCGCCCCGGCGACGGTGATCGCCCGGCCATAGCCGCGGCCGCGGTGGTCCGTGTGGACGCCCATCGGCTCGACCAGTCCTGGTTTCCCCGGGCCGGCCGACCAGACCGTCACCACCGCCGCGGGGTTGCCTTGGTCGTCGTAAGCACCCAGGCAGCGGGCGTCGGCGTAGAACGGTGCCGCGGACATCTGGTGCCGGTACTCGCGCGTGGGCTTCGTGGTGTTGAACGCGGACCGCAGGACGTCGGCGAAGTCCTGTGCCTGCTCCAAGCCGATCTCCTTGATCCGCACGCCGGGGTCCTCCACCGCTTCGGCGAGGTCGCGGAAGAGCGGCGTCCACGGCTCGTCGACGCCCCAGCCCTCCTTGGTCAACAGGTCGTGGAGCAGCAGGCCCTGCGGCGCCTCGACGGACACCGCTCCTTCCGGCAGCACGCCGCGCCCGGGCAGCGAGAAGTCCTCGACGAGTCGCCGCGCCAAGTCCTCGTCGCGGAAGGCGTCGGAAGCTACCGTCATCCGCACGAGCGTCGGCGAATCCAGCATCCCGACGGCGAGGATCCGTCCGTTCCGGCTCCAGGTCCGTAGTGCCGCGGCGGTCTCGGCCGTTCCGAACCGGTAGTTCCAGCCGATGTCTCCGGGATGCAGCTGCATCGGCGTTTCGTCGTGCTGCCACTCCCGCAGCGCCGCAATGACCTCGCGCACTCCGTCGGCCGTCGGCGTTCCCAGCACCATCGTCATAGCCGGGATCAGACACCCCGTCCCGGTGGCCTGCAACCGAATAACTGACCAGGCGCTTCAAGGTGATGGTGGCGGAAGGTCGTCGCTCACCTTCACCTACGCAGTCCCGCCGACTGGCCGGCGTCAGTGATTCGTGAGCATGCCTTCACGCAGACGGGCGAGGGTACGGGACAGCAGACGGGAGACGTGCATCTGCGAGACGCCCAGAAGCTCGCCGATCTGGGCCTGGGTGAGTTCCTCCACGAACCGCATGTGGATGATCTGCCGGTCCCGCTCGTCGAGTTCGGCGATCAGCGGGGCCAAGGCGTGGAAGTCCTCCACCAGCTCCAGAGCGCTGTCCTCGGTGCCGATGAAGTCCTGCAGTGCCGATTCGCCGTCCTCGCTGCCGCCGATGGTGGCGTCCAGGGAGGAGGAGTTGTAGCCGTTCGCGGCAAGGCGGGCCTCTTGCACCTCTTCCTCGGAAAGGCTCATCAATTCCGCCAGCTCTGTCACCGTCGGGGTGCGCCCCAGACGACTGCTCAGCTCCTCCGTGGCGCGCGCGAGCTGGACGCGGGCTTCCTGCAACCGACGCGGGACATGGACGGCCCAGGTGGTGTCCCGGAAGAACCGCTTGATCTCACCCACGATGTAGGGGATGGCGAACGACGTGAACTCGACCTCGCGGGACAGGTCGAACCGGTCGATCGCCTTGATCAGACCGATCATGCCGACCTGGACGATGTCCTCCATCTCCTCCGGCCCGCGACTGCGGAACCGGCCGGCCGCGAAGCGGACCAGGGACAGGTTCATCTCGATCAGCGTGTTCCGCGCGTAGCTGTACTCCGGCGTGCCCTCCTCCAGCACCGCAAGCTGATCGAAGAACACCTTGGACAGCTCGCGAGCATCCTTCGGCGCCACCTGAGAGGGATCGGCGACCTCCGGCAGCTCGCTGGTCTGCGTATGCGCTCCAGGCATGCTCGTTATCGCCATGATGTCCTCTCCCAAAACCGCGGCAGCAGCTGCCGCTTGAACGGCTGATGACGCGCCTACCCCGTCGTTCCGGCCTCACACCCGCAACCATGCGAAACGTGGGACCAGCGCCGAACCCGGCGCGGCGTGGAGCAGCATGCAGACGCGCCGACTCAAGCCGCGGCTCACACGGCGCGAACCCGCCACGGGCTTCGGCGACATGAAGGTGAGAAGCTGCACTTTCCGGGCACACGGACCACGGACATTGTTGGCCCGGAGGAGACAAATGGCGCAGGACATGAGAGCTGCGGGATGGGCGCGTTCGCTGCCGATGAGCAGTGGAGTGAAGACGGCCAGGGACTGGACGCGCGGTCATCTGGCGGCGCTCGGGTGGGAACGGACAGCGCCCGATCTGGTGGACTCGGTCGTCCTGGCCGTGTCCGAGCTGGTCACCAACGCGCACATCCACGCCCACAGCGCGGCGCAACTCATCCTCACCCGGGACGAGGATTGCTTGCACGTGACAGTGCATGACGCCTCGAATCAGCTGCCCGAACAGCGCCACGCCGACAACGAGGCCCCCGGTGGACGTGGGCTGTTCCTGGTCGACGCCGTCGCCCAGGACGTGGCAACACGCCGTTGCCCCCGCGGCAAGGACGTCACGGCCTGCTTCGAGCCGCCGCCCGCACCCGCCTCGCCGGATGCGGGCAGCAAGGGGTGAGGGCCGGGATCGACGTGGCGGGAGGTCGCTCCGCGAGATCCGGATGACGGCCCCAAGCCGGAACAACCTGGACGCCCCGGACCATCGCCCGGGGCCTCCCGCGTCATCCCCGGCTTCACTCCGGAACAGCCGGCACCAGCAGTTGTGGTGAACGGTTCATGCCGTGGCGCTGCGCGAGAGAGACTGTTCTCAGCCCGGCATGTGACTGGAGGTGACAGAAAATGGGTGGTTCGCCGGAGGCTGATGGAACGGCATCACTGCCCACCCCGCCCGACGGTGAGTTGGCCCTGTCACCTCTGTCCGGTGATAGCGGGTGGCGGGTGGCCGGTGAGATCACGCTGGCCACGCGCCGAGATGGGGAGCAGATGCTGGACGGACTCGTTCGGAGCGATGCGCCGGTGTGTCATCTGGAACTGTCCGTCACTGAGCGGCCACCTGCCAGTATGTGGCGGCTGCTGGAGATGTTCTGGCCGAAGCTGCACGCGATCGAGGTGGTGTCATGTTGACCAGATCGGCTGCCACCGAACCGTTCGTGCACCCAGCACTGTTCTACCGGGGCGAGCAGGAGTACCTCGAAGGAACCGTCCCCTTCATCCGCGATGGACTCAAAGGCGGGGAGCCGGTGGCGGTCGCCGTGCCGGGCCGGAACTTGGCCATGCTCAAGGACGCTCTGGGCGCTGACGCAGGATCCGTACGCTTCATGGACATGACCGAAGCCGGCCGCAACCCGGGGCGGATCATCCCGACCGTGCTCCGCGCCTTCGCCGACGCACACCCTGCCACACGGGTCCGGATCATCGGGGAGCCGATCTGGCCCGGCCGCAGCAGCCTGGAGTACCCGGCCTGCGCCCAACACGAGGCACTGATCAACCCCGCCTTCCAAGGCCGGGAAGCGACCATCCTGTGCCCCTACGACGCCGACCGGCTCGAGGAACGCGTCCTCACCGACGCGTACGCCACCCACCCGCTGATCGTCTGTGGCCCATCCCAACTTCCGAGCCCGTCCTTTGCCCCCGGGCACATCGTGGAGCTGTACAACCAGCCGCTGGGGCCGGTGCCGACGTCGGCCCCAGCGCGGGAGTTCGGTGCACAGGAGCTGTCGGCCACACGGCACTTCGCCGTCGAGCGTGCGGCACAGCTCGGGCTGCAGGGGGTGCGTCTGGAGGATCTCGCGCTGGCGGTGGCCGAGCTCACCACCAACAGCGTCGTACACGGAGGCGGTTCCGGCACCGTGCGAGTGTGGGCGCAGGACATTCAGGTGGTGTGCGAGGTCAGCGACCGCGGGTATCTGAGCGATCCGCTGGCCGGGCGCCGCCCGCCCACCCGTGACCAGCGGGGAGGCAGGGGCCTCATGCTCGTGCATTGCGTCGCAGACCTCGTGCGTGTTCACACCGACGTTGACGGCACGGTCATCCGGTTCTACATCGACCGCTAGGGGGCGCCCGCACTCCTCAGCTTTCATAGCCGTGAAGCCAACACCGGGCCGGCAGGGATCGGCCGCGCCAGTGCGATGTAATCCCCGCCGTCGCCCTCACGCCGGTTGAAGCCTTACCGCACGTCAGTCTTTGCCGCGATCCCCGACGACCACGAGGAACGCGTCCGCCTGCAGGTCCATCACGACGGTCGCGCCGGGCACGCCCTCGTCCCGTAGCCGGGCCGCACACTCCTCCGCCGGCCACGATCCGCGCGGAGCTCCCGCTGGAAACCGCTCCAACACCTTCGCGTCCATGGCGTATCCACCTCCGTCGCCGCCCTAAGAAACGCGTGCTGTTCACTCGTTCCTCAACATCCGCCTGCCCGCGATTTGTCTGTGTACGCAATGGGGGGAGCGGTCTTGGAGCTCCCGGCCAAGGTGTGGCTCGCGAGGAGGAAGTCGGGCCGCCGTCGTGGTCAGCCGCCGACACCCGCGACGGTGGGAACCTTGTGCAGTGGTCTCGGTAGGGCGACACCACAAGGGTGCCGAGAGATCCCGACCGCCCAGCCGCCGCACCCGGACGGTCAGAAGGAATTCAGGCGTCCTTATTCAACCGGTCCACTTCACATGACAGTCGGCGCCCTGATTGCGTTCCCGCGTAAAGTTATGCGTTACCCCAGGTAACGTATCGAATTGGATTGAACCAATGACGGAACAATCGATTCCGCACGGAAAGAAGAAACCCGTTCAGCTTCCGATCGCAACCGGGATCCGACCTTCCAGAGCGGCACGGAGACGCCTGCCACCGCCTCCTCACCGACACTGACCTGCAGGTTCATGAAAGCGATCCGACCCGGTCATCCACACAGGGCCGACAAAGGGCCCATGTGAGACCTTCATGGAATACAGCGGAAATTCCGACACCTGGGCAATATTCTTAAACCAGGGGATCGACTTGCCGCGACCTCACGCTTAAAGTATCCGCTGGCACACGCAAGGGAGCCAGCGCAATAGGCTTCCGGACATTGCCGCCACAGAAACAGCTTTCTTTCCGGTCGTCGAGCGTCCCCTAATCCGTCAACGCCGCCGACGTTTGCACCCGTATTCTAGCCGGCCCAGGAGCGAGCTCGATCAGCCGCGCGCCAGGACCGCCAGAGGACACAACGGAGCGATAAGTAGGATGCGGTTCCAGCTGTTAGGGCTCCTGAGCATCACCGACGGTGAGCACGCCGCCGTCCTGCAGCCGTCCAAGCCCACCAATCTCCTGGCCGCCCTGCTCATTCACTCCGGAGCAGTGGTCTCGACCGACTATCTGTTACGCGCCGTCTGGGACACCGAGCCCCCGGCCACCGCCAGGGCCGCCCTGCAGAGCTGCGTCCTGCGGCTGCGCAGGATCTTCGCGAAGTACGGCATAGCCAACGACACGATCGAGGCCGTACCGGGCGGCTACCGGATGCGGATGGACCACGAGACCCTCGACCTCGTCCGCTTCCGCGGCCTGGTCCAGTCGGCCGACTCCGCCCGCGACGCCGAAACGGAGTCGTACGTACTGCGCGAGGCCCTCGCCCTGTGGCAGGGCCCCGTACTCGCCAACGTCTCCTCGCACATGCTGCACCGCGACGAGGCACCGCGGCTGGCGGAGGAACGGCTCAGGGCACTGGAGCGGCTGTGCGACATCGAACTGGCGCGCGGGCGATGTCGCGAGGTCCTGACCGAGGTGTGGGACGCGGCCCGACGCCATCCGGAGCGGGAACGGTTCGCTGAGCAGTTGATCGAGGCGCTGTACCGAACCGGCCGCCAGACAGAAGCCCTTGTGGAGATCCGGGCCGTCAAGGAGCGGCTGAAGGAGGAGTTCGGCATAGATCCGGGCGCGCCTCTCCAGCGGCTGGAGATGGCCATCCTCCGTGGCGAGGAGCTGGATACCGCCCCGGGCTCCAAGGTCCTCCCCGCGATCGAGGCACGCGCAGCCTCGCGACCGGCCGCACTGCCGGCCGGTGGCGCCGTGGCTGACCTGCCGAGTCGGGCGCCGGTCCAAACGCCCGCTCAGGAACAGGCACCGGCTGTCGCGGCCCTTCCGCCTGCCGCCCCCACGGCTCACGACGGGGCACATGACCCCGCGAACGACCCGACGTACGCCAGGGCCACGGACACCACTCCCAGCCTCCCCGTCACCACGCCCACCCCCGCCCCCTCCCTCGCCCCCGTCCCCTGCTTCACCGGGCGCGTCACCCAACTCGCCGCGATTCAACGCGCGTTGACCGCCGATCATCCGCAAACCGGCCTGGTGGTGATCTCCGGAGCCCCCGGCATCGGCAAGACCGCCCTCGCGCTGCAGGCGGCCCATCTGGTGCAGGACGCCTTTCCCGGCGGCTGCTTCACCCTGACCATGACCGACCCTGACGGCAGTGCGCTCAGTACGGCGGAGGCCCTGGGGCGGCTTCCCTCCCCGAGCCGCCCGGGGCGTCGGCTGCTCGTCCTCGACGACGTGTCGAGCGCCGGGCGGATACGGCCCCTGCTCCCCTCCCCCGCCGAAGGTGCCGCCGTCGTGACCAGCAGACGCGGGCTCGCGGGCCTGGTCGCCACACACGGCGGCGTCGTGCATCGCCTCGATACGCTCGACGAGCAGGAGTCCTACGACCTCCTGGTCGCCACCCTGGGTGCCGAGCGGGTCGGCCAGGAACCGGACGCCGCGCGCGAACTCGCCCGCATCTGCGGGCACTTCCCCCTCAGCCTGCGGATCACCGCCGCCCGGCTGCTGACCCGGCCCGGCCTCGGCATCGCCGACTGCGTGAACTGGCTGGCCAAGGACCTGCCCACCCGGCTCTCCCTCGCCGACGAACCGCTGATGTCCGTACCCCAAGTCTTCGAAACCGCCCTGCGACGGCTCGATCCCGAGCTGCGTGAGGCCTTCCTGCTGCTCGCCACGCAGTTCGAGCGCGGCGGGAACCCGGATTCGCCGCCGCCCGACGAGGTGCTCGAACAGCTCGCGGACGCCGGATTCGTCGAGGAGGGCCCGCCCAAGCCGTACCGCATCCACGAACTGCTCAGGATCTACGCGCGTCAGCTCGCCGCACCCGCCCGAACCCCCCGCTGACCGCTTCCCGTAACCCGCACCACCCGGTGCCCCGCCCCCACCGACCCTCCGACCAGAGGTGACATCCGCATGCTTTCCGCACGGTACGACGCCGTCGCCGCGACGCGCCCCCGGATCCGCCGTGACGTCCTGTTCACCGAGACCCCCGACGGTGTCCTCTTCCACAACGCCGACGGCGGCTTCCGCCTGACGGCCAAGTCGGCGTACCGGTTCGCCACGCTTCTCGTGCCCCACTTCAACGGCGAGCACACGGTCGCCGAGATCTGCGAGGGGTTCGGCGACCGGCAGCGCGCCATGGTCGGCGAACTGGTCGGCACACTGTACGAGCGAGGCTTTGCGCGTGACGTCCCGGCCGGACCCGCGGCGGACGCGTCCGCCGAGCCGGAGCCGTCCGCAGACGTGGCCCGCCGATTCGAGGCGCAGATCGCCTATGTCGACCACTACGCCGACGACGCGGCGCGGCGCTTCCAGCGGTTCCGGGACACGCGTGTGGCCGTTGTGGGCACCGACCTGGTGGCCCACTGGTGTGCGCTGAGCCTGATCCGCAACGGCGCAGCGGCCGTCGGCGTACGGCCCGGCCTCGACCGCGAGGCCATCGCGCAGGAGGTGGCGGCCGCCGCTGCCGACGGCTGCCCTGTCGAGGTCCGTGACCTCACGGACGGGCCGGCGACCTGGGACGGCCTCGACGGGTACGACGTCGTCGTCGTGACCGGCGGGCCGGACGCGCCGGGGGTGATCCTTCCGTTGCTGCGTTCCGGTGTGCCCGCGGGCCGCACACTCCTGCCGGCCTGGTCCTTCGGACGGCACGCGGTCGCGGGACCGGCCATGTCGGCTCAGACGACGGGGTGTTGGGCCTGTGCGGTGCTTCGTCTCGGCGCCAACGGAGCCTCCGCGCAAGCCGCCGACGTGTGGAGCGCGCTCGCGCTGGGCCTGCCGGCCAACACGCCGGTCCCCGGCGGTCCGCTGTCCGCGATGCTGGGCAACCTGCTCGGCTACGAGGTCTTCAAGTCGGCGACCGGCGCACTGCCCGCCGAGACGGCCGGGCAGCTGATCGTGCAGGACACGGAGTCGCTCGACGTCGCCTCGGAGCCCCTGCTGCCGCATCCCCGCTGCCCGTTCTGCGCCGACGACACGCTCGTCGAGGTGCCCGAGGTGGACCTGGCGACCGGGGACACCGACTACGCTCTCGCGCTGCCCACCGTCGACACCGCCCGCGAGGCGGACGAGCTGGTGGCGGAGCTGAATCGCCGCTCGGTGCTGCTGCGGCCGCACGCCGGTGTCTTCCGCCGCTACGACGACGAGGACATCACCCAGACCCCGCTGAAACTCAGCGTGGTCGAACTCGGCGTCGGGCACGGCCGATCGCGGCGGATCGCCGCCGCCGACGTCCACCACGTGGCCGGCGCTCGCCTGCGCGCCCTGCACCGCGCCGCCGAGACGTACGCCGAGCACGTCGTCCCGCACGCCCGCACCACCGCCCCGGCACCCGCGGTGCGCCTCGCCCCGGCCGAGCTGGCCACCGCCACCGGCATCGGGGGCGCGGAGGCGGACGTACGGGTGTGGGACGCGGCGGCCTCGCTGCTCACGAAGGAGCGGTTCCTGGTGCCGGGCGAGGCCGTGCGCCCGTTCGGTGCCGACAACTCGGAGCGGCTCTTCGAGGCCACGAGCTCCGGGATGCGAGCCGGCGCGAGCGCGGCCGACGCCGCAGCTCAGGGCATGTTGTCGGCGCTCGCGTACGACGCGCTCCGACGGACGGTCCGAGGTGCCGCCGTGCCCGGCGTGACCGTGCCCGCCGACGCCGATCCCGAACTCACCTTCCTGATGCGGTCCGCGGTCAACCTCGGTGTCGAGGCCGAGCTGCTCGACCTCGGTGAGCGGGAGCGGTCCGGTGTGTCGGTCGTCCTCGCCCGGGCAGGTGCCCTCTGGTCGGTCGGGGCCGAGCTGTCGTACCGGGCCGCGGCCGTGGCGGCGCTGCGTGAGCTGCTGGGTCAGGTGCAGCTGGAGCGGCAGAGGTTGGCGGACGACACGTCGTTCGGGGATCCGGTGCTCAGCGATCTCGACCCGCGCGCCCTGACGGTGATCGGCACTGCGTCCGCCGACCCGGACGCCCGCACATCCTGGGCTGACGTGCTGCGCCGGCTCCGCGAACAGGCCCGTGACGCACTCGTCGTACCGACCGGCTCGGCGGACCTCGAACGCGCCGGCATTCACGTCGTACGCGTGCTACTGACGTCGGAGGCCCGGCATGTCGGTTGAGACGGCGGCTCCGGTCCGCGTGCCGAGTGCCGTCCGTCTGATGACCGACCTGTTGCGGGCGGCGCTCGACCGACAGGGGCCCGGCCGCATCGATGTGTCGGTGCGCGCGTTGGGGTTCGAGGACGCCTTCGCCGAAGAGTACGGCGCGCACGAGCGTGGACCGGTGCCGGTGCACCTCTACGCGCGGCACGCGATCGTCGGACCCTTGGGCGACTCGCCCTGTCCGCGGTGTCTGGGCCGGCGCTGGCAGGCGGTACGTTCCGTTCCGCTGCGTGACGCACTGGAACTCGGCGGTCCCACGCACGAGTCGGGGGTGTGGCCCTACGCCGTCCCGTTCGCGGCCGACGCACTCGCCGTGGTCGTGGCACAAGCCCATGCGGCCCCGGCGCGCGAGCCGTTCCCGGACGTACGGGTGCTGGATCTGGAGTCCTTGTCGGTGCGTGACTATCCGCTGGTGCCGGACCCGCAGTGCCCGACGTGTTCCCGGCCGGTCTCCGACACGCCCGAGGGTGCCGTCGTCTCGCTCCGCTCCGCGCCCAAGCATGCGCCCGGGTCCTTCCGGCTGCGCCCGGTCGAGGCCTACGGCATCGACATCGCGGCGTTCGCCAACCCGGTGTGCGGCGCGCTCGGCCCGTCCCTCGTCCAGGACGTGTCGTCCACGTCGACGTCGGCGACCATCGGCTGCTTCTCGATGCGCTCCGGGGAGTACCTGCGGGAGACGTTCTGGGGCGGGCACGCGGCGTCCTACGGTGCCAGCGCGCGGATCGGCGTTCTTGAAGGGCTGGAGCGATACGCCGGCATGCGGGCGCGCGGCAAGCGGACCCAGGTGACGGGGACGCAGGCGGAGTTCGGCGCCGACGCCGTGGATCCGCGCGAAGTGGGCCTGTACTCCGAGGCCTTCCACCGCGACAACCCGCACGTCGTGCCCTTCTCCCCCGATCGGGAGATCCCCTGGGTGTGGGGCTGGTCGCTGCGGGACCGGGTGCCACGGCTGGTGCCGGAGATCCTGACGTACTATCACGCGCCCGGTCTGGAGAACCGGTTCGTGCAGGAGAGCTCCAACGGCTGCGCCTCGGGCGGCTGTGCCGAAGAGGCCGTCTACTTCGGGCTGATGGAGATCGTCGAGCGGGACGCGTTCCTGCTCACCTGGTACGGGCGGCAGCCCCTGCCCGAGATCGACCCGGCGACCAGCACCCGCCCCGCCACCCGGAACATGGTCGACCGGCTGGCCATGTACGGCTACCGGGCCCGCTTCTTCGACACCCGCGTCACGTTCCCGATCCCCGTCGTCACCGCCGTCGCCGAACGCGTCGACGGCGGTCCGGGCCGGATGTGCTTCGGAGCGGGTGCCGGTCTGGACCCGGAGTCCGCGCTGGACGCGGCCTTGTGCGAGATCGCCACCGACGCGGTGAACCTCCAGGGACGGACCGAGCGCGACGAGGCCCGACTGCGCGCCATGGCCGAAGACTTTTCACAGGTGACCGACCTGCACGACCATCCGCTCGTCTACGGCATCCCCGAGATGGGCGTGCACGCCGACTTCCTGCTGCGCGGCCGGACGGCCACGGAAAAGCTCGCGGTCTCCGATCTGGCCTGGCCGGACGCGTCCGGAGCGCCCGTCTCGTCCGATCTGCGGGACGACCTGGAACGGTGTGTGTCCGCCGTGACCGGCGCCGGGTTCGATGTCGTGGTCGTGGACCAGACGCTGCCCGAACAACGACGGCTGGGACTGCACACGTTCAGCGTCCTCGTGCCCGGCCTGCTCCCGATCGACTTCGGCTGGTCGCGCCAGCGGGCTCTCGGTATGCCGCGGTTGCGTACGGCTCTGCGGGAGGCGGGGCTGCGCGACCGGGACCTGGAGGCCGCCGACCTCAATCCGGCTCCGCACCCCTTCCCCTGACGACCCGCGATCCCCCATTCAGAGGAGAGTCCCGTGGGCTACGCCCATGAATATGCGACGGCGATCATGCACCGGGGCCGGATCCCCATGGAGCCGGCTGACTTCGTGCCCGACTGGGCGGACCGTCCGCGCAAGGCGAAGTACTATCCGGGCGCCGAGTCGTTCCCGCTGCCCGACGCGCCCTACCCGGCCGACGCCACGGTCACGGCCGGCATGCTGGCCGACGACATGACGGACGCGGGGCGGTTCTCGCTGCCCCTGCTCTCCGGCATGCTGCTGGACTCCTACGGCCTCACCGGTCGCCGTCTCGGTGTCCAGGCCAACACCGACCTCGGTGCCCTCCCGCACTACACGCAGGCCAACTGGTCCCGGGGCACCGCCTCGGGCGGCGGTCTCTACCCGGTGAGCATCTACTGGATCTCCGGCCCTTCGGGGCCTCTCACGCCCGGTGTGCACTATTACTCACCGCCGCGCCACGCCATGCAGCGGCTGCTGGCCGGGGACGTGAGCGGGGAGGTGGCCACGGCACTCGGGCCGTACGGGGCTGCGACGGACCAGTTCTTGGTGCTCGGCGTCAAGTACTGGCAGAACGCGTTCAAATACAACAGCTTCTCCTTCCACGCCGTGAGCATGGACGTGGGCGCGCTGCTCCAGACCTGGCGCCTCTGGGCGCGGGCCCGCGGGCTGCGGGTGGCCCCCGCGCTGTGGTTCGACGAGGCGGAGCTGGCCCGGCTGCTGGGACTGGGAGAGGACGAGGAAGGGCTGTTCGCGGTCGTTCCGCTGCGGTGGGACGGTACGGAGGCGGACGGCACGTCGCCAGGGGCGCCGGGCGCCGCCGTCAGGCGGCGTGACCAGGAGCGGTCCCGGACCGTCCTCGAATTCGAGACCCTGCACCGGATCCACCGCGCCACCGCCGAGCACGCCACCGACCGGCCCGGTCCCGAGGCGCTCCGGCCCAGCGCGCCCGCCCCGCCGGCCACGACCACCGACCCGCTCGCCCTGCCGCCCGCGGAGTTCCCGGACGTCAGTGTCCGTACGGCCCTGCGCGCCCGGCGCAGCAGCTTCGGCCGCTTCGACGCGACGGTCCCGGTGACGGCCACGCAGTTGGCCACCACCCTCGCGGCCTGCGCGGCGACGCGGCTCGGCAGCGACGCGGAACCTGCCGGCACCCCCCGTCAGGCCCGGCTGTACGCGTTCGTCAACCATGTCGACGGTGTCGCGCCGGGCGCCTACGCCTATGAGCCCGACACGCACACCCTGCACCTCGTGGCGCCGGGCGCGCCGGGCTCGTTCCTGCAGCGCACCTACTTCCTGTCCAACTACAACCTCGAACAGGCCGGCGCCGTCATCGTGCCGACCGTGCGTACGACGGCGGTGCTGGACGCGGTCGGCGACCGGGGCTACCGGCTGGTCAACGCCACCGTCGGGGCGATCGCGCAGAGCTTCTACACCGCCTCGGCGGCGCTCGGGCTGGGCGCCGGGGTGGCGCTCGGTTTCGACAACATCTCGTACATCGAGGAGCTGGGGCTCGCCGACTCCGGCGAGGCGCCGCTGCTGATCATGCTGCTCGGCAACGAGCGTCCCTGCCCTGCCGACTTCCGCTCCGAGATCGTCTGACAGGGGGCCGCCATGACACCGAGAACCAGTTGGCAGCCCGGACACCGCTTCCTTCTGCGGGTCGCCGGGCTGCCCGTCGAGTCCGTCCGTGCCCTGCGCTGCCCCGACACCGCCCGCTGGGCCGACGAGGTGCTGGCCGCCGAGGAGGAACTGCTGGAACGGGGCCGGGAGCTGAGCGACGTACTGCACACGCTCGTCCCGGCCGCCGACCGGCGCTTCCCGGACGACGGCCGCCGCCGGCACCTGCTGGCGCTGCGCCGGGACATCTTCAACAACCGTCTGCCCAAGGGCGACCCGCCCGCGCTCGACCTCATCCAGGCGCTGGACCCGGCCGTGGCCGAGCGGACCGGGCAGTGGCTGGAGGGAAGGCGGGCGCTCGACCTGCTGCACCGCCGGGGGGCCACGCTGCTCGGCGACGAACTCGCCGGGATGCGGGGCGTGTTGCGGGCGCTGCTCGACGAGGACCGGCTGCGGCACGGGCTGTTGCTCGCGTCGCCGACGCTCGAAGGCCGGCTGGAGTCGTATGTGCGGCTGGGCGCGGGTGAACGGCCGGACAAGCGGCTGCGGAAGATCGAGCGTTCGGTGCTGTCCTACCTGTATCGGACGGCCTGCAAGACCAGCCCGTTCAGCACGTTCACGGGTGTCGCCCTCGGCACGTTCGGCGACGGCGACGACCCGTCGATCGCGCTGCGGGCCGAGTGGCGGGGGCGGGTGCGGCTGAACGTCGTGGCCCTTGCGCGGTTCGCGGAGCAGATCCTCGCCTCTCCCGCGCTGCGCGCCGACCTGCCGGTGCGGCTCGCGTCCGGCTGGGGCGGCGACGATCAGCGGGTGCGGTACGTGCGGCGCTGGGT
Source organism: Streptomyces sp. NPDC055013 (assembly GCF_053608645.1). Taxonomy (NCBI): domain Bacteria; kingdom Bacillati; phylum Actinomycetota; class Actinomycetes; order Kitasatosporales; family Streptomycetaceae; genus Streptomyces; species Streptomyces sp. NPDC055013. The sequence goes on from NZ_JBSGVW010000004.1 coordinate 333,007, forward strand.
CACGACCGGCGACGACGACGCGGCGGTCACCTTCGACGCGGTCAAGGACCGGCTCTTCTTCCTGCGCCGCAGCGGCACGCTCGACCGGCTCATCGCCCTGCTGAGCGAACGGGATCTGCGCTACGGCGAGGTGGTCTCCTGGCTGTGCGCCGAGTACGAGGCCGACGCCTCGCTGTGCGAGACGTACGTGTCGGCGCTGCTCCAGCTCGGCATGATCCGTGTCCCATGCCTGGACACCGACGTGCACACCGCCGACCCGCTGCGCTCCTTCCAGGACGCGCTGCGGGCACTGGACCGGCCGTGGGCTCATGACCTCGCCGGAGAGCTGGATACCGCGGCCGAGCTGATCGACGCGTACCCGCACGTGGGCACGGCCGGACGGGCGAGGCTGCTGCGCCGGCTGCGCGCCGCTCTGGGCGGGGCTCAGAAGCTGCTGGGCGTCGAGGAACCGTCCCTGCCGCAGACCCTGCTCTACGAGGACGCCGACGCCGGAGACGACGTGGCCTGCGGTCTGGGCGCGTGGACCGGCACGGACGGCGGCGCGCTGCGCTCGGTGGAGCGGATCCTGCCGGCCTTCGACCTGACGCTGCCTCAGCGGGTGACGTTCAAGGGGTTCTTCCTGGCCCGCCACGGCAAGGGCGGCCGCTGCGACGACCTGCTCGGTCTCGTGCACGACTTCCATGAGGACTTCTTCGACCAGTACCTCTCCTTCACCGCCAAGCGGTCCCCGTTCGACGCGCGGGGCGAATACGTGCCAGAGGAGAACTGGCTCGGGCTGGCGGACATCAAGTCCCTGGACCGGGCCCGCCGCACGTTCATCGACCGGATGCGCGCACTGTGGACCGGGCACGCCGGGGAGACGGACGTCGTGCTGGACGACGCGCACCTCGACGAGGTGGCGGCCGAACTGGAGGGCCTGCGGGCCCCGTTCACCCCGCAGAGCCACCACCTCCAGCTCACCACGGAGGGCGGTGAGCCGCTGATGGTGCTCAATCGCTCCTACGGCGGACTGTCCTTCCCGTTCAGCCGGTTCACGCACGTCTGGGACGAGCCTGCCGGCCCCGGCCTCTCCGAACCGCTCCGGGAGCAGGCCACCCGGCTGACACCGCCCGGAGCAGTGCTCGCCGAGCTGACCGGCGGGGCGGTGACGACCAACCTCAACCTGCACGGACGCCTGACCGAGTACCAGATCGTCTGCCCCGGCGAGTCGAGCAGCGTCCCCGAGGACCGCCGTATCCACCTGGAGGACCTCCGCCTCGAACACGACGAGGACGAGGACCGGCTGCTGCTGCGCTCCGAGCGGCTCGGCCGTGAGGTGATCCCGGTGTACCTCGGCTACCTGGTGCCGCTCGCCCTCCCCGAGACCCCGCGCACACTGCTTCTTCTGTCGCCCACCTCGATGGCCCCGCTCGACGTCTGGGCCGGTGTCCCGAACGGCCCGGCGCACGAGGGCGTCACCCGCCGGCCCCGTGTGCGGCACGGCAACCTCGTGCTCGCCCGGCGCGGCTGGTCCACGACCGCCGCGGCGTTGCCCGGCCGGCCGGCCGGCACGCCGGACGACGAGGCGTTCCTGGCCTGGCGGCGCTGGCGCCGCGTCCACGGGCTGCCCGCCCGCGTCTTCGTCACCGTCTCCAGCGGCCCCCGGGGCGGGGCGGGCCCCAAGCCGCAGTACCTCGACTTCGACAGCCCGCTGTCGCTCACCGCCTTCGAGGCGCTGGTCAAGTCGCCGGACGACCGGATCGAGCTGCGCGAGATGCTCCCGGCGGAGAGCGGCCTGCACGTCGTCTCCGAACGCGGCAGCCACGTGGCCGAGCTGTCGGTCGAGACCTTCACCTCACTCAGCCGTTTCGAGGAGAGCCCCGCATGACCGACCTGACCCCCACCCCCGGCGCGTGGCAGGCCATGCACATCTTCTACGCCGCCAACCCGCAGCCCCTGCTGGTGAAGTGCGTGGGCCCGTTGATCCGGGACCTGACCGGCAACGGACTGCTCGCCGGGCACTTCTTCATCAACTACTGGCTGGAGGGCCCGCATGTGCGGCTCCGGCTGCGGCCGGCGAGCGAGGACGCGACGGCCGCGGTGCGCCGCCGGGCCGAGGAGGCCGTCGACGCGTTCCTGCGCAGCCGTCCGGCGCTGTACGAGGTCGACTCGGGGTTCCTCAACGAGTTCTACAACACGCTCTTCGAGATCGAGTTCCCGGAGGTCGATCGCGGGGAGTTCATGGGCGAGGACGGCCGGATGCGGCTGCGCCCGAACAACTCACGTTCCTACGAGCCGTACGAGCCGGAGTTCGGCAAGTACGGCGGGCCGGCCGGAGTCGCGCTGGCGGAGTGGCACTTCGCGCACTCCAGCGATCTGGTCATCGAGGCGCTCGGCTCGATGAACCTGCACCTGAGGACCGTACTGCTCGGCACGTCGGCCCAGTTGATGATGGTGATGGCGGGCTGCTTCCTGCCCGACGAGGACGACCTCGCCGACTATCTGGAGCGGTACTACGAGTTCTGGCACCGCGCGTTCCCGGGCACGGGGTTCATCGGTTCCTCGGAGTACGACCGCAGCTACGCCGAGATGGCGCCCCGGCTGGGCCGCCGTTTCGACGAGATTCGCCGGGCCGTCGCCGCGAGGCGGCTCGACCGGCTGCCCGCGTTTCTGCGCGGCTGGGCGGCGCACTGCCTGGAGCTGCGGCGGAAGGCGGTCGCGCTGGCCGAGGCGGGCGAACTGGTCTTCCGGTCCTGGGACGGCACCCGCGACGAGCAGGTCACCGACCCGGCGCTCGCCCTGCCGCTGCTCCTCTCGCCGTACATGCACATGACCAACAACCGGCTGCATGTGACCATCCGCGACGAGGCGTATCTCTCCCACATCCTCGGCCGGGTGCTGCGTTCGGGCACGGGAGCAACGTCGGAGGCCCTCCAATGAAACCCGACGTCTTCACACACCGGCCCCGGCTGCGGCCGGACATCCTGCTCAGCGCGCCCCTGCTGCGCGGTCCCGCGACCGTGCACCTGATCAAGGATCCGGCGGACGGCTCGTCGTTCGAGGTGGGACCGAAGGAGTACTTCCTGATCTCCCGGCTGGACGGGGACCGCAGCCTCGAGGAGATCGGCGCCGAGTACGCCTCCACCTTCGGGCGACGCCTCGGCGAGGCCAACTGGCAGCAGCTGCTGGGCCTGTTGGGCACCAAGCGGCTCCTCGATGGAGCGCCCGTCCGCGACGTCCCCGCGGCCCCGCCTTCCTCGCCCTTCGCCGGCAGCCTGTACAAGGGCAGCCTGCGACTGGTCGCCGACGCCGGGGCGACGACCGAGCGACTGCACCGCGCCCTGCGCCCGCTACTACGCGCGCCCGTGCTGATCGCCCTGCTGACGCTCTGCCTGGCCATGGAGGTCGTCCTGGCCGTGGTCGCCGGCCCGCTCGTCCGGGACACAGGGTGGCTGCTGCGACAACCGGTGGCGCTGGTCGGCGTGTTCACCCTGCTGTGGCTGAGCACCGCCTGTCACGAGCTGGCGCACGGCGTGGCAGCCCGGCACCACGGCGGCACGGTGAGCGAGATCGGCCTGCGCTGGCGGCTGCCCGTGGCGATCATGTACTGCCGGGTCGACAACTACCGTTTCCTGGCGAGCCGTCGGCACCAGCTGGTGGTCGGCGCGGCCGGGGCCTTCGCGAACCTGCTGTTCCTGCTGCCCTTCGCCGTCTGCTGGGCGGCGCTCGAGCCGGGCGACCCGACGCGCCGGGCGCTTTCGGGACTGCTGCTGCTGGGCAGCGTTCAGGCACTGGTCAACCTGGTGCCACTCCCGCCCCTCGACGGATACACCATGATCGGTCATGTACTGGGTGTGTCCAACCTCGCCCCGGAGAGCGGGCGTTACCTGAGACTGCGCCTGCGCGACCGGCAGGCCGCGGCCGCCTACCCGCGCCGGGCGCGGGCCCTGTACACGGCATACGGGATCGGCTCGTCCGTTCTGGTCTGTCTGATCGCGGCCGGCCTGGTCGCGGCCGCGTTTGTCCTGCTCGCCCCCTGACGGACCTGTTCCGAGGAGCTGTTCATGACGGAGACCGAAACCGTGCCGGCGGACCCCGGCAACCGCGCGGCGGACACCGCGATCCACGTCGAGGGGGTGAGCAAGCGCTACGGCAGTCGCCAGGCGCTGGACGGGGTGTCGCTGCGCATCGACCGCGGAGAGTTCTTCGGCCTGCTCGGGCCCAACGGCGCCGGCAAGACCACGCTGGTGGAGATCATGGAGGGCCTGCGCCAGGCCGACGCCGGCACCGTCGACGTGCTGGGCGGCGCACCCTGGCCCCGCAATGTCGCGCTGCTGCCCCGGCTCGGTGTGCAGACCCAGTCGTCGGCCTTCTTCGTACGGCAGACGGCGTACGAGCACCTGGCAACCGTGGCCGCTCTGTACCGCGCGGACACGGCGGCCGTCGAGCGCACGCTGGCCGCCGTCGGCCTGGTGGACCAGCGGGCCACCCGCGTGGAGAACCTCTCCGGCGGCCAGCGGCAGCGGCTCGCCATCGCCTCCGCGCTCGTCCACGACCCGGAGCTGATCTTCCTCGACGAACCCACCGCCGCCCTCGATCCGCAGGCCCGACGCGATCTGTGGGAGGTGCTGCGCGGACTGAAGGAAGCCGGCCGGACGATCGTGTACACGACGCACCACCTGGACGAGGCCGAGGCACTCTGCGACCGGGTGGCGATCCTCGTCGAGGGCCGGATCGCGGCACTGGACTCCCCACGCGGACTCGTCGGCGCGGCGGGCGCACCCACCTCACTGCTGCTGCCGCCCGAGCGGATGACGGTGGCTCAGGCCGAGGCGGTCCCCGGCGTCGACCGCGCGGAAGTTCGCGGCGGCAGCCTCGTCCTGGAGACGAAGGTGTCCGGGAAGGTCATGTCGGCGCTGGACGCCCTCGGCGGCCTCGACGGCGTACAGACCCGGACCGCCACCCTGGAGGACGTCTACCTCCAGCTCACGTCGGACGCGAACACCGGCGACATCCCGCACGCGCAGAACACGGAGCACCAGGCATGAGCGCATACGGCGCACTTACGGCGTCCGGCTACCGGGCCCAGGTCCGCGACACGGCCACACTCTTCTTCACCTTCGCCTTCCCGCTGGTGTTCCTCCTGGTGTTCGGGCTGATCTTCAGCGGCCAAGAGGTGGAGGAGACCGGCAGGCCGTACATCTCCTACATCGCGCCCGGCGTCATGTCGTGGGGCGTGGCCAACGCGGCGGTGTTCGGCATCGCGTTCACCCTGATGCAGTGGCGGCGCGACGATCTGCTGCGGCTGATCCGGATGACCCCGACGAGCCTGCCGACGGTCCTGGCCTCGCGGTACGTGCTGGCCCTGGCCGTGGGAGCGGTCCAGGCGGTGCTGTTCATCGCGGTGGCGATGCTGCCGGGCTTCGGCCTGGAGCTCGACGCCCGCTGGCCGCTGGCCCTGCCCGTGCTGGTGCTCGGCATCACGGCGTTCCTGTCGATCGGCGTGATCATCGGCTCGTACGCCGACACGCCGGAGGCGGTGGCCGCGATCGCCAACTTCATGATGGTGCCGATGGCATTCCTGTCCGGCTCGTTCTTCCCCCTGGACCTGATGCCGTCGTGGCTGCAGACGATCTCCCGGGTGCTGCCGCTGCGCTACTTCAACGACGCCGTATCCGCCGCACTCACGGGCAACGGCAGCCTCGGCGACATCGGGATCGGGTGCGCCGCGCTCGTGGGCTTCACCGTGGTCTTCGCGGCGATCGGGCTCAAGACCTTCCGCTGGAGCAACCGCGCATGACACCCGTGCTGGAGGGCCTGCCCCTGGAGCAGGCACGGCTGCGGCTGCGGTCGGCGCTGGAGGAGCGGGCCGGCTCACCGTCTGCCTCGCCCAGTCGAACGCGGACCTTGCGGCCGCACGACCCCGTGCCCGAGGTGGTGCCCCTCGGAACACGTGCCGTGCGGGACGACCCGTATGCCGATGTGCGGCCCGGCGCACGGGTGCATCTGACGTCCCGGCAGGTGCTGGTGGGCCCATGGGGCGGCGACGCGGACGCGCGGGCGTGCGGCACCTGCCTCGCGATGCGCTGGCAGCGGCTGCGCTCGCGCACCGAACGGGACGCACTGGAGACCGGCTCGCCGTGGACCTTCGCCCCGGCCTGGCCGGACCTGCCGGACTTCGTCACCACCGCCGTGCGCGCACTGTACGAGGCGGTCATCCCCGGAAACCCGGATCCGCCCGGCGAGACCGCATCCGACCGGGCCCTGCCGCAGGTGTCCTGCCTCGACCTCGCGACGCTGAGCGTACGGACCTTCCCGCTGTACGCCGACCCGCTGTGCCCGCACTGCGGCACCGGCGGCTCGGACACCCGGGAGTCGGCCGAACTCGCCCTGGTCAGCAGGCCGAAGCCGGCCGAGGACAGCTACCGGCTGCGGCCGGCGTCGTCCTACCCGCTCGCGCCGGCGGCGCTCGCCAACCCGGTCACCGGCCTGCTCGGCGCGGGCACCTGGCTCAACATCACCTCGCCCACCACGGCGCCCGTCGCGGGCAGTGTGTTCATGCGCGGGTACGCCGGTCTGACCGACGTGACCTGGAGCGGGCAGGCCAACGGCTTCTCCGCGAGCCGGAACCTGGCCTTCCTGGAGGGCCTGGAACGGTACGCGGGAACACACCGGCGGCGCGGCACACGGCTGCTGACGGCGTCGTACAACAGCCTCGGTGAGGACGCGCTCGACCCGGCCGACTCCGGCTTCTACGCGCCCGAGACCTACCGCGACGATCCGCTCGTGGACCCCTTCGACCCGGACCGGCCGATCCCGTGGGTCTGGGGGTACTCCCTGCGCGACGAACGTCCGCTGCTGGTGCCGGCCCGGCTCGTCCACTACAGCACGGGGCTCGCGGCGGACAACTTCGTCTTCGAGTGCTCCAACGGCTGTGCCATCGGCAGCTGTCTGGAGGAGGCGGTGCTCGGCGGGCTGCTCGAACTGATCGAGCGGGACGCCTTCCTCCTCGCCTGGTACGGCGACATCCGGCTCACGGAGATCGACCTGGCCACGGTCACCGACCCCATCGTCCGCGCGATGATCGACCGCGCCGCTCTGCAGGGCTACGACGTGCACGCCTTCGACAACCGGATCGACCTCGCCGTACCCGTGGTGACGGGCCTGGCGGTCCGCCGGGACGGCGGCCCCGGCATCCACTCCTTCGGCGCGGGCGCTTCCCTCGACCCGGCATCGGCCTTGGAGGGTGCCCTCTCGGAGGTACTGACTTACATTCCGCACCTGCCGGGCCAGGTGCGGGAGCGCCGCACCGAACTGGAGGCCATGGCGGCCGACTTCACGAAGGTGCTGCACCTCAAGGACCACGCCCAGCTGTACGGGCTGCCCGAGACGGCGACGTACGTGACGCCGTACCACGAGCCCACGGCGGTCCGTCCGATGGCGGAGGTGTACGCGTCCTGGGAGTCGGACGCGCGGCCTCGCACCGGCGATCTGCTGGACGATGTGGCGCTGTGCCGTGACGAGTTGGTGCGAGCCGGCCTCGATGTCGTCGTGGTCGACCAGACCACTCCGGAGCAGGAACGCATCGGCCTGCGCACGGTCTGCGTCCTGGCGCCCGGCCTGCTGCCCATCGACTTCGGCTGGTCGCGCCAGCGGGCCCTGCGGATGCCGCGCCTGCGAACTGCCGCGCGCCGGGCCGGACTGCGGGAGGCCGATCTCGCGGAGGGGGAGATCCGACGGGTGCCACATCCGTTTCCGTAGAGACCACACGCCGACGGCCGGGCGCCGCTCGCCGCTCCTTAAGGAGTGACGAGCCGCACCCGGCCGTCCGCCGCGTGCCGAATCCGTGGGATCAGGCGCTGCAGGAGGTGGTGCTGGTGGTGGAGGAGCAGGTCGAGGTGGAGGAGCAGCTGGTGGATCCGGCGAGCACGACCTCGCTGGCGTCCGAGTAGTCCGAGATCTCGAAGGTCTCCGACTCGAGCTCCAGGATCTCGTCGGCGAGGGCGGCGAGGGTCGACTTGTCAGCCATGATCACTCCTGACGTGGTCACACCACCGGGCTCCTCCCGGGGTGTTGGGCCCCCTCATTGGACCGGGCACCACTGACGCGACCGGCTGCGAAGCACTGGCAGAGCGCTGGCGGCCCGCGCCAGTACCGCGGTTGGAAATCGGTCAGCGAAGTGACAGCGATCTGTCAGTGACCTGTCAGTGCTCTGCCGCTGTTCTGCCAGCGATGTGACGGCGGTTGGCTGCCGGTCCGCCGGATCATGCCCGCATGAGCTCCGCCGTACCAGTCATCACCGGCCGACACGCGCCCGTCCTGGGGCAGTTGGACTCCATGCTGCGCCCCCTCGTCGCCTTCGCGATGGACCTGCACCAGCACCCGGAGCTGTCCGGCGCGGAAACCCGGACGGCGGCCCGTCTCGCGGACACGCTCGAGGCGGAGGGATACACCGTGACGCGCGGCATCGGCGGACACGGTGTGGTCGGCACCCTCACGAACGGCGAGGGCCCGCGCGTGTACCTGCGCGCCGAACTCGACGCACTGCCGGTCCGGGAACGCACCGGACTTCCGTACGCCGCCGACGGCCCCCACATGCACGCCTGCGGGCACGACCTCCACATCGCCGCGGCGCTCGGCACGGCGACGCTGCTGGCGCGTGCGCGTGCGCACTGGCGGGGCTCGGTGGTGGTCGTGGGCCAGCCGGCGGAGGAGACCCTGACGGGCGCGCGATCGATGCTGGCGGACGGTCTCTACGACCGCTTCGGCCGCCCCGACGCCGTCCTCGCGCAGCACACGGCACCGCTGCTGGGCGGAATGGTGGCCCACGGCCACGGGCAGCCGGTGCTGGCGGGCGGCGTCGGCCTCGACGTCACCCTGCACGGGCGTGGCGGTCACGCGGGGGCGCCGCACCTGACGGTGGACCCGGTCCTGGCCGCCGCGGCGGTGGTGATGCGCTTGCAGGGCATCGTCTCCCGCGAGAGCGCGCCGGCCGAGCAGACGACCCTCACGGTCGGTTCGCTCCACGCCGGCACGCACAGCAACGTCGTACCGGAGAGCGCGGCGCTCGGCATCACCGTGCGGGCTCTCACCCCGGCGGCACTGGATCGCGCCGTGTCGGCGGTCGAGCGGATCGTACGGGCCGAGGCCACCGCGTCCGGCTGTCCGCGCGCACCGGAGATCACCATGGTGTCCCGCTCACCGGTGACCCTGCCGGACGAGCAGCTCACTGCGGCGATCCGCGACGCCCACCGAGAGGCGCTGGGCGCCGAGCGGGTGGCCGCGTGGCCGCCGTCGATGGCGACGGAGGACTTCGGCCTGTACGGCGATGCCGGGCGGGAGATCCACGGGTGCTCGGGGGTGCCGCTCGGCTACTGGATGGTCGGTGTGGTGGGCCCGCGGCAGTGGGCCGCGACGGCGGGCGCGGGCGGCACGGCGGAGCGCTTCGCGGCCCTCCCGTCCAACCACTCCCCCGAGTTCGCCCCGCATCTGCCGCTTGCCCTGCCGTCGGCGACCACGGCGATGACTGTGGCGGCGCTGACGGCGCTGGGTGCACACGGAACGACGCCACCGGCCGCGGTGGTGTAGAGGGCCGTGCGGGCCTGAAGCTGCGCGCCGAGAACCCCCAACGGGAGGCGCCGGCCGGAGGCGTGGGCATCACCGACTCCGGCACGCGGTCGGGCCGCGGCAGTACCTTCTCCTCGAGGAGAAGGAGGGCGACGAGATCAAGTACCACGTTTCGAGGTCCAGAAGCCGGACGAGTGGGGCATCCCCGGCGAGCACCGCGCCACGGTGTCCCGCGGCGGGCCGGACGACGGAAACGGGCGTGGCGACCCGCGAGGACGACGCGGGTCGCACCGCGCTCCTGAAGAAGCTGGCCCTCTGGACCGGACTCGCCCTCTGCATCGCCTTCATCGCCTGGGTGGCCTGGGGATTCCTCCAGTTCGACCACGACATCGATAACCCCCGCGAAGGCGGCTTCTCCGGCTGGCAATGCGACACCGGCCAGGACTGCGGCTCCTAACTCCCAGGGCAGCGAGGGCAGTTGAGCGAACCCTTTACGTAGGATGATCCCACTTGCCTAGGTCAGGGTTTCGCAAAGCCAGGTACGGCGCGGGGAGCCCCGTACAAGACGATTGGGTAGCCAGTGATTCTGAAAACGTTCGGCTGGTCGTTCGCGGTCACCGCGCTCGGCCTGGTCGCGGCGGTGTTCTACGGGGGGTGGACCGGCTTCGGGATCGTGGCGATCCTGTCCATCCTCGAGATCTCGGTGTCCTTCGACAACGCCGTGGTCAACGCCGGGATCCTGAAGAAGATGAATGCCTTCTGGCAGAAGATCTTCCTCACCATCGGCATCCTGATCGCGGTCTTCGGCATGCGTCTGGTCTTCCCGGTCGTGATCGTCGCCGTCAGCGCCAAGATCGGCCCGATCGAAGCGGTACGGCTCGCGCTCGACGACAAGGACAAGTACCAGCAGTTGGTGACCGACGCCCACCCGTCGATCGCCGCCTTCGGTGGCATGTTCCTGTTGATGATCTTCCTCGACTTCATCTTCGTGGACCGGGAGATCAAGTGGCTCGGCTGGCTGGAGCGCCCGCTCGCCAAGCTCGGCAAGATCGACATGCTGTCCGTCTGCATCGCGCTCATCGTGCTGCTCGTCTCCGCGATGACCTTCGCCACCAACGCCCACCAGCACGGCGGCATCCACGCGGACAAGGCGGAGACCGTCCTGATCGCCGGCATCGCGGGCTTGATCACCTACCTGATCGTCGGCGGCCTCTCCGGCTATTTCGAGAGCAAGCTCGAGGAAGAGGAGGAGCGCGGGCACGAGGCCGAGGAAGCGGCCAGGAGAAGCGGCAAGAAGGTTCCGGCGGTCGTATTGGCCGGGAAGGCGGCGTTCTTCATGTTCCTCTACCTGGAGGTCCTGGACGCGTCCTTCTCCTTCGACGGCGTCATCGCCGCCTTCGCGATCACCAACGACATCGTCCTGATGTCGCTCGGACTCGGTATCGGCGCGATGTACGTCCGGTCGCTGACCGTGTATCTGGTCCGCCAGGGCACCCTCGACGACTACGTCTACCTGGAGCACGGCGCGCACTACGCGATCGGCGCCCTCGCCGTGATCCTGCTCGTCACCATCCGGTACGAGATCCACGAGGTCATCACGGGCCTCGTCGGCGTCGTCCTGATCGCCTGGTCCTTCTTCTCCTCGGTCCGGCGCAACCGCAGGCCGGCTGAATGACCCCGGACGTTCTCAGTGGTCGAAGGCGATTGTCCTTCACGACGGGCCGGGTGGACAGCGACGACGCCGGAGCAGAACCCGCACTGAGATACATGGCCACTCAGTGATGCCCACGCCGCCGCGCCCATTCACCCGGGGCACACCCGAGCATCGCGGAGGCGTGGCTTCGGGTGCTCCAGGGATCGACGGCCCACCTGCAGATCAAGTCCCGCGAGACGACGAGCCCTTTGACCATGCCGCCGTCTGCGGTCACGGTCACCCCCGCCGTCTCGCACGGAATCGGCCCTGCTCCACGTCCTCGACCCGCCCCAGGCTCATCAGTCGGTCCAGGTGCTGTACGGCCGTTCTGCGCTCGACCGGCCGCACGTGTGGACCTTCGACGTGGGGTCGGTAGACCAGGCGGTGTTCGACGATTTCCTCGATCGTGCGTGGCTCGCTGAGGAAGTCCAGGAGCGCCGCTTCGCGCTTCTCCACGACAGCGGCGAAGACGTCGAGCCGGTGGCGGAACTCCCCGGGGCCCTCGATCACGCCCTTCTGGTGGGAGGTGCCGTACCAGCGGGCGTCGATGTCACGGCAACGGCGCATGGAGGCCTCGTAGTCGGGGAGGTCGCTGCCGACGTCGCCGTAGTACGGGCCGAACGACGTCAGGTCGATGTCGGCGATGAACAGGAAGCCGTCCGGCTCGATCAGGAAGCCGCTGTGGCCTTCGGTGTGGCCGGGGAGGTGCACGACCGTCACCGTGCGCCCACCCAGGTCGAACACCGTGCCGTCGTCGAATGCCTTCGCGTCGGCACGTCCCTGGACGTGGAACTGGTCGCGCATCGTCCGGTCGACCTCGTCCACGTCGCCGAGCGGAAGGCCGTACCCGGCGACCAGCGCCGCGCGGGAGCGCAGCGCGTCGAGGTCGCCGCGATGGATGTGGACGGGTACGTCGTAGCTGCCGAGACCGGCGATGTGGTCCTCGTGCGCGTGGCTGACGAGGACCACGTCAGCCGGCGGCGCGGCCTCGACGAGCGACAGCGACGGGTCCACGACCAGCGATGCGCTCGTGCCGCGAACGAGGAGTGAGTTGCCGTACGGATAGGCGCCCTGTCGCGGGCCGACGAGCACGCTGACGCCGCCGTACTCGACCGCTGTGTATCCCGTGGCTGGCATGTCCGTGTCTTCACACCCTTCGATTCGGCATCCGGTCGTACGCCACCTGCCGCAGCGTCCTGCTCAGATGACGCCCTGCTCCATCATGGCCTTCGAGGTGGCCACGCCGCCCGCGTTGGCCGCCTTGCCGGGGCCGAAGAGGACCCAGGCCTCCCGGAACACCTGCACGGCCTCGGGGGTGCAGGGCATGTTCGCGCCCTCGGCGACGGCGAGGGCCCCAAACGAGGTGTGCGCCCGCGCGGCCCTGAGTGTCGGCCTGAACCGGCCGATCACCTTCGCCGCCCGCCTGGCGTGCCCGGTCCTGTTCCAGGTCGGTACCGAGGACCTGGTCGCACCGCCCGGCGCTGCGCGTCGTACCGCCAGGAAAGCCGGGCGGTGGGCGCACCTGCGCGAGTACCCCGTCGGCCACTTCGACGTCTACCAGGGCCCTTGGCAGCGGCGCGCGCTGGCCGACCAGCTCGACTTCCTCACGCGCGCTCTCGGTCCGGCACCTCGGTAATCACGCCCGAGAAGTGCCTTCCCCCTCACAAGTGTTCTTCCCAAGAGTGTTCCCGCACTGCTTTTCCGAACTGCCTTTCCCATCAAAGGGGATGAGATGAGCTTGTACGACTACGTCATCGTCGGTGCCGGATCCGCGGGCTGTGTGCTCGCGGCACGGCTGTCGGAGGACCCCGGGGTCCGGGTGGCGTTGATCGAGGCGGGCGGCCCCGACGCCGCGCAGGAGATCCATGTCCCGGCCGCCTTCCCGCAGTTGTTCAAGTCCGACGTCGACTGGGACCTCGACTCCGACCCGGAACCCGGGATCGGTGGGCGGCGGGCCTACCTGCCCCGGGGCAAGGTGTTCGGCGGCTCCAGCTCGATCAACGCCATGATCTACATACGGGGCAACCGGGCCGACTACGACGGCTGGGCCGCGGCCGGGGCGACCGGCTGGTCGTACGCCGATGTGCTGCCGTACTTCCGGCGTGCCGAGGACAACGAGCGCGGCACGGACGAATTCCACGGCACGGGCGGCCCGTTGACGGTCAGCGAGGGCAGGTCCTCGCATCCGCTCACGTCGGCGTTCGTACGGGCCGCCGAGCAGGCCGGGCACAAGGCGAACGACGACTTCAACGGCGAGACGCAGTTCGGTGTCGGGCGCTATCAGCTCACCCAGCGCAACGGACTGCGCTGCAGCGCGGCGGTGGCCTATCTGCACCCGGCCCTCGAACGCCCCAACCTCACCGTGCTCCCCTCGGCCCGAGCTCACCGCGTGGTGGTGGAGGGCGGCCGGGCGACGGGTGTGGAGGTGGAGCGGGGCGGCACGGTCGAGGTGGTGCGCGCCGAGCGCGAGGTGATCCTTTCCGCGGGCGCCTACGAGTCACCGAAGCTGCTGATGCTGTCCGGGATCGGCCCGGCCGCCGCCCTGTCCGCGTTCGGCATCGGCGTCGTACGCGATCTGCCGGTCGGTCAGGGCCTCCAGGACCACTACATGGCGCTGCTGAACTTCCGTACCGACGCCGAGTCGTTGATCGGCGCGGCGAGTACGGACAATGCCGCGCTGTTGCAGAGCCAGGGACGCGGTCCGCTGACCTCGAACATCGGCGAGGCAGGCGGCTTCTTCCGCAGCCGGGACGAACTCGTCGCTCCCGACCTGCAGTTCCACGCCGCGCCCGTGCTGTTCCACCAGGAGGGGCTCGGCCCGGTCGCCGAGCACGGGTTCTCCTTCGGTCCATGCGTGCTCGCGCCGACCAGCCGCGGCGCGGTGGCCCTGCGTTCACCGCGCCCGGACGTGGCGCCCCGGATCGTGCACAACTACCTGACGACGGCCGAGGACAGGGACGCGCTCGTCGCCGGCGTCCGCATCGCCCTGGAGATCGCCGAGCAGCGGGCGGTGGCCGACCTCGTGACCGGGCCGTACGACGTGCCGGCCACGGACTCCGACGCGGAGCTCCTGGCCTGGGCACGGCGGTCCGGGCAGACCCTGTACCACCCGACCTCGACCTGTGCCATCGGGTCGGTGGTCGACCCCGAACTGCGTGTGTACGACGTCGAGGGCCTGCGGGTCGTCGACGCGTCGGTGTTCCCGGCGGTGCCGCGTGGGAACACCAACGCGCCCACGATCATGGCCGCGGAGAAGGCGGCCGACCTCGTCAAGGGAGCCGCGTGATGGCGACGTCCCTGCCCGCGTTCTCGACCGCCTCCGAGGAGCGGATCCGCAACTGGGCGGAGCGCAGCGCCCGCGGCACGGTGATGCAGCGCTACGTGCTGGGGACCGCGCCCGGGCCCGGCGTGTCCATCTTCATCGCGGCGGCCGCGCTCGTGGTGGCCGTCGTGTGGCGCCCCGGGCACATCGGCTCACAGTTTCCCGTCGAACCCCGGGTGGCGGCGGCGCTCACCCTCGTCGTCACCGCCTGGATCTGCGTGTGCGTGTCCTTCGCGGTCACCTTCCAGGCCGACAATCTGCTGGAGAACGAACGGGGCCTGGAGTTCCCCGGCGACCGGTCCGCCGCCTGGTCCGACTACGTCTATTTCGCCCTGTCGGTCATGACGACGTTCGGCACGACGGATGTCTCGGTGATCTCCCGCGAGATGCGACGAACGGTGGCGGCCAACTCGGCCATCGCGTTCGTCTTCAACACGGTGACGGTGGCCAGCCTGGTGGGCGCCCTCGACACCGGCTGACCGGGGCCGGACGCAATTTCCCCGAAGGCGCTGCGCATGGACCGCTGGGCAGCTGAGCTCACGGTTTATCGCTCTCCCAGCAACACGACTTGCAACTCGGGATCAGCGACCCTGCCCTCTCTAAAGCCGTCGGAGCGGAGAAGAGAAACCGATCAGTACAGCTCCATGACTCCCCCGCTCCGAAACCAATGCCGTCAAGTCGGCACAGAAACCAGTCCCTTACGATCCGCTGAGCCCGGCGGCGTAGCTGATGCTCTTCAGCGGTTCGTCCCGACCATCGCCGGGACCGGCGGTGGCGGTGGCGTCCAGGCTGCGCAGGATGTCCTCGACCCGCTGCTTGGCGTCGCCGAACAACATCTGGCTGTTCTCGCGGAAGAACAGCGGATTCTGCACGCCCGCGTAACCGGGCGCCATGGAGCGTTTGAAGATCACGACCTGGGCCGCCTGCCACACGTGCAGGACCGGCATTCCGGCAATCGGACTGGCCGGGTCCTCGGCGGCGGCCGGGTTGACGGTGTCGTTGGCGCCGATGACCAGGACGACCGAGGTGGCGGCGAAGTCGTCGTTGATCTCGTCCATTTCCAGCACGATGTCGTACGGGACGTTGGCCTCGGCGAGCAGCACGTTCATGTGACCGGGCAGTCGGCCGGCGACCGGGTGGATGCCGAAGCGTACGTCGACGCCGCGCTCACGCAGCTTGCGCGCCAACTCGGCGACAGGGTACTGGGCTTGGGCGACCGCCATCCCGTATCCCGGGGTGATGATCACCGAGGAAGCGTCCTGCAGGAGTTCGGCGGTTTCCTCCGCGCTGATCTCCCGGTGCTCCCCGTCTTCGCCACCCTCGCTCGCCACCACCGCGTCGCCCCCGAAGCCGCCCGCGATCACCGAGAGGAAGGAGCGGTTCATCGCCTTGCACATGATGTACGACAGGTAGGCGCCGGAGGAGCCGACCAGCGCACCGGTGACGATCAGCAGGTTGTTGGCGAGGAGGAAGCCGGAGGCGGCCGCGGCCCAGCCGGAGTAGCTGTTGAGCATCGAGACGACCACCGGCATGTCGCCGCCGCCGATGGAGGCGACCAGATGTGCGCCGAGGGCCAGCGCCACCACGGTGACCGCGATGAGCAGTCCCATGTGGGGGCGCGCGACGAACGCCACGGTGAGCACGGCGAACGCGGCGAGCGCGCCCAGGTTGAGGGCGTGTCTGCCGGGGAGCATGAGCGGGCGGGACTTGATCCGCGCCGACAGTTTCAGGTAGGCGACGACGGAACCGGTGAAGGTGACGGCGCCGATGAACACCCCGATGAACACCTCGGCGTGGTGGATGCGCAGCAGCGAGCCGGTGATCTCCTGCCCGGCGTGGCCCCCCGCATCGACGTCGAGGTAGCCGTTCCAGCCGACGAACGCGGCGGCGAGACCGACGAGGCTGTGCATGATGGCGATCAGTTCCGGCATGCCGGTCATCTCGACGACCCGGGCACGCCACAGTCCGATGCCTCCGCCGACGGCCGTGGCGACGGCGATCAGCACGAGACCGGTGGCGGTAATGCTCCGCGAGGCGAGACCGATGGTGGCGGCCAGGGCGATCACCATGCCCGCGATGCCCCAGACGACTCCCGAGCGGGAGGTCCGGTGCTGGGAGAGTCCGGCGAGGCTGAGGATGAACAGCAACGCGGCGACGACGTATGCGGCCTCTGCGGCCGTGGCGGTGGTCATCCGTGATCAGCCTTTCGAGAACATGCCGAGCATGCGGCGGGTGACGGCGAATCCGCCGAAGACGTTGATGCTCGCCAGCAGGATCGCGGCGAAGGAGAGCACGGAGACCACGGTGTTTCCGTGCCCGATCTGCAGCAGGGCGCCGACCACGACGATCCCGGAGATCGCGTTGGTGACCGACATCAGCGGGGTGTGCAGTGCGTGGTGCACATGGCCGATGACGTAGAAGCCGATGACGATCGCCAGGACGAACACCGTGAAGTTGCCGATGAGTTGGGGCGGCGAGAACGCGGTCACCAGGAAGAGCGCGAGCGCTCCGGCACCGACGAGGGCGTACCCCGACCGGGCGGAGCGGGTGGACTTCGCCGCGGCGTCGGGGACAGCGGCCGGTTCCGGGTCCTGGGCCGATGTCGTGGGCGCTGCGGACACCTGCACGGGCGGCGGTGGCCAGGTCTTCTCGCCGTCGCGGACCACAGTCATCGAGCGCTGGACCACGTCGTCGAAGTCGAGGACGAGCCTGCCGTCCTTGCCAGGGGTCAGGAGTTTCATCAGGTTGGCGACGTTGGTGCCGTACAACTGCGACGCCTGGGCCGGAAGCCTGCCGGGCAGATCGGTGTAGCCGATGATCGTCACGTCGTTGTCGGTGACGACCGCTTTCCCGGCGACCGTTCCCTCGACGTTGCCGCCCTGTGCCGCTGCCATGTCGACGATCACGCTGCCCGGCTTCATCCGGGCGACGTCCGCGGCGGTGATCAGCTTCGGGGCCGGCCTGCCCGGAATGAGCGCGGTGGTGATGACGACGTCGACGTCGGCGGCCTGCTCGGCGTACAGCTGTGCGGCGAGCCGGTTGTAGTCGTCCGAGGTGGCCTTGGCGTAGCCGTCGCCGCCGGCCTCCTGTTCGGACCGCACGGCAAGGAACTCCCCGCCCAGCGAGCGCACCTGCTCGGCGACCTCGGGCCGGGGGTCGGTGGCGCGGACCACGGCGCCGAGGCTGCGCGCCGCGCCGATCGCCGCGAGCCCGGCCACTCCGGCGCCGGCCACCAGCACCTTGGCCGGCGGCACCTTGCCGGCGGCGGTCACCTGGCCGGTGAAGAAGCGGCCGAAGGCGTGTGCGGCCTCGACGACGGCCCGGTATCCGGCGATGTTCGCCATCGAGCTGAGGACGTCCAAGGACTGAGCGCGCGAGATGCGCGGGACGGCGTCCATGGCGAGCACGGTGATCGGCCGCCGGGCCAACTCCTCCACCAGTTCCGGGTGCAGGGCGGGTCCGATGAGCGCTATCAGCGTCGCTCCGTCACTCAGCCGGCCGATCTCCTCGCTCGAAGGGCCGTTGACCTTCAGCACGATCTCGGCCGACCAGGGGTCGCCGAGACGGGCGCCCGCCTCCTCGTAGACCGCGTCCGAGAAGCGGGACAACTCTCCCGCTCCCGGTTCGACGATCACGTGGTATCCCAGCGCGACGAGTCGGGACACGGTGGCCGGTGTCGCCGCCACCCTGGTCTCCCCCGCAGTGCACTCGGCCGGTATCCCGACCCGTTGGGCTTCCAGTTCCGGTTCCCGTTCCGGTGGGGCCATCGTGTTCCTCTCTCGTCGTTGACGCCCTGGCGTCGGGCCTGTCCGTCCCGAGCTTGGTGCGCTTGTCCATCCTTCGGTGCCCGGATCTTTCGCGTTCGATCCTGTCGAAGGTTGTGCACACAGCCGCTCGTCGGGAAACCGAGGTTGATCCCCCGGTACGACGGGATTGGTGACCAGCCCACCTCGACCTCGTGCCGAAGCGGCGGGCGGCGCCTGCGCCGTGGGTGAACGGCGCCGTGCCGCACCACCGTCGGACAGGACGCCGCAGGGCGTACTCGGCATGCCGTCACCAAGGCCGTCGCTCACCTCGAAGGCGAACGCTGACACCACCGGCGGGCCTTCCAAACTCGTCGAGGACTGAGGTCACACTCGGGGGATGAGAGAACTCAAGGGTGTTGATGCCGGGACGCCGCATGCGCAGTTCCTGGCGACCGAGCACTGGAGTCTGCTGGCAACTCGGAGCATGACGTGGCAGGAGATCTTCAGCCGCACCGGGACGTATCTGACGGTGCTGTCGGCCGCGGTGGTGGCGCTCTCGCTGGTGGCCAACGCGGCCGGGTTCGGGTCCGAGTTCACGACGTTCGCGTTGCTGGTGCTGCCGGTCGTCCTGCTCGTCGGGGTCGGGACGTACTTCCGGCTGATCGAGGCGGACATCGAGGACACCTGGCTGATCATCGGCATGAACCGGCTGCGGCACGCGTACGTCGAGCTCGCACCGGAGCTCGAGCCGTACCTCATCGCGAGCCACCACGACGACCCGCCAGGGATCTGGACGACCTACAGCTTCCGCCGCCGGATCGGGGTGACGCACTGGCTGTCCGGCTCCCCCGTTGTCGTCGGCCTCATCAACTCCTTCGTCACCGCCGTGCTGGCCGCGGTGGTGTGCGAGGCAGCCGGCGCCGGGGACGTCCTGCGGACCCTGATCGCCTCCGCCACGGCCATCGTGACCGCGGTCCTCCTCGGGTTCCTCGGCCTGCGCAAGGTGCACGAGGTGTCCCGCAGCTATGAGCCGCGCTTCCCCAGTGACGAAGCACGACGGTCCGCGGATTGAGGCGGCCGGGGCCCTGGTCGTAGCAACGTGTGAGTTCTTGGCTTGCCAGGAGCCTGGCTGCGGATGGTCCTCCGGCGAGGCCAGGTCACCCGCGCGAGTGTTCGCCCCGGGCGTCACCGCCTGTCTTGGCCCCGGGCAGCGCATGCATGGCGCGCGCCTTTCCGGGCAGCGTGGCGGCCGCAGCCCGTTCTCGTGCCGCTTGCTCCGGGTGCCTGCGCTGCCAGTAGGGATTGTCGTGCGAGAGCTTGCTGGAGACGCGGCCGTACATGCCGAAGGTCGCGATGACCAGGCCCATGACGAAGCTGAAGATCACGTTGGTCATGCCGAAGTCGAGGATGTTTGCGGCCCGGTCCAGCACGAAGATGTGGGCGAAGCCGCTCAGGACGAAGAGTGAGCCCACCGCCATGTTGAGCGTGGAGGCGAAGTTGCCGCCGATCGCCGCTCCGGCGAGCAGGGCGAGACCCACGACGGTGGAGAGGACGCTGAGGGCGACGTTGGTGGACATGCCCGCGATCGTGTCCCCCGCCGTGTCGAGGGGGCTCAAGGCGTCGGCGAAGCCCAGAGCGCCGAAGGCCAGCAGGATGAGCCCGCAGAGACCGGCACCGTAGCGGTAGACGGTCGCCAGATGATGATCGACCGGGAGTTCATCTCGTAGCTTCATGCCTCCGCTTCGAGAGTTACGGCAGGTACGGATGCGGATCCCGGGTCCGCGACGGGCGGTTATGGCGGTCGGGTGTCCGGGCCCTGACGCACGAGGACGAGTTCACGGTTCATCTCGGCCAGGAACCGGACGACGACCGTCAGTTCGGCGGCGGTGAAGCGGCCTCGCGCGGTCTCGGTGCTGTGGGCCAGCGGACGGAAGTAGTCCCTGGCGAGGCCTTTGGCCGCCTCCGCGTAGTGCAGGTGGACCACGCGGCGGTCGTCGACGGCCCGGACCCGCTGGATGTGGCCGGCTCTTTCCAGTCGGTCGATGCAGGCCGTGACGGCGCCGGACGTCAGGTTGAGCTGCTGGCGCAGTCGGCCGGGCGTCATGGGGCCGTCGTCGGGGTCCGCGTCCAGGACGGCGATCAGCGCCTGCACGTCAGTCAGGTGCAGCCCCTGGGACTGGGCGAACTCCTGCGCGATGCGGTTGAACTCGCCGTTCATCCGGCGCAGCAGGACGGCGAAGGACTGCAACCCTGTCGGGTCGTCCGCCGGAAGGGGTGGGGAGGACATGCCGGGACCGCTCATGCATGCAGTATAAGATCACTCAATGATTGAGATACTTAATCGCTGACTTATTCGGACTATCGCTTGGGATGCTGATGACAGCCGCACCGCGTTGGGCCCGGTGGCTCATACCCCTCGTTCTGTTGCTCGTCTGGCTGGGCATCGGCGGCACGCTCGGCCCCTACGCGGGCAAGCTGGGCGAGGTGGCCACCAACGACCAGGCCGCGTTCCTGCCGCAGAGTGCCGAGTCCACCAAGGTGCTCAAGGCCCGAGAGGCGTTCGATCAGTCCGAGACCCTGCCGGCGATCGTCGTCTGGACCGCGGACGGCGAACGCATCACCGCGGCGCAGCAGACCGCCGCCACCCGAGCCATGGGCGCGCTCGCCGGAGAGCCCGGTGTCGTGGGCCGCCCGTCGCCCGCTCTCCTCTCCGACGACCGTCGGGCGATCCAGGCCGTCGTCCAGCTGGAACCCGACCTGGGCGAGGATCTGCCCCTGGCCCTCGACGCGGTGCGCGAGGCAGCGCAGGGTGTCCCGGGTGCGGCAGCGCAGATCGCCGGTCCGGCTGCCAGCCAGGCCGACCTGTCGGACGCCTTCGCGGGCATCGACGGGCTGCTGCTGGGCGTGGCCCTCGGCGCCGTACTGCTGATCCTGCTGCTCGTCTACCGAAGCGTTCTGCTGCCGTTCCTGATCATCCTCGGCTCCGTCTTCGCGCTGGGACTCGCCTGTGCCGTGGTCTACGCGCTGGCCGAACGGGACGTGGTCCGGGTCGACGGGCAGGTCCAGGGCATCCTGTCGATCCTGGTGATCGGCGCCGCCACCGACTACGCCCTGTTGCTGGCCGCGCGCTTCCGCGAAGAACTCGCCGTGCGCGGAGACCGGGCCGCGGCCGCGACGGCCGCGGTGCGCCGCTCGTTCGGTGCGATCACGGCCAGCGCCGCCACGGTGGCGCTCGGTCTGCTGGCCCTCCTGGCCAGTGACCTGACGAACAACCGGGCCCTCGGGCCGGTCGGTGCCATCGGCATCGTGTGCGCCGTTCTCTCCACGCTCACGTTCCTGCCGGCGGTGCTGGCGCTGCTGGGCCGTACCGCGTACTGGCCGTCGCGGCCGAGGCCGAAGGCGGAGTCCGCGCAGGGCAGCCGTGTGTGGCGCACGGTCGCCACAACGGTGGACGGCCGGCCGCGTCGGGTCTGGCTGGTGACCGCGCTGGTGCTGGCCGTCTTCGCGGCCTTCTCGCCTTCCCTGTCCTCCAAGGGCGTACCTCTTGACGAGATCTTCGTGAACGACGCGCCCTCGGTCGCCGCCCAGCAGGAGCTCGGCGAGCACTTCCCCGGCGGGTCCGGCAACCCCGCTGTGATCATCACCGACGCCGACCGCACCGCCGAGGTGACGGCTGCCGCCGAGGACACCGAGGGCGTGGCCGCGGCCGGCGCGGTTTCCGCCTCCGGTCGGCCCGGGGCGGGCGAACCCCTCGTCGTCGACGGGCGTGTGCGGATCGACGCCACGCTGGAGGCCGCCGCGGACAGCGACACGGCGAAGGCGACGGTCGAGCGGCTGCGCGCGAACGTGCACGCGGTCTCCGGGGCCGACGCACTGGTCGGCGGATACACGGCACAGCAGTACGACACCCAGCAGACCGCCGCCCGCGACCGGACGGTCATCGTGCCGGTCGTGCTCGCCATCATCCTGCTGATCCTGATGTTGCTGCTGCGCTCCCTGCTCGTACCCGTCCTGCTGGTCGCGACCGTCGCGCTCAACTTCCTGGCGACGCTGGGGGTGTCGGCGCTCGTCTTCGAGCACCTGCTCGGGTTCAGCGGCACGGACGCGTCGGTTCCGTTGTACGGCTTCGTCTTCCTGGTGGCGCTCGGCGTCGACTACAACATCTTCCTGATGTCCCGGGTACGGGAAGAGGCACTCGTACACGGCAGTCGCCAGGGAGTGCTGCGCGGGCTGACCACCACCGGCGGAGTGATCACCTCCGCCGGTGTGGTTCTCGCCGCGACCTTCGCGGCCCTGATGGTGATTCCCCTGGCGTTCCTGGTCCAGATCGCATTCATCGTCGCCTTCGGCGTTCTCCTGGACACCCTCGTGGTCCGCTCACTGCTGGTACCCGCGCTGGTGATCGACATCGGGCGCCGGGCGTGGTGGCCCAGCGACCTGGCCCGACGCGGCCCCGGACCTGACGAGGCCCCGGCGAGGCACCCTGCGTAGTCGCGGCCGGCGTGCTGACACCCCGGCCCGCGTCTAGCGTGGGCCGGGTCGGCGCCGCCGCCGCCGCGGAAAGGAGTCGTTCCATGCCGGTCACCCAGAGCCCGCTGCATGGTCGGACCGCCGTCGTGACCGGCGCCGCGCGCGGCCTCGGGGAAGCGATGGCCCAGGAGCTGAGCCGCCGGGGCGCGAGGGTGGCGCTGCTCGGCCGTGAGGAGCGGACCCTTGCCCGGGTGAGGGACGCGCTTCCGGGCGTGTCCGAGTGCTGGGAGGTCGATGTCACCGACGAGCACGGGATGGCTCGCGCCGCTGACGAGATCCGTGCGCGGTTCGGACCCACCTCGGTGGTGGTCGCCAACGCGGGGGTGGCCGAGGGCGGCCCGTTCGCCGAGGCCGATCTCTCGACCTGGCGTCGGGTGGTCGAGGTGAACCTCGTCGGCAGTGCCGTCACGGCGCGGACTTTCCTGGCGGACCTGCTGAAGACACGGGGCTACCTTCTCCAAGTCGCCTCACTCGCGTCCATCGGGGCCTCGCCCATGATGAGCGCCTACTGCGCGTCGAAGGCAGGAGTCGAGTCGTTCGCCCACGCACTGCAGGCGGAAGTCGCCCATCAGCACGTAGGCGTGGGAATCGCCTACATCAACTGGACGGACACGGACATGGTCCGCGACGCCGACGCGCACGCGGTGCTGCGGGAGTTGCGCGGACACATGCCGCCGCCGGCGCGCAAGGTGTATCCGGTCGCGTACGTTGCCGGACGGCTGGTCACCGCGGTCGAGCGACGCCGACCGTCGGTCTACGTGCCCGGTTGGCTGCGCTGCACCCAGCTGGTGCGGGCGGCGATGCCGCCGGTCGTCACGAGGCTGTCGCGACGTGAACTGCCGCGCCTGGCCGCCCAGGAGCCGTTCACGGCCACGGGTCTGCTCGGTGCCGGAGGACGCGCCGACCAGGCGGCGAGTGCCGATGCTTCGCCCGGTTGAACGCCCGGCCGCCAGCGTCGTGCATCCGTCGACCGCGCCGCGTGCGAAGTGGTCATGTGAGGGCCGGCGGGTCAGGCCCCGGCGTCCGTCCCATTCGCAGGAGGCGCATGAAGATGACGATGGGTGTGGCGGACAAGGCGGGCAACGGACAACACCGCGGCGCCGACGCTCGGTTACGGCGCTTGAGAGCCGCCGCGCCGGGGTCGGGGCGAGGAGGAGTCGATGGTGGAGACATCCGGACAGCCGACCGTGAAGCCGCTGACCTGCCTGGTCACCGGGGCCTCCGGGTACATCGGCGGGCGTCTGGTCCCTGAACTGCTGCGGGCAGGCCACCAGGTCAGGTGTCTGGCCCGGTCCCCCGGCAAGCTTCGCGACCATCCCTGGGCAGCGGACGTCGAGACGGTTCAGGGCGATGTCACGGACCAGGGTTCCGTAGCCTCCGCCATGCGCGGCATCGACGTCGCGTATTACCTGGTGCACGCGCTCGGGTCCGGTCGTGATTTCGAGGACACCGACCGCAGAGCCGCCCGCAACTTCGCCGAGCAGGCGCACGCCTCGGGGGTCCGGCGGATCGTGTACTTGGGCGGGCTCACCCCGCACGACGTTCCCGAACGGTCCCTCTCTCCCCATCTGCGCTCGCGGGCCGAGGTGGGACGTATCTTCCTCGACGCTCCTGTGCCCGCCACCGTGCTGCGGGCGGCCGTCGTCATCGGCTCCGGGTCGGCGTCGTTCGAGATGCTGCGCTATCTGACCGAGCGGCTTCCGCTCATGGTCACTCCCAGCTGGGTTCACACCCGGACTCAGCCGATCGGCGTACGGGACGTGCTGCGGTACCTGGTCGCTTCGGCATCCATGCCGGACGATGTCGACCGGGCCTTCGACATCGGTGGGCCGGACGTCCTGACGTACCGGGAGATGATGCGCCGCTACGCCGTCGTCGCGGGGTTGCGACGGCGGCTCATCGTGCCGGTGCCGGTGCTCACCCCGCGGCTGTCCAGTCACTGGGTCGGCCTGGTCACGCCGGTGCCCGCCTCGATCGCCAGGCCCCTGACGGAGTCGCTGCGCCATGAGGTCGTGTGCAAGGAGCACGACATCGACCGGTACGTGCCCGACCTTCCCGGCCGGCCGCTGCCCTTCGACGAGGCGCTGGCGCTGGCACTGCGCAGGGTGCGGGAGGCGCAAGTCGTCACGCGCTGGTCGTCCGCCGCCGTCCCCGGGGCGCCCAGCGACCCGCTGCCCACCGACCCGGACTGGGCAGGCGGCAGCCTCTACCTGGACGAAAGGCAACTCACTCTCGACGCGTCCGGGGAAGCACTGTGGAAGGTGATCGAGAGCATCGGCGGTGACAACGGCTGGTACTCCTTCCCCCTGGCCTGGGCGGTCCGGGGCTGGCTGGACCGGTTCGTCGGCGGCGTCGGCCTGCGGCGCGGACGACGCGACGCCGAACGCCTGCGCGTGGGCGACTCACTGGACTTCTGGCGGGTCGAGGAGATCGAACCGGGCAGACTGCTGCGCCTGCGGGCGGAGATGCGGCTCCCGGGCCTGGCATGGCTGGAGATGTACGCGGCGACGGACGAAGAGGGCCGCACCCGCTACCGGCAGCGCGCCCTGTTCCACCCTCGCGGGCTGCTCGGCCACGCCTACTGGTGGTCCGTGTCCCCGTTCCACGCGGTCGTCTTCGGAGGTATGGCCCGCAACATCACCCAAGCCGCAGCCAAGGGCATGAGCGCGCGGCGGGCCACCCCTCACCCGGACCGCATCCGTACTGCGCGGCGCGACGGAAGAAGCGGGCAGTGACACTCACCACCGGATCGCATTCTCAGGAGCATCGCCATGACCGTCGCGGTCGTCTTGTTCACCTCGGACCTGCGTCTGCATGATCATCCGCCGCTGCGCGCAGCCCTCGCGGCGGCCGATGAGGTGGTCCCGCTGTTCGTCCGTGATCCGGGGGTGCACGCGACCGGCTTCGACGTGCCCAACCGCAGCGCCTTCCTCGCCGACTGCCTGACCGACCTCGACGCCTCGCTGCGCCGACGCGGCGGCAGGCTCGTCGTACGCAAGGGGCCAGTCGCTCAGGAGGTCTGCTCGGTCGCCGCGGAGTGTGAGGCGACCGAGGTGCACATGGCCGCGGGCGTCACCGGATACGCCCACCGACGGGAGGAGCAGCTTCGGGACGGTCTGCGCGCACAGGGCGTGGCGCTGCGCGTGCACGACACGGTGGTCACGGCCGTCGCCCCGGGCGCTGTGACGCCGGCCGGCTCCGATCACTTCGCCGTGTTCACCCCGTACTTCCGCAAGTGGTCCCAGGAGCGGCTCAGGGACATCTGTCCGGCACCGCGCACCGTGCACGTCCCTGACGCGGTACAGGGCGAGCCGCTGCCCTCCCGCGACGAGCTGTCCGGTATCTCGCTGGGTCTGCCCACCGGAGGGGAGGCGGCGGGCCGCGACCGGTTCAACCGGTGGGCCCGCAAGGACCTGTCCGCGTACGCGGACCGGCACGACGATCTGGCGGGCGACGCCACCTCCAGACTGTCGCCCTACCTGCACTTCGGAGCCCTCTCCCCCGTGGAACTCGTCCAGCGGGCCCGCGAACGCGGCGGGGCGGGGGCGGAGGCGTTCGTACGGCAGCTGTGCTGGCGCGACTTCCACCATCAGGTTCTGGCAGCGCGCCCCGACGCCTCCAGCCGGGACTACCGGCCCCGAAACGACGCATGGCGGACCGACGAGCAGGCGGCCGAGGACATCGCCGCGTGGCGGGACGGCCGCACCGGCTACCCGATCGTCGACGCGGCCATGCGCCAGCTGCGCCACGAGGGCTGGATGCACAACCGGGGGCGTCTGCTGGTGGCGAGTTTCCTGACCAAGACCCTGTACGTGGACTGGCGGATCGGCGCCCGTCACTTCCTGGACCTGCTGGTGGACGGCGACATCGTCAACAACCAGCTCAACTGGCAATGGGTCGCCGGAACCGGCACCGACACCCGCCCCCACCGCGTCCTCAATCCGGTGGTTCAGGGCAAGCGCTTCGATGCGGGAGGAGGCTACGTGCGTCGTTGGGTGCCGGAACTGCGGGACGTGGCGGACACCCATGTCCACGAGCCCTGGCGGATGCCTGAGGACGAACGGGCCCAGGTGGACTATCCGCAGCCGCTGATCGATCTCGGGGACGGACTGGCACGGTTCAAACGCGCACGCGGCCGGGACTGACGGCGGGAGCGCCTCATGCACTGGCTTTTCGGCGACCAGCTCGGTCCGCACTTCCTGCGCCCGTCCGAGGACAGCCTTCCCGGCCGTGACTCGCCGCTGCTGATGATCGAGGCCCGGTCGGTGTTCCGGCGCCGGCGCTTCCACCGGGCCAAGGCCCACCTGGTCCTCTCCGCCATGCGACACCGGGCGGCCGAACTCGGCGACCGGGTCACCTACGTCCGCTGCGACACCTACCGGGAAGGACTGGCCCGAGCGGCGGGCAACGACCCGCTGACCGTGCACCACCCGACCTCGCACGCCGCGGTGCGGCTGGTGCGCTCGCTGTCTCACGTCAGGATGGGGCCGGCGCGCGGATTCCTGGTGCCGATGGACGCCTTCGCCGGGTGGGCGGACGCACAGGGCGGCAAGAGTCTGCGTCAGGAGAGCTTCTACCACTGGGTCCGGCGCGAACATGACCTGCTGATGGACGGCGACCAGCCTGCCGGAGGCCGGTGGAACCTCGATCACGACAACCGGCAGCCTCCGCCCCGCGACGCCACCGTCCTGCCGGTCGACCGTCCCTACCGCCCCCGCGAGGACGACATCGACGACGAGGTCCGCCACGACCTCGACCGCTGGGAGAAGGACGGCGACGTGTCCTTCGTCGGCCGGGACGGGCCACGCCTGTTTCCCGCGACCCGCACCGAGGCCCGGGCAGCCCTGCGACGGTTCGTGGACCACCGGCTCGGCACGTTCGGGCCGTACGAGGACGCCATGCTCGCCGCCGACCCCGTCATGAGCCACAGCCTGCTGTCGTCCTCGCTCAACCTCGGCCTGCTCGATCCCGCCGAGTGCGTGGAGCAGGCGGAGTCGGCGTGGCGCGAAGGACGGGCTCCGCTGAACAGCGTGGAGGGCTTCGTCCGGCAGATCGCCGGCTGGCGGGAGTACGTGTGGCAGTTGTACTGGCACTTCGGCGAGAACTACCGGCACTCCAACACGCTGCACCACACCGCTCCGCTGCCCGGTTGGTGGAACGACCTGGACGCGGACGACGTACGCGCGCACTGCCTGCGCACGGTCCTGTCCCAGGTACGCGACACGGGCTGGACCCATCACATCCCGCGGCTGATGATCCTCGGCAGTTACGCCCTCCAGCGCGGCTGGGATCCGGCCGCGGTCACGGACTGGTTCCACCGGTGCTTCGTCGACGGCTACGACTGGGTGATGGTGCCCAACGTCGTCGGCATGTCCCAGTACGCCGACGGCGGGCGTATGACCACGAAGCCGTACACGTCCGGTGGTGCCTACGTGAACCGGATGAGCGACCTGTGCGGACCGTGTGCCTACCGTCCCGGGGACCGTACGGGCGCACACGCCTGCCCCTACACCGCGGGCTACTGGGCCTTCCTCGACCGGCACCGTTCCCGGCTGGAGCACAACCACCGCATGGCCCAGCCCGTGCGCGGACTGGACCGCCTGGCCGACCTCGAGGAGATCCGGCGTCGGGAGCGGTCGCGCGGCGACACCCCGCCCTAGTGGCGCACGGCCCGTGGGGCGTGCTCCCCGGGCACAGCCCCGTCCCGCAGAGCAGAAACCGGCGCATCCACATCCGTCGCGACGGCAGAAGTACTCGCGTGCAGGTGACGGAGAGTGGAAGGGGCCGCGCATGCTTGGACTGAGGCCGACGATGGCCGAACCGGCCGGACTCGTCGACTCCCCCGCGACGGCCCTCGACGCGACCAGAACCGTCGAAGCACTCCTGGAGCAGGTCCTCGACGAGCGGCTGCGCCAGGCCCGCGAGATGGACCCGGTGTTCGCCGGCGATGTGGCCGACCGGGTCGCCGGGCTGATTCGGCGGGGCGGGAAACGGCTGCGTACCGCGTTCGTGTGGTGCGGATGGCGTGCCGCCGGTGGTGCGGGCGACACCACGGCCCTCTTGCGCACAGGGGCCGCCCTTGAGCTTCTGCAGGCGTGCGCCCTCATACACGACGACGTGATGGACGGATCGCCGCTGCGTCGCGGCGGCCCTGCGGTGCACGTCGAACTGGCGCGCCTGCACAGGGCCGCAAGGACGACCGGATCCTCCGATGCGTTCGGGGCCTGCGCCGCCGTACTCGCCGGCGATCTCGCGCTGACCTGGGCCGACGATCTGATGACGGAGACAGCCCTGCGCTCACCGCACGGTTCGCACCTGTACGACGAGTGGCGGGCCATGCGTGGCGAGATGGTCGCCGGGCAGTACCGCGACCTGTATGCCCAGGCAACGGGTTCGTCGGATGTCGACGAGGCGCTGACCGTCGCCACGCTCAAGAGCGCCCGGTACACGGTCGAGCGGCCCCTGACCCTGGGTGCGGCACTGGCCGGCGCCGACCCGCGCGTGTTCGGCGCCCTGCGATCCGCCGGACGGTGTGCGGGGCTGGCCTTCCAGCTCCGTGACGATCTGCTCGGTGCCTTCGGCGACCCGTCGCTGACGGGCAAACCGGTCGACGAAGACCTGCGGTCGCGCAAGCTCACCTACCTGCTCGCCGTCGCGGTCGAGCTCGCGGCCGCCTCCGGGGACGACGCGGCCGCCGAAGCGCTCGCCCCTGGCACGGCCCACCGTTCGCAGCTCACCGTCGAGCGGATGCGTGCGGCACTGGAGCGGACCGGGGCCCGGGCCGTCACGGAGTCGAAGATCGTCGAGTTGGCGGCCATGAGTCTGCGGCACTTCGAGCAGACCGGCGCGGAAGCCTCCGTACGGCGGGAGTTCGCGTCGCTGCTCGAACGGGCGACGGGCGTCGCCCTGGACCGTACCGAGGAGCACGCGTGAGGACGGTAGCGGGACCGACCGACCATGTCGTGGTGGTGGGCGCCGGTCTGTCCGGCCTCGCCTGCGCCCTCCATCTGCTCGGCGCCGGCCGCCGGGTCACGCTCGTCGAGCGGGACGCCGGCCCGGGCGGCCGGGCCGGCCGGACGCGCCTCGGCGGCTTTGAACTGGACACCGGACCCACGGTGTTGACCATGCCGCACCTGGCCGACGAGGCCTTCGCGGCGGTCGGCGACAGCCTCGTCCGCCGTGTCGAGCTGGTGGCGCTGCATCCGGCCTATCGGGCGTGCTTCGCGGACGGGACCTCGCTGGACGTCCACACCGACGGCGCGGCGATGGAGGCGGAGGTGCGGCGCTTCGCCGGACCCGCCGAGGCAGCCGGCTACCGCGACCTGCGGATCTGGCTGGAGCGGCTCCACCAGGCGCAGATGCGGCGCTTCATCGACAGCAACTTCGACTCACCGCTCCAGCTCCTGAACGCCGACCTGGCACGGCTGGCGGCCCTCGGCGGCTTCGGCCGGCTCGACCACCGCATCGGCCGCTTCCTGGCCGACGCCCGGCTGCGGCGGATCTTCTCCTTTCAGGCCCTGTACGCCGGCGTCGCCCCCGCCCGAGCGCTCGCGGCCTACGCCGTGATCGCCTACATGGACACCGTGGCCGGGGTCTGGTTCCCCAAGGGCGGCATGCATGCGCTGCCCCGCGCGATGGCCGACGCGATCGCCGAAGCCGGAGGCGACCTGCGATGGTCGGCCGAGGTCAGGACACTGGAGCGGTCGGCCGGCCGGGTGCGTGCCCTGCGGCTCGCCTCGGGTGAGCGGATTGCCTGCGACACGGTGGTACTGACCTGTGAACTGTCCGCCGCTCACCGGTTGCTGGGTCGCGCTCCCCGGCGTCCCGTTCCGCTGCGTCACTCACCGTCCGCGGTGGTCCTGCACGCCGGAACCGATCGCACCTGGCCCGGCCTGGCCCACCACACGCTCTCCTTCGGCACGGCCTGGGAGAGCACGTTCAGGGAACTGACCCGCTCGGGAACGCTGATGAGCGACCCTTCCCTGCTCATCACCCGCCCGACGACCCACGACCCCACCCTGGCACCGGCCGGCCGGCATCTGCACTACGTGCTCGCCCCCTGCCCGAACACCTCCGTCGGGCCGTCCGCCGCCGACTGGCGGGACCTCGGCCCGCGCTACCGCGACAGCCTGGTCGCCGAGTTGGAGCGGCGCGGCATG
This sequence comes from Streptomyces sp. NPDC055013, assembly GCF_053608645.1. Lineage (NCBI taxonomy): Bacteria > Bacillati > Actinomycetota > Actinomycetes > Kitasatosporales > Streptomycetaceae > Streptomyces > Streptomyces sp. NPDC055013. Next base: position 364,003 of record NZ_JBSGVW010000004.1, read on the forward strand.
GTCGGGTTCGCGGACAGCATCCAGGAGGAGCTGTTGGTGACCCCGCTGGACTGGGCGGCTCGGGGTCACGCGGCGGGCAGCCCCTTCTCGGTCTCCCACACCTTCGCCCAGACGGGCCCCTTCCGGCCGCGCAACCTGGTACGCGGCGTGGACAACGCCGTACTGGCCGGCTGCGGCACCACCCCCGGGGTCGGCGTGCCGACGGTCCTCATCAGCGGCAAACTCGCCGCCGCCCGCATCACCGGCGTCACCGCCGGCCGCGCCACCCACGCCAGTCGCGCTGCCCGGCCGGCCCCGTCGGCCGTCGGCGCGCCATCCGCCCCGACCGCGGAAGGTTCCTGATGACACGTCGTGAACTGGACGCCGCCGGGATCACCGATCCCGCGCTGCGTGCCGCCTACACCCGCTGCCGGCAGCTCAACGCCCGCCACGGCCGCACCTACTTCCTGGCCACGCGCCTGCTGCCGGTGGAACGACGCTCCGCGGTGCACGCCTTGTACGGCTTCGCCCGCTGGGCGGACGACATCGTGGACGACCTCGACCGGGGCCGGACACCCGACGAACGCGACCGGATGCTGGGCCGCCTGGAAAGCGACCTCGCACACCAACTGCACACCGGCGGTGCGGGCGAGCCCGTGGTCCGAGCCGTGGCCGACACGGCCGCACGCTACGACATCGCGCACAGCCTGTTCTCCGCGTTCCTTGCCTCGATGCGGGCCGACCTGACCGTCACGGACTATCCGACCTACGCCGAACTGCGCTCCTACATGCACGGATCTGCGGCAGCGATCGGACTGCAGATGCTGCCGGTACTCGGCACCGTCGTACCCCGCGAGGAGGCCGCACCTCACGCGGCGGCCCTCGGCGTCGCCTTCCAGCTCACCAACTTCCTGCGCGACGTCGGCGAGGACCTGGACCGGGGCCGTGTCTATCTGCCGGCCGACCTGCTCGCCGGCCACGGCGTGGACCGGCCGCTGCTGGAGTGGAGCCGCCGCACCGGCCGCCCGGACCGGCGGATCCGTGCCGCCCTCGTCGCCGTCGAGGCCATGACCCGCGGCGTGTACCGGGCGGCAGAACCCGGTATCGCCATGCTCGACCCGCGGGTGCGGCCCTGCATCCGCACCGCGTTCACCCTGTACGGCGGCATCCTCGACGCGATCGCCGAACAGGACTACGCCGTTCTGCACACCCGCGCGGTGGTGCCTCGCGGGCGCCGCGCGACCACGGCCGCGTCCGGAGCCGTGCGCGTCGTCGAGGCCCGCTGGCGTGCCCGCGGCACCGGCCCGACCCTGACAGCACGTAGGCCCGTACTTGAGCGGAAGGGGCAGGCAGGGTGACCGACCGATCCCACAAGCCTCGCTGGACGCCACCGCTGCGGCGTCGCCGCACACCGGACTGGGCGACGCAGACCCCCACCTGGCAGGACGCTCGGCCGGGCCTCATCGCCGACGCGCTCAAGACCGCCTCGGCGCGTCCCTCCGGGAACTGGTTCGTCGTGGGCGCCTCCCGGGACGTCCGGGCCGGCGAGCGCCCGCACGGCAGAACGGTGGGCGGTGTCGAGATCGTCCTGTGGCGCTCGGACACGGGGCTGGTGCACGCGGGTCCCGGCGCCTGCCCGCACCTCGGTGCACCCCTGCGCGACAGCCGCGTGGTGTGCGGCACGCTGGTGTGCCACTGGCATGGACTGGCCCTGGACGGCGCTGCGTTCGCCGGCTGGGAGCCCTACCCCGTGCACGACGACGGAGTTCTCCTCTGGGTACGGCTGGACGAGATCGGCGGCGAAGAGCCGCTCGACATGCCGGTGGTGCCGGTGCGTCCCGCGACGGGCAACGGTGTGGACGCCGTGTTCACGGCCGTGGGGCGGTGCGAGCCGCAGGACGTGGTCGCCAACCGGCTCGACCCCTGGCACGGCTCGTGGTTCCACCCGTACTCCTTCGTCGACCTGACCGTCGCCCGCGCACCACGGGGAGGCGGGGACGACGCGTTCGTCGTCGACGTCTCCTTCCGGGTGACGGGCGCTCTGGCGGTGCCGGTCCGCGCCGAGTTCACGGCACCCGAGCCGCGCACGGTCGTCATGCGCATCACCGAGGGCGAGGGCGCCACCTCCGTCGTGGAGACCCATGCCACGCCGCTGACCGGTGAGGGGCACAGTCAACCGCGGACCGCCGTGGTCGAGGCGATCGTCGCCGCCTCGGACCGCAGGGGGTTCGCGCTCGCACGGGCCGCCACCCCGGTCCTGCGCCCTCTCATGCGCCGAGCGGCCGGCCGCCTCTGGCGGGACGATTTGGCCTACGCCGAGCGGCGCTGGGCGCTGCGCAGCACGGGCCGATTCCCGGGCTGAGTCCTGGCGTCGTCCGGCGGTGCGGGTTCAGCGCAGTGTTCGACGTGCTGCCGGCCCACCGAGTGCTCGCAGCACCGGGGAGCGGCCCGCCCGGGGCACCGTCCACAGCACCTGCCCCCGTACGCCCCGGCGAGCGAGCAGCGCGTTGGCCGCCAGGAAGCCGGTGGTGGCCGCTCGTTCCATCAACGCCACGGGCAGGTCGCAGCGGATCGCGTCACCGGCCAGCGTCAGCCAGGGATGCGGGGTGCGCACCGTGGGGCGCCGCTGATGGGAGGCGACGGGGAAGAACGGGCAGTCGGAGCGCCATTCGTGCCGGGCGTCGACGATGTGCGCCTCGCGGGTCTCCGGGTACACCGCGTGGAGTTGCTCCACGAGCCGCCCCTCGGCCCGGCCCCGCTGCGCATCGGCCACTGCGTACGCGTGCAGCTCCACCACCGCTCCCCCGCTTTGGGCGGCCCAGCGGGCGGCCTCGCCCTCGTAGCGGTTGAGGACGCTGACGTTGTCCAGGCCGCCGTAGCCGCTGGTGCCGAGGAATCCCGGTCGGTCGTCGCGCACGGGGCGGTCCAGCCAGAGCCGGGAGACGAGGAACGGCGGGGCACTGCGCAGGGCGGCGATGTCGTCGCGCCAGGGGGCGGTGCCCAGGGCGGGGGATGCGGCCACAATCTGCCGCAGCCCCGCGGTGTCGAGGGCGAGCACCACCGCGTCGTGAGCGGTGGCAGCGGTGCCCGTCCTCACCGTGGCTCCCCCGCCATCGCGCGGTTGGACGGCGTCGACGGCGGTGCCGGTGGAGACGATGGCCCCGAGGCGCAGGAGATACTCGGCCAGCGGCTCCCAGAGCGCTTGTGGGAAGGGCTCGTTCGGCACGTCGAAGAGCAGGCCCTCGGCCGAGCCGAGAAAGTAGATGTGGAACATCAGCAGGAGTTCAGCGGCGGACAGCTCGCGCGGGTCGGCGAAGAAGCTGCGCGAGAACACCTCGAAGGCCAGGTGATGCGCGGCCTGCGGGAAGCGGACGCCTTCCAGGAACTCCGTCGCGCCGACGTGGTCGAAGCGGTCGTACACCTCGGGCACGCGCACGTCGAGCAGTGGCAGCGCCGCCCGGGCGTCCATGGCGGCGAGGTCACGCCAGCCGAAGGTGGGGCTGAGCGCGACGAATCCGAGGGCGCTGAAGGGAGGTGTTCGCGGGACGCGGGCGAAGCTGTCGGTCAGGCCGCCGCTGTGCCGCAGGGGATAGTCGGGCAAGGAGGTGAGCCGCGCAAGGGCGGGATCGGTGCGCCTCAGCAGGCCGCGCAGGTTGTAGTACTGACGGAAGAAGGCGTGGAAGCCGCGGCTCATGGTCACGACGGAACCGTCCGCAAGGCGGGTGCGGTAGCCGGCGAGCCGGCCGCCGAGGGACTCTTCCCGTTCATAGAGGGTGACACGGGCACCCCGTTCGGCCAGCAGGGTCGCCGCGGCGAGACCCGCAATGCCGCCGCCGATCACGGCGACGGACGGCTCCTCCCCGCGCTCGAACCGGTCCCGCCCGGGTACGGGCATCAGTCGCTCGGCCTTGCGGTCGCGACCCCTGCGGGCGGCGGCGCGTGCCACGCCCGTCACCGTGCCGGCTCCGCGTGCGCGGCACGGCCGTTGCGGGCGAGGAAGGTGTGCACGATTCCGGTCTGCCACCCGGCGACCCGAACGGCGCGCGCGTGCGTGAACCCGTTGCGGTTCAGCCGGTCGGTGAAGGCGGGTGCGGTGTCGAAGGTGCGGACGCTGCGCCACAGGTGGCGGTACAGGGTGCCGTCCCCGGTGAGTGAGCCCGCAGGGAGGATCACCCCTCGGCATACGGCATTCCACACGGCGCGGTCAACACGCGAGCCGCTGAGGCTGTACTCGTGGACGGCCAGGCGTCCGCCCGGTCGCAGCAAGGTCCTGAGGGCCCGCAGGACCTGGTCGGGGTCGGTGACGTTGCGGAAGAGGTAGGCCGCGAAGACCGCGTCGAAGGGCCCTTCGCCGGCCGTCGCCACGTCCTCAGCCGTCAGGTGGCGGAAGCGCACGTTCGCGGGCCACGGCTTGGCCAGCGCGCGGTGCAGCATCCCGGACGAGGCGTCGACGGCGGTGACGCGTGCTCGGGGCGCGGCGCGCAGCAGGGCCCGGGTGGAGGCTCCGGTGCCGCAGCCGAGATCGAGTACGTGCAGACCGTCACCGTCGTCGGGCAGGCGAAGTCGGCGTGCGGAGCGCAGGAGTTCGGTGCGGTATCCGGGGTTGAGCGCCGTGAGGCGGTCGTAGGTATGGGACGCGTGATCGAAGGCGCGTGCCAGGTCGTCGTCGTGCAGCAGTGTCATGAGGCGCTCTCCGCGGGTCGTGGTGCGGGGCGAAAGTGGCGGGGCAGAAAGGGAAGTTCGACGGCCGTGCGCAGCATCGGGCCGATGGGGGTGCGCAGTCCGACGCCCCACTCCTCCCGCAGCGTGGTCGCCCCGTCCAGGAAACGCAGCAGCCGCTCCGCGGGGATCCGGCTGAACAGGCCAGTGAAGAAGCCGGGGCCGTCGATCCGCCCGGTGTCCAAGGCGCGCAGGAGTACGGCGTCCATGGCCAGCGCCCGTCGCCCGTGGGGAGGGGGCACGAGGGGGCGCCCGGCATCCAGGGCGGCGGCGATGGCCCGGCTCTGGCGCTGCGCGGCGGCGAAGGTGTACCCGGTGGCGGGTCGGGTCGCGCCGCCCGCCGTGCCGATACGGAAGACGGCGGAGCCGATCCGACGCGGGAAGCGTGCGTCGGTCATGGGGATGGCGCCTTGCTCCGCCGCTTCCACCGTGAACGCACCCAGGCGGAGGATCTCTCGGCAGTAGTGTCCGAGCGCGGCCTCGTACGCGGCGGTGGTCAGCGGGCCACGGGAGAACTCGGTGTACTCGACGAGGGCCCGGTCGTGTGCGAGGGGCAGCACATAGCCGAAGGCAAGGCCGTGACGTGGCTGCGGCACCCGGAAGTCCATGAGGTCGGCGACCGTGGCGTCGAACCGCTCCGCGGCCGTGCGCACGAACCAGCCACGGAAGTGCTGCACCAGGCAGGTGCGGGCCTGCGGCAGGACGTGCAGGGGGCGGGAGTCGAACACGTGGAGGGCGCGCAGTGTCACCGTCCGGCCGTCGGATGCCACGCAGCTGACGGCCGCCCCGTCGGCGGTGTCCCGTACGGCGCCGGCTGTCGCACGCAGGACGCGCGCGCCGGGATGCGCGGCCAGCCTGGCGTGTACGAGCTGCTCGAACTCCGGCGATCGCAGCATGCGGTAGCGCTGCGGAGCCGGATCGACGGTGACCTCGCTGCCGTCCGTGCCGCGGACGCGCAGACGGGACCAGGTGGCGCTGATCGCCTCCTCGTAGGCACTCGGCCCTTCTTCCCAGAAGCACCAGGTGCGTTCAGGAGGCCGTGACGGTCCGTCCGGCGGCTCCACCACGGTGACGGAGCGGGTGGTGGTCGCGGTCAGCTGATGGGCGAGACAGAGGCCGGATGCCCCGCCGCCCACGATGACCACATCCGACCTCTGATCGGGAAGGACGGGGTGCCCGTTCACCTGGCCCACCGTTCGACGACGGGCGCTCCGCCAGGAGCCGTGCGTACGAGTTCGGCGTCCGTCTCCATCGCGTCGACGACCGCCTTGACGAGGTGGCCGGGGTCGCCTCCCGGGGGCATGGGCGGGGCCGTTCCCGTCACGGGCCGGTCGGCGAAACCGGTGTCCAGATGGCCCGGCCGAACGTCCAGCACCTGGACGCCGGTGCCCCGCGCCTCGCGTCGTGCGGCAGCGAGCCATGCGCTCAGTGCCGCCTTCGAAGCGCTGTAGTCGGCCATCCGTGGCTGCGGGTGTTCGGCCACCACTCCGGTGAAGGCTGCGATCACCGAGTGGGGCGGCAGGACTTGGAGCGCGGCACGGAAGAATGCGGCGGGGGCAAGGAAGTTGACCGCCATCAGATGCTCGGCGACAGCGTCGTCCACCTCGTGGGAGGTACCGAAACCCACGGCACCGAAGGCTGTCACCACGGCGTCGAGGCCTCCGAGCTCGGCGGCGACAGCGTGCACCGCACGCGTGCAGGACGACGGGGCATACGCGTCGAACTCTGCCGTCGGCGCCCCTGGGTAGGCGCGAGCGGCCTGGGCCAGCCGGGCCGCGTCGCGTCCGGCGAGAGCGGGGTGAGCTCCCCGGGCGGCCAGTTCGGCCGTGAGAGCGCTGCCGAGGACGCCGGTGGCGCCGGCCACCAGCGCACGCGCGCCGTTGATGTTCACACCTCGCTCCGGGCCTTGAGTGTCGTCGCGGCAGCCAGGTCCCGGACAGGGACCCTGACTTCTTCCACACCCCGTCTTCCGGACGCCGACCGCTCCTGGATGCACGTGAACCGCACCTGCTCACCGCGGCCTCGACCTCACTGCGATCCGGTGCCTCCCCGCCCCGGCCCCCCGCAGGAGCGCACTTCACCTCGGCATGAGGGACTCCACCGCAGTCACGGCCTCCGCCAGCCCAGTCGGGCGCGGCAACAGACCGGGTGCGGTACGGCCGGCCCAGCCGGGCCCGAGAGTCAGGACCGCCGGCCTTCTGCGAGCACCGCGCATCCCCCATTCCATGGCGGACACGTGGTGAGCCAGTGGCCAGCTGGCGGTCGTACGCGACTGCGCCCAGAGGCACACTGCCGACGGTCCGGTCCTGCGCACCGCCGCCACCAGCGACTCTGCGGGCACGGCTCCGCCGAACATGCGCACCGGAACGCCACGCTCGGCGAGTGCGGCGGCGAGCACCTCCAGCGGCAGCGTGTGGTTCTCCCCCGGCACACAGGCCAGCAACGTGACGGCGCCCGGCCGGTCGGCCACCTCGGGCGGTGCGCTGCGCCGCAGGGCACCTGAGACATGCCACGACAGGAAGTGTTCAACCTCGACGTATCGCTCGCCGGAACTCTCCCACTTGCGGCCGACCGCCTGCAGCGTCGGCATGATCACCTCTGTCCAGGCGGCGACCAAACCGTGCTCCTCGATCGTGCCCGCCAGCAGCTGCTGCAGAGCGGTGGCGTCGAGGCGCAGTGCCGCACGGGCCACTCCCTTGCACTCCTGGCGCACGCTGCCCAGGCGTAGGCCGCTCCCGGCTTGGCTGCGCCCGCGGGCCGCCGGTCGTGGCGGCGGGGCGGCACGCAGCCCGACCTGGTCGCCCTTCGGCGGCTCTTCGTCGCGCAGCGGCTCTTCGTCACGCGCCAGGCGCGCGGCTTCGGCGGGGGGAAGCCCGGTCGCCGTCAACGCACACATGCGCTCCAGCCGAGCCACGTCCGCGGATCTCCAGCGGCGATGCCTGCCGCCTGTGTGGGCGTCGGGACCGAGGCCGTAGCGGCGGTCCCACGAGCGGATCGTCGTGGGCGCCACCCCGAGCCGCCTGGCCACCTCGCCGGTCGTCAGTCCGGCCGCGCGCTCCAGGTCCGCGTCGTCGCTACTGCTCACATCCGCAGTGTACGACGCACAAACGACGCATGTTGCTTGCGTCGTTTGTGCCTCCAAGACTGACAGACACGCGCCGGACACCACGGCACGCACGGCTACCAGCACGACTCGCTGGACGGCTCGCCCCACCCCTGGCACATGACGAAGGCAGGAGGAACCGGGTCATGAGGACGAAGACGCGATCAGCCACCTCCTCCGCGTCACCCATCGGCGCGCCGCCACCGGAAGAGACCCTCTACGAGGACGAACTCGCCCGCGGCCTGCAAGCCGCCGACGAAGACGCCTTCGCCGCGATCTACCGGCGCTGGGGCTCCCTCGTCCACACCATGGCCACCCGGTCGCTGGGCGACTCCTTTGAGGCCGAGGACGTCACCCAGCAGGTTTTCATCGGCGCCTGGCGCGGGCGGGCCGGATTCCAGCCGGAGCGCGGCGCCCTGGGCGCCTGGCTCGTCGGCATCACCCGCCGCAAGATCGTCGACGCGCTGGCGGCCAGGACGAGGCGCCTGACCCTCATCGACGCAACAGCCCACAAAGCCGGGACGCCGCTGCCCGACGGACGGTCACCGGACGACGTCGTGGACCGTGTCCTGCTGGTGGACGAACTGTCACGACTGCCCCAGACCCAGCGACAGGTGTTGTGTCTGGCCTTCTACGACGACCTGACCCACGCCCAGATCGCCGAGCGGACCGGCATGCCCCTGGGCACCGTGAAAAGCCATGCCCGCCGCGGCCTGCACCGTCTGCACGGGGCCCTGGAACAAAGCCGCGCCGACGGGCCGCACGCACAAGGCTGACGGACCGCGCGCACAAGACGGGCCGCCTAAACGGCTCCGCCCGCATCCGTCTCGGCCCCGGCGCAGGAACCACGGATGAGTCCTCACACTCGGCGGACCCACTCCCCGAAGGGATGATCCCCATGACCTCCCGGCTCCCCCTCGCCATCGCCGCCACGGCCGGCACCTGCGCCCTGGCGCTCGGCGTCACCGCGCCCGCCCTGGCGGCAGACGCCGCCAACACCGACGACAAGGCCATGGTGTCGGTCTTCCATGGCGTTCCCGGGTTGACGGTCGACGTCTACGCCAACGGCAACGAACTCCTCAGCGACTTCAAACCCGGCACCGTCACCGCCCCCCAGCCCCTCGACGCGGGCAGCTACGACATCCAGGTCTTCGAAGCCGGCAAGGGCCCCGACGGCACACCAGCCATCGAAAAGAAGATCGAGGTTCCCGCAGGAGCGAACGCCACGGTCGCCGCCCATCTCTCCGCCGACGGCCAGCCGCAGCTGACGGCTTTCGTCAACGACGTGTCGAACGTCCCCGCAGGCCAAGCGCGACTGACGGTACGTCACGTGGCCGCCGCACCCAGCGTGGACGTCCGGGCCGACGGACAACCGGTCTTCAAGGACCTCGCGAATCCCAAGGAAGCCACCGCCGACGTCGACGCCGGCACGATCTCCGCCGATGTGGTGCTCGCCGGCACGGACACCGTCGCCATCGGCCCGGCCGACCTGAACCTCAAGGAGGGCACCAGCAACGTCGTCTACGCCTGGGGCAGCGCCGACGACAAGAACCTGGCGCTGAAGACCCAGACGTTCACCGGCATGGAATCGGCCCCCAACGCCGTCCACGCGGGCGGCAACGGCGCCGCCCTCGCCGTCAACTCCTCCAGCCAGTGGCTGGCTTGGGCTGCCGTCGGCGCAGTGTCAGTGACAGCGGCGGGCGTCTTTGCGGCACGTCGAGTCGCCGGACGGCGTGACTGACGCCGTTCGACGGCTGACCGGCCTGGCGGCGACAGCTACCGCGCTGACAGCAGTACTCACCCTGCAGCCGTCACCGTCAGGTCCGGCCTCCCGTCCTGCCGACTTCGGACCAGCCCCGCCCCCACCTGTTCAGGCGGCCGCATCGACGCGGCCTGTGGACGACCAAGATCGTCGGCCCGAACGCCCGCGTCACGACCCGCCGCCGCAACGAGTTCAAGTGCCCGGCGTCGGCATCGACGCGGCGGTTCGTCCGGTCGGCGTGGACGAACAAGGCGCCCTTTCCATACCCGGCGATCCCACGGTGACCGGGTGGTATCGCTTCGGCCCCGCCCCGGGAAGCGCCCACGGATCGGCTGTGCTCGTCGGGCACGTGGACAGCGACACCGGCGCCCTGGGCGAGTTCGCAGCCCTCTACGAGGTACGGCGCGGCGACCGGGTCGAAGTACAGCGCGTCGGCGCAGAGCCGATCACGTACCGTGTCGTCTCGCGTTCGACGGTGCCCAAGGACGGGCTCCCGTCCTCCGTGTTCCGCCGGGCCGGCCCCCCGGTCCTCACCTTGATCACCTGCGCGCCACCGTTCAGGCCCGAGCTGGGCGGCTACCAGTCCAATCTCATCGTCATCGCCAAGCCTCCACAGCCCTGAGACGGCACCAAGCGCTCTGTCGCTGCGTGCGGCCGGAATCGGCGACGAGACACAGCGAGGGAACCGGAGGGGAGGGAACGGTGGCACACCTCGAGCCCGCCCGCCTGGTGGAGTTGGCACTGGGAAGCGTCACGCTCAGCGAGGACACCGATGCCCTGCGGCACGTCTCCACCTGTCGCCCCTGCCGGGAGCAACTGGAACGGATGACACGGGTGGTGGTCCTCGCGCGCAGCGTCGACGCGGCCGATCTGCCCGTCGCGCCTCTGGGTCGGGTGTGGCAACGGATCACTCAAGAGCTGTCGCAGACCACCGAGCCGAGACACCAGCCGCCCAGTGGGTGAGAAGGGCCCGGCCCACCAGAGGTCGCTCACGTCGCCGATGTCCGACGCGGCCGCAATGGGGCAGCCACACCCTCACCGTGCGCGCCACCGACCGCACCGGTGCGGCGCAGGCGGACAAGCGGGACCCGCACCATTCCCGGCGAGCCGGCGGCCGGCAATCCGAGGTCGTGACCGTCGTCCGACGATCTCCTCGGTGGGCCGTGCGCAAGGTCGTCAGACGGCCATGCCGTAGACGATGGTGAACACTGTGCCGAGCGAGCCGATGATGAATACGCCGGTCAGTCCGGCGACGATCAGGCCCTTGCCTTGCTCGGCGCTGAATGTGTCGCGCAGGGCGGTGGCACCGATCCGCTGCTTCGCCGCGCCCCAGATGGCGATCGCGAGACAGATCAGGATGGCGAGGGCCATGACCACCTGGATCATCGTCTTGGCCTCGGTACCGAGAGCCCCGAAGGGCCCCCAGTCGGGAGCGATGCCCCCGATGATCGTATTGATGTCGCCCTTGTCAGCGGCCAACTGCATGGTGTGCCCCTCCCGTTGGTGTCCCGGTCCTCGTCCTCGTCGTCAGCTCCGGGCCGGCGTAGTCCACCGTAGCGATCGGACGCGGCGACCTCGACAGGGTCCAGCACGGCGGCTGTGGGAGCGGGTGTGCCGGGGGCCTCAGCGACCGACCGTCCGCATGGGCACGGCAGCGAAGTCGGATGCGTGGTCGTCGACCGACGACGCCCCGACGTGGGTCTGTGGCCGAAGGGCCTTCAGCACATTGAGCCATGCTGTGTGAGACCGGCATCGGCGGCCTCATCGATGGCCTTCCCGTCGACGACACCGGCTGACCGCCCCACACCTCGCCCGGAAGTCACCCGCTCAGCCGGGCTCGCTCAGGCCGGACCGATCCGGTGCCCATCGCAAGCCACTGGTCGGGGTACGGGCGGTTCGGTCTCCAATGAGGCCGAACCGGCCGTACCCTTCGTGGTGTCTACGGCGTCACATAGCGGGCGCCCAACACTGGAGGCAATACCCCGTGCTGATTGCTCAGCGTCCCTCGTTGACCGAAGAGGTCGTCGACGAATTCCGCTCCCGGTTCGTGATCGAGCCGCTGGAGCCGGGCTTCGGCTACACCCTCGGCAACTCTCTCCGCCGCACTCTCCTGTCCTCGATCCCGGGTGCGGCGGTCACGTCCATCCGCGTCGACGGCGTCCTGCACGAGTTCACCACCGTGCCGGGCGTCAAGGAGGACGTCACCGACCTGATCCTCAACATCAAGCAGCTGGTCGTCTCCTCGGAGCACGACGAGCCGGTCGTGATGTACCTGCGCAAGCAGGGTCCGGGTCTGGTCACCGCCGCCGACATCGCGCCCCCGGCCGGTGTCGAGGTGCACAACCCCGACCTGGTCCTCGCCACGCTCAACGGCAAGGGCAAGCTGGAGATGGAGCTCACGGTCGAGCGTGGCCGTGGTTACGT